>CAIZMQ010000001.1 GCA_903934135.1 uncultured Verrucomicrobiota bacterium
CCCGGTCAGAAAACCACCCGCACCCGCGCCTCCGAAAAAGAAAGAAACCGGCCCGCTCGGTGCGGTGCCCGAAATCCATATCGAGAATTACCAAATGCCGCCGCTCGATTTGCTCGACTCACCCGACATGAGCGACCGCCAAACCGCCGACCCGGCCGAACTTCTCGCCATGCAGAGCAGTATCCTCGACACGCTGAAACAATTCGGACTCGAGGCCAGCGCCGGCGACATCACCCGCGGCCCCACCGTCACCCGCTTCGAGATCTATCCGGCGCGCGGCGTGCGCGTCGATCGTATCGCCAATCTGGAAAAAGATATCGCCCGCGCCACCCGGGCCGAAAAAATCAACATCCTCGCGCCCATTCCCGGCAAGGACACCGTCGGCATCGAAATCGCCAACAGCAAAAAAATCAAAGTCGTCTTCCGCGAACTCCTCGAAAGCGACGAATGGGTCAACAGCAAGGCCAAGATCCCCCTTGCCCTCGGCAAGGACGTCTACGGCCGCACCATCATCGCCGACCTCGCCCAGATGCCCCACCTCCTCATCGCCGGCACCACGGGCAGCGGCAAGAGTGTGTGCGTCAATGCCATCATCGCGAGCATGCTCTACAAGTTTTCGCCCGAGGAACTCCGCTTCATCATGATCGATCCGAAGGTCGTCGAGATGCAGCATTACGGAAAGCTCCCCCATCTCGCGGCCAATGTGGTCACCGAGCCGAAAAAGGTTCTCCTTGCCCTACGCTACGTCATCGACGAAATGGAGCGTCGTTACCGCATCTTCGCGAAGTGCGGCCTGCGCAACATCCATGGGTTCAATGCGCGACCGTTGGAAAAAAAGCCCGACGAGGATGTGTCGCCCGAGTCGACGCCAGCGGACAATGATGCGGAGGACGAGGGTATCGAGGACGCCGTGCTCGAGATCCCGCCGCCGAAGAAGGGTGAGGAATTGGTCATTCCCGAACGGCTCCCTTTCATTGTCGTCATCATTGACGAATTGGCCGATCTCATGCAGACCGCGCCGGCCGATGTCGAAAGCGCCATCGCCCGCATCACGCAAATGGCGCGGGCCGCCGGCATCCATATGATCGTCGCCACACAGACCCCGCGGGCCGACGTCGTCACCGGGGTGATCAAGGCGAATATACCGAGCCGCATCGCCTTCCAGGTCGCCTCGAAACTCGACAGCCGCGTCATCCTCGACGCCAACGGCGCCGACAAGCTTCTCGGCCAGGGGGACATGCTTTATCTGCCGCCCGGAACCTCCACCCTCGTTCGTGCCCAAGGCGTGCTCGTCACCGACGAGGAAATCCACCGCGTCGTCGATTATGTCGGCGCGCAAGCCGAACCGACCTTCGATCCCGGGTTCCATGAAGCCATGACCTCCTCCGGCGGCGGCGATGATGACGTGACCGAGGAGGACGAGGAGCTGGTGGCCCGGTGTCTCGGCATTATCAAACAGGAAGGCAAGGCTTCCACCTCCATGCTCCAGCGCCGGCTCCGTCTCGGTTACACCCGTGCGGCCCGCGTGGTTGATATTCTCGAACAGCGCGGCATTGTCGGTCCGAAAGACGGGGCCAAAGACCGCGAGATACTCGTGGACTTGGACAGTTTGCCCGGTTGATGCATAGTGAACATATCGATGAACCCTCATCCCGGCCAAGAGCTCAAAATGTCGCGAGAGGCCAAAGGTATCAGCCTTGAGCAAGCGGCGAAGGACACCTGTCTCCGTGCCGATATCCTGCGCCAGCTTGAGGAAAACGATTCGGTCGACAACATGCCGGAGGTCTACCACCGGCTTTCTCTGCGCATGTATGCGCGATACCTCGAAGTCCCGGTGGTCAAAAGTCGCGGCCCTCGTCAGCCTGGAGATGTCGCATTGTCACCCGTCGACGGTTGCGTGGAGCTGGCCTACAGCGACACCATGCGCGACGCACCCGAACCGAAAAAGCGGCGCGTGGTCGGACCAGGCACAGTGCTGGCCGTCACGGCCTTGATCATCCTCACCACCGGCCTCTGGTCACTCAACGCGAAGCTTTCTCGGCTCAACTTCGAAGAACGGCCCGAGCACCCACCAGCGCCGTTGGTCAAGGAAACCCCCGCGCCCCGGCTGCCCGTCCAACCCGCCGAGCGCGTCAATCTGGACAACGCCCTCTACCTGAGTCTCACCCCGGTGCCGGCCGTGGACGGATCCAACGCGCCCTGATCGACCGCTCCCCGGTGGGTCACCATTATCCGCATGGCCACGGCAAACGCGCGCCCGAAGATCGGCATGGTCAGCCTCGGTTGTGCCAAAAATCTGGTCGATGCCGAGATCATGCTCGGCGGGGCCGCCAAAGATAATTTCGACCTGACCCGCGAACCCGACGAAGCCGATGTGCTCGTGATCAACACCTGCGGCTTCATCGACCAAGCCAAAGAAGAATCGATCGACACCATCCTCGAAATGCACCAGAGGCGGTTGTCCGCCCGACCGGCCCAGAAAATCATCGTCAGCGGCTGCCTCGCCCAGCGCTACCACGAGGAACTCAAACGCGAAATCCCCGAAGTTGATGCCTTTATCGGACTCGACCAAATCGCCGAGTTTCCCCGCATCGTCCGCGAGGTGCTCGAGCGGCCGGCCGCCGGAGCGGGCGTCCCTCTCGACCTGGTCACGCGCAAATCGCGCTACATTCCCGACTACGACACCCCGCGCTTCCAACTCACACCCCGCCACACGGTCTACTTGAAGATTGCCGAGGGCTGCAACCATCCGTGCAGCTTCTGCGTGATCCCGCAAATGCGCGGACGCCACCGCAGCCGGACCATCGGGTCGGTCGTGGCGGAAGCGCGCGCCTTGGTCAAACAGGGGGCAAAAGAACTCAACCTGATCAGTCAGGACACTACTTATTTCGGCATGGATCTCTGGGAGCAGAAAGCGGGACCCCGCCAGCCGGTCGATTCTTCCCGCGGACCAACCCTTGGCCGCCTCCTCGGGGAGTTGGATCAGATCGAAGGCGATTTCTGGATCCGTCTCCTCTACACCCACCCCGCACATTGGAGTGACGAACTTATCGCCACGATTGCCCGGAGCCGCAAAGTCGCCCGCTACGTCGATATGCCGCTGCAGCACATCCATGAGGACATGCTCAAGCTCATGCGCCGCGAAACCTCGCGGCAACATATCGAGGACCTCATCATCCGGATGCGCGAAGGTATCCCGGGTCTCGCCATCCGCACCACCTTCATCACCGGCTTTCCCGGCGAAAACGACGAACATTTCGAGTCCCTGCTGGATTTTATCAACCGCGTCCGCTTCGAACGGCTGGGCGTTTTCAAATATTCCCAGGAAGAAGGTTCCCGGGCGGCCAAGATGGACGGACAAATCCCCGAATCCGTGAAAAACAAACGTCACGCCCGGGCCATGAAGCTCCAGCAAAAGATCGCCCGTGAATTGGCGGAGGCGCAGCAAGGACGCACGATCAAGGTGCTCGTCGAGCAACCGCAGGTCGCCCGCAGTGAACACGACGCCCCGGACGTCGACTGCCGCGTGCTCCTCGAATCTCCCTTGCCGGTCGGGGAGTTCGCTTCAGTCACCGTGAGCGGCGCGCAGGTCTACGACTTGGTGGCTGGGCCCCTCCGCTCGTAGCGGCGTTTTCAAGGAGCCGCTGGTAAGGTCCACTGGCCAGCGGACCGCATTCCCCCTCCTTCGTTACCTTCGTGTCCTTTTGTAAAAATCCCCTCACGCCGTATACGACGATTCCACCCGCGCGGCCACATCAAGGTAACCGTAATCGACCTCATAGATCTCCTTCATGCAATCGAGGGATTTCCCGGCATCGCCCATCCGCTCATAGACCAAGCCGAGATTGTAGAGAATGTCCTTCTTTGTGCCATCCATGCCGGGAATCTCGGACGCCGCGTCGGTCAGGGTCTTGGCCGCCAGGTCGAGCATGTTGCGCTCGGTGTAGCATTTGCCGAGCATGTTGAGCGCTTTGGTACGGGTGTTCGGGTTGCTGCGCGCTTTTTGCAGTTCAGGAATGGCCTCTTTGTAATGACCGGCCAGCACCATCTGCTCACCCAACTCGAAACGGTATTGCAGGTCTGTCGGATTGCGCTCAACGCGCTTGCGGGCTTCACCCAGCATTTGTTCGGCCTTGCCGCGCCGTAGCTCGTCGAGTTCCGTGCGCAGGGCCACGGCTTCCGGGCTGTCCGGGGCCATCACGGCGAGCTCTTTGTCTTTGACCGCAATCGCTGTGGAGATCTTGCGCACCTCGGTGTCGCTGATTTTGCGGAGCAAGCCGGGATCCGTGTCATTGGCCAAAGCGGAAAGGTAACGGTAATACTCCAGGGCGTGGTCGTAGTCTTCTTTGGCGTAATGAAGGTCGGCGAGCTTGCGCGCGGCCTCGCGGTCGGGATTGCCAGCTTCGTGAGCCTCGTAGACGACGCGGGCCAGGTCCTCGGCGGATTCACCCGCGGTGACAACTTTTTCCTCCGCCCCGCCCTGCTGGCGTTGTTTGACCAACTCGGCAAAAGTGGAGGTGCCTAGTTTACCGCGCTGCATGGAGCGCCGGGCCGCGGCCTCTTTCGCTTTGTCCCGAGCATCGAGGTCCATGGGGTTCCGGCGCAGAATTTCATCGTACGCTTTCGATGCTTCGTCGTAGTCCTCAATGCGCATGAGGTAGTCACCGAGGTCGTGCCGCACCTTCGTATTTTTCGGATCCAGAGCGATGGTCTCGAGGGCGAAACGGGCAATGGTCTCGAACACCCGGACTTTTTCCCGGGCGGTGTCCAAGTGGCGGGCGGCATTTTCCTTGCCCTCATCGGGCGAGGTGTCGAATTCGGCCTGCCGCGAGGCCATTTCCACACGGGCGGCCGCCGCCGCCGCTTCGGCCGCATCGTGCAACTCGCGGTTGGGTTGGGACCCCATCGGATCGGATTCCAACCCCTTCTCCGCCTCGGCGAGGGCCGCCCGGAAGTCGCCGGATTCGATCAGTTTTTTAACTTTGCCGCGCCCCAGCGAAAGCCCGCCTCCGGAAAGCCCGAGGAAACTGGACTTCCCTTTCGATCGCATGACCTGCGCCTCGCGCAACAGTTTGCGTCCGGCCAGAAATTCCGGTTCCTCAGCCACCAGGGGTCCGAGCATCGACACCACCAATCCGTGGTTGCCAAGCTCCAAGGCACTCAAGGCCTTGAGGTAGGCATTGCGCTTGGCCAAGGGGAGGTCTTTTTCGGTCTTCACAGGTGATTTTTCATCTTACTAGTTCCAGGGGCGTGGCGCAATGCGTCTCAGGATGCCGGTGTGTCGGGATAGCTGCCGAGGATCCGCGTGAAAGCACAAACCCGAGAAAGCTCCGCCAAGGCCGCGGCCAGTTCGGATCCACCGGCGTGGCCGGCCAGATCGGCAAAAAAGTAATATTCCCAGGCCTGGCGCTTGGATGGACGGCTCTCGATCCGGGTCAGGCTGATACCCGCTTTCTCGAACGGCGCGAGAGCTTTGGCCAGTGCACCGGGTTGGTCCTTCACCGCAAACATGACCGAGGTTTTGTCGCGGCCCGAGGGAGGTGCTGGTTTTTGTCCAATGACAAAAAACCGCGTTACGTTGCTCGATGCATCCTGAATTGAAGGGGCAAGCACGGGCAGATTGAATTCGTCGCCCGCCATGCCGCTGGCCAGCGCCGCCGTGCCCTCCTCGGCCGCCGCCAACTCCGCGGCCCGCGCCGTGCTGGAGACCTCGACACATTCGGCCGCGGGCAAGTATTCCGCCAACCAGCGTCGGCATTGGCCGAACGGCTGGGGATGAGAATAGACCTTGCGCACCTTGGCCAGGGGTCCGTTCCCGAGTAAATTCAGCTCAACCGGCAGAAAAACCTGGGCGCAAATCCGGGCATCGCTCTCGATGAAACGGTCGAGCGTGGCATTGACCGAACCCTCCTGGGAATTTTCGATCGGCACCACGCCATAGTGGGCCCGTCCGCGTTCCACCGCTTCGAAAACCTCACCGATAGTGCGCTCGGGGCAAAGTTCGACCGCACTACCGAAATGGCGGGCCGCCGCCTGGTGGCTGAACGTCGCCCGCGGGCCGAGATAAGCCACCTTGATTGTTTGCTCGAGCGCGCGCATGGAGGAAAGGATTTCGCGGTAAATGGCGCGCACGCCCGCTTCCGGCAGGCGGCTCGTATTGGTTGTGACCAAACGGCGCAACAGGTTCTCCTCGCGCTCCGGAGCGTAGTAGGAGTCGCCGCTCTTGTCCTTGACCCGGCCGACCTCCTCGACCAGGCCGGCCCGTTCACCCAACAGGTCAAGGATCCGGTCGTCGACGCCGTCGATGGCGGCTCGTAGTTGTTCCAGCGTCATGTCGCCTCCTCGACCAGTGCGGCTTCGCTCACAGAAACAGCATCCGTGCCATTGCTCCCCGGGGCTTGATCCAGGGGGAGAACCGGCTGGTCCTCGGGCCGGGCGGCGACCGGAAGTTCCACCCGGCGCAATTCCGCACAGTTGGGCAATTCGTCTAGCGAACGCAACGCAAAGTGCTCGAGGAAAAACTCCGTCGTGCCATAAAGCAAAGGCCGCCCCGGAACATCGGCGCGCCCGGCAATACGGATGACCCCGCGCTCCAGCAGAGTCTGCATGACGCCGTCCACATTGACCCCGCGCACCGCTTCGAGGTCCGCCCGCATGATCGGCTGCCGGTAGGCAACAATGGCAAGGGTCTCGAGCGCGGAAGGACTAAGGCGCGACGGACGGTTCTCCGGGAAAAGTTGCCGGACCCATGGTGCCGCGTCGGGCGCGGTGACCACCTTCCAACCGGCGCCACTCTCGATGAGGCGGAAGCCGCGCTGCTCTTCTTCGTAAGCCGACGCCAACTCGCCCAAAACGGAAGCCACTTCATCCGGCCTGCATTTGGCTAGAGCTACGGCGTCGCCATTCTCCGGTGCAGCCTCCATCGCCCCCTTCAGATGCTTGACGCACTCCGCCGGGCTCATTGGCTTGTCGGAGGCAAAGAGCAGGGCTTCGAGGACACGTGAAAGTGGGGTCATAAAAGGGGTCGGGAAGGATTTGCCATTTGTCGCAGCGCATCAACACCGAAAAAGACCAGGGGCATTCATCCGTTTCCATCCGGGGCGGCGGAGCCCGGCAAATTCGTCAAATCCTGCTCCGGCACCACGGCCAGACCCCGCCGCCGGAGCATGATCTCCCCGAACGGCCCTTCCTGCTCGACATGGACATGGCGGAGGCGCACCAACTCGAGCAAGGCGAGAAAAGTGGCCACCACCTCGCTGCGCGTGGTCTGGCCGGCGAACAGTTCCTCGAATTTCAGCCCCTCCTTCTCCGGCAAGATTTTCAGGACGTATTCGATTTTTTCCGAAACCGTGAACCGGTCGGCCTCGATTTCACGCGAGGCGCCTTTTTGTTTTTCGATGCGGGCCAGCACCCGCTGGAAAGCGGCAATAAGGTCGAGAGTGCCGACTTCGCCGGCCAGCAAGGTCGCACCTCCATCGACCGCGGGCGCGGATGGTGTGCGTCCGAATAGCTTCGCCGCAAATTCCTCCCGGTCGCGTAAATCGCCGGCCGCCTCCTTGAATTTTTTGTATTCGATGAGCTGCCTGATCAGTTCCCAGCGCGGATCCTCATCCTCGCCCTCTTCTTCGACCGGACCCTGCAGGTCGACCGGAAGCAAGGTGCGGCTTTTGATGTAAAGAAGGTTGGCGGCCATGACGATAAATTCGCCCCCGATCTCGACATCGACGGATTCCATTTCCCCAAGATACTCGAGGTATTGCCGGGTGATACGCCCGATTTCGATGTCATAAATATCCACCTCGTCCTTGCGCACGAGATAAAGCAGGAGGTCGAGTGGGCCCTCGAAGACATCGAGTTTGACCTTGTATGCCGCGTCGGCCACGGCCGTTCTCAGGCTCCGCGTTTGCGACGCTCGGCCGCCAATTGCGTCTTATGCTTTTTCGACGTGACCAGGCGCGTCTTGCGCTTGCGGAGTTGGCGGGAAAGTTTGTCCATGACCAGATCGATGGCCGCATAGAGGTCGGCTTCCCGGTCCTCGGCATGCAGGTCGGGCCCGGGAACGGCGAGGTGGATCTTGACCACATAGTTGCTCTTCTTTTTCGACTCGTCGTGCATCAGGACGACGTGGGCCGCGATGATTTGGTCCGACTGGTTGTCAAGGTGTGCCAGTTTGTTCACCACGTAGGAATTGATCGCGCCGGTGAGCACGAGGTGACGGGGACTCAAGTGGATATGCATACATCCTCAATAAACCATCCCCCGACCCCGCGGCCAACCCCAATCAGTCAGGTCTCCACCCCAGCCTCGGCCAGAACGACGTGTGCTGCCGTGCGGAATCTTTCCTTGTTCCGCCTCCCTTTGATTAAAAGCAGCGCATTGTCCCGGATTGTCCGGGCCGATTCCGGATCTTTATAAACGCGGAGCCAGATTTCCATCATGCGCAAATGCGGCGCGATTTCCTCCGGATGCTCCGCGGCAAGAGCTGCGTAGGCCTCGAGGGCTCCGGCGTAATCTTCCCCCGTCATACGCCCTTCCGGAATGCTATACATCGGTTGCGGGCGTGAATGCCGGGCGCCGGGCATAAACAACCCCGAAGCCCAATCGCCGAAGATACCGGCCAGTGGTTTGGCCAGGAAAATCGCGGCGATAATGAGCACCGCGTGGGCGGCCAAAATCATGGGTATCCCGTCGGCCGGCCCTTGCTCCTGACCCCTCGCGCCGAGCCACCACCAAGCCGCGGCGCAAAGCGCCAACCCTACGGTCCGCAGGATCATGCCGGTCATGGCTTGCAATCTGCCATGCCGGACGGATGTCGGCAAAATATTCCGTTTGCATCAGCGCCCCACTTTTGGTCCGGTGTGCGGCCACATGCGTATCCGTGCTTTTCAAGGACTCATCCCGCGAACCGATCTGGCGGCGGAACTGGCTTCACCTCCCTATGACGTGCTCGACACGGCGGAGGCGCGACAAATTATCGCCACCCAACCGCACAGTTTTCTCCGGGTCGTAAGGTCCGAAGCCACTCTGCCGGATGGGGTCAATCCCTACGGCCCTGATGTCTACGAGCAGGCGAGGCGCAATTTCGAACAACTGCAGAAAGACGGTGAGTTGGTGCGCGAAGACGCACCGCAGATTTACCTCTACCGCCAAATCATGGACGGCCATGCCCAGACCGGTATCACCGCAGTCTGCCATGCCGACGATTACGCGGCGGGATTGATCAAGAAACACGAGAAGACGCGGCCGGACAAGGAGGATGACCGGGTACGACTCAACACGGCGCTCTCCGCCCATATCGAGCCGGTGTTTCTCGCTTTCGAGTCGACTCCGGAAATAGCCACACTAATGCAAACCGCGGCGGAAGGGCCCCCGCTTTTCGACTTCACCGCACCCGACGGCGTGCAACACACCCTCTGGCGCATGCCCGACACTGCGGCGGTCACCTCGGCATTCGCTTCGGTCCCACATTCCTACATCGCCGACGGACATCACCGCTCGGCCGGCGCGGCTCGGGTCGGCGTGGCCAAACGTGAGGCCAATCCGCACCACACCGGTGAAGAAGACTACAACTGGTTCCCCGCCGTGATGTTCCCGCAGGACCAACTGCAAATCTTGCCTTACAACCGCCTGATCACCGACTTCAACGGATTGCATCCCGAAGAATTCCTTGTCCGGGTGGGTCACGCCTGCCGCTTGTCACCCTCGGCGGGACCAGTGCCGGCTAGCCCCGGCCACGTCTCGATGTATCTTGGCGGCCATTGGCTCGGCTTGGCCTTTGATGTTCCGGCCGGTGCCGATCCGGTCTCCCGCCTTGATGTCAGCCTGCTGCAGGACACCATCCTGGCTCCCATCCTCGGCATCGACGACCCGCGCACGAGCAAGAGGATCGATTTCGTCGGGGGGATCCGCGGCACGGATTATTTGCGTGCGCAAGTCGACGCCAAGCGCGCGGCCGTCGCTTTCTCCCTTCACTCCGTGACCATGCGGCAACTGATGGACATCGCCGACGCCGGCCAAATCATGCCTCCCAAAAGCACATGGTTCGAGCCGAAGCTTCGCTCCGGGCTCTTCATCCATACTTTCTAAGCGGCCGGCCGGGAGTTGCGGAAACTAGCGCAGCCGTCCGTAGGCGACGAGCCGGCCCTTCTTTTTGAAGAGTCCGAAAAAGCCCCCGTGGCCGCCGTAGACGACACGGGGTTGTAATTGGTAGACCCCGACCCCGCGTGAGCTTTGCGAACCGGCCATGAGCAATTCGCCGCGTTCGCCGCGTCCGAGATAGACCATGACGTGAGTAACGGGAGGCTTGCGCTGCGGCTTATAGGTGTGTTCCCAAAAAAGCAAATCCCCGGGTTCCAACCGCTTGGCCCACCATTCGGTGTCCGGCACGCCGCCGAAGAGTCCGCCCACCCGCTTCAACTTTCCCCGCGAACGCACGTAGTCGTATTGTTCGGATGCCGTGCGCGGCAGTTCGACCCCGCGCGCCCGCCGCAGCAGATAACGGGCGGTGTTGGAGCAATCCATGGCCCAAGCCGATGTTTCCCCGGACGGGACAAACGCACCGCCATAGCCGATCCCCTGTTCTTTGAGAGCAAAAACCTCGGCGGTCAGGCCCTGATCGGCCCGGACCCACGCGGTCGACAACAGTAGCAGAAATAACGCGGGGATCGGGCTGCGGAACATCGCCTTTTCTATACGAGCGGACGGACGATTTGTCGACCGGACCGCGAATCGCCTTCGCGGCAGGGGTACTCCTGTGCTAAAGGTCCCTGCCGATGTCGAAAAAGACGCGCCTTTCCGTCATGGCCGCCGGCCTCGCTCTTGTCCTGTCCGTCACAGGCTGCGAAACCGTTCCCCTCGAGCCGTCGCCCAATTTCGTCGGTAATATGGTGGTCAGCACGGAGTACGCCCAATTTTTCCGGCTCGGACCGCAACAGGCCGGGGGTGCCGACCTCAGCCTGCGCAGCGGGAAGCTTGTGATGCTGCAGCGCAAAGAATTCGGCTACAGCCGCGTGCAGTTGGAAGACGGCCAGGTCGGTTACATGGCCAATGAAGACCTGCAGCCGGCACCACCCGTGGCACCTCGAAAACGCGGACTTCGTTCGGCCGCCGCCGATGGGAGATCCCGGAACAATGTCTCCGGGCGCGTTCCACATGGGGCACAAAACTACGACGAAGAAACCTTCAATAATATCGCCCTGCCCGATCCCAATCTGGACATCATGCCCGAAGATGTTCCGCTTGAACCGCTGCCCGAACTCATTCCCACCCCGGTCGACGAACCGGCGCGTGTGCCGACCAAGATCCCCCTGCCCGATGCGGCCCCCTCCGCCCCGGCTCTCGAGAACCTACCGGCTCCCGAGGCGACCGCCCCGCCCGTCTCGACCTCGATGTGAACCTTTCCCGACCATCCTATTCGAGGGCCTTTTTGACGAACGCCTCCTCCTCCTCCACCATGCGCGTCCAGTTCGCCCGATAGTCCGGATCGTAGCGCTGGTCCATCAAGTCGATCAAAGCCCTCCGCCGCGTAACCAGCTCGCGTAAAACCGGGCCCATTTCTTCGTGCGTCTCGCGAAGCACACGGAGGGCCGCCGCCTCGCGATCCCAGAGTCCGCCGAACGACCCCGAGAATTCTACCGCCGAGTGCGGCTCGTCGCGCTCGCTGGGATGATAAATATCCTCCGGCGATGGCCGTCCCCCGAGCAGGCGAGGCGCAATATGAATATTGGCCATGATGCCCTCGCGGTATTTTTGCCGCGCCCCCTGGTCGTCCCCTTCGAGACAAAGGGTGAGGCCCCAGGCGAAACTCAGCCAGGCGTGCGGCATATCTCCCGGATAGCGCACGGTATAATGCCGGAAAAACAAAGACGCCTCCTCGTTCTCTCCGGCCAACAACAGCAGGAGCGGGACATAAAACCGCGCACCCGTATGGTCGTCCGGATCGGTCTCCAGCAATCGCTGGCCTGTCTCGGCCGCCTCCCCGGCACGACCAAGGTGCCACTGGCAGAGCATCGTGCCAAAAAGCGAACGCAGCAAAGGCCGCGTCGCCCGATCGGTCCACCACCGGACCGCGCGCCGCCGCAGCAAGGGGCGCTCGATTTCTTCGATCTGCGCGAACAAACCCAAACTTTTTTCGTATCGCCCGGCCTGAAATTCCATCTCCGCGAGTTCGACCAGCGCCGCGGTGCAGGCAGGATCGATTTCAGCTGCTTTCTCCAAAGCGGAACGCCGTTTGCCGGGCGAACGCAGGCGGGGCACATTACGGAGCAGACCTTCGGCCAGCGCCGACTTCGGCAGGGCAGGCACGCGGGGGCTGTCTCCTTGCAAACCGGCCAACTCGGATTGCAGCCTTGCTTCATGCGG
>CAIZMQ010000002.1 GCA_903934135.1 uncultured Verrucomicrobiota bacterium
CCCCGTGTCCATCGCCGCCAGCGCAGCCTGGACTTTGCTCCAAGGGTCAGCAGCGTCTCCCGGAGTGGCTGGCAACTCGGTGCAGCATGCGACGGCCAAGATGGAAGCCAGTGTGTAGGCTGGGGGACGTTTGAACGACATCATTGGACTCTAGCGGCCTCTGCTGGAAATTCGACTCGCGCTCGAAGTCAACAGTTGACGCATGCGGAGTCTGGGCCGATGACTACGTCGTGGCATCTCCGACTGTACGCTCCTTGGCCAAGCTGGCCGGCGTCTCCGCCGCCACTGTCTCTTTGGCCTTGCGGAACCATCCGCGGATCAGCACTGCCGTGCGCGAGCGCATCCGCGCCCTAGCCGAGAAAAGCGGCTACGAAGCAAACCCTGCGGTGTCGCAGTTGCTCTCCCAGATCCGCGGCAGCAGCACGGCCAGCTTCCGCGGAACCATCGGCATAGTTTATACATCGAGTCATCTCGAGGATGCGCGCGTCGCGGGGGTGCTCGAGTGGGTGCGTGCCATCCGGCATCGTGCCACGGAATTGGGATTCGGTATCGACGAGTTTTTCCTCCACGAGAAGGGCATGACGCCCGCGCGTCTTGTGCGCATCCTCAACACTCGTGGCGTTCGCGGTTTGCTCATCACCGGCCCTTTCGGCGGCCGACGCCTGCCAAGAGAGATGGACGTGGTCTGGGAACGATCCTCGGCGATCGTGCTCGGCGAGCGCCCCGTCCTCCCCGAACTTTCCTGCGTGCTGAACAACCAGTTCGAGACCGCTGCCGAAGCCGTCCGCAGACTACTCAAGCTGGGTTATCGTCGCCCCGGCCTTTGCATTCATCCTTATGTCGATGAAGTGGCCGAGCATCGTTTTAGCGGGGGCTTCCTTGTCGCCCAGACTCAGTTGCCCCGGGCCGACCGCGTTCCGCCACAGGGATACTCCTCCGATGGGCGCGCAGGATTCCTCCGTTGGCTGGACCGTCACCGGCCGGATGTGGTCCTCACCCTTCACCCCGAGATTAAGCATTGGGCGGTTTCTTCGGGGCGCCGCATTCCCCGAGACCTCGGGTTGCTGCATTTGGATCGAACGGAAGATTTGCCCGATTGGGCCGGGATGCACCAAGACAATGAGAGCCTCGGGGTGGCCGCGGTGGAAATGCTGCTTGGGCAAGTTTACTTCAACGTTCTTGGCGCGCCGAAATTCCAGCAGTGCCTTCTTGTCGGCAGCAAATGGGTGGACGGTGCGACCGTGAAAAAGCGGAAATCCGGAGCCGGGCGCTCCGCGCGTGGTTAACTATTAACTGGGTACGAACTTCGGGTTTCCTGCTACTTGCTCCAAAAAGTACTCATAATGCAAAAAATCCCTTCATTCTCTTTTCGTCTTCTAGTTGCCGGTCTCGTTCTCTTTCCGGCCCTCACGGGGTGGGCCGACACCCCCGACGAGCCTGTCTACCAAAAGTCACCCGCCTGGGAGAGTGGAGACAACGGGGGCAATGGTTTCCTAGGCTGGAATCTCGTTGCCAATGGGGGCACGCCCGAGAGCTGCGGATTTTTCGTCGGAGATTCGCGCTCCTTGGGCCAGGGGGTGTCGGGTGTGAACAGTGCTGACAGTCGGGCTTTTGGTCTCAGAGCGCGTGGCGATGGCGCCTCGGTCGAGGCCTACCGCACATTGGCCAAACCCTTGCAACATGGCCAGTCGCTCAGTTTTGATTTAGCCGTCAACTTTCGCAGCGGTAACAAAGGTGTCGACCTCCGTTCTGCTGGTGAGGAGCAAAAGATCTTCAATTTTAACATCGGCGCTGACAACTATGTGGTGCAGGAGGCCGCTAGCGGAAACGGATCAGTTGGTGAGGCTTACCATGCAGACACGGTCTTTAGGATTACTTTCATCCAGACTTCTAGCACTGGAGGTGCGTGGCAAGTTGAGCGCCTTGGTGCCATTAAATCTGCTGCCAAAGGTACCTACACAGGAGAGGCGGGAGGATTGAAGTTCTATGTTTTTGGGACAGATC
>CAIZMQ010000003.1 GCA_903934135.1 uncultured Verrucomicrobiota bacterium
ATGGCAAAGAGGCCACCGTCGCGCAGTTGCCGATTTCGAAAAGTATCGCCGGTGTTTCCATGCGCCTGGATCCCGGCGTGATGCGCGAACTGCATTGGCACGCCACGGCGGCGGAGTGGGGGTTTGTCACCGAAGGACGGGTCCGCACCACGGTGATCGATCCGGCCGGCCATTCGGAGACCAACGATTTCGGTCCCGGTGATCTCTGGTATTTCCCGCGCGGCCATGGCCACGTCATCGAAACGCTCGGCGACAAGCCCTGCCATTTCCTCCTCGTGTTCGACAACGGCTATTTCTCCGAGTTCGGCACCTTCAGCATCAGCGACTGGATCAGTTTGGTAGACAAAAACACCCTGGCCAAAAACTTCGGTGTCCCAGCTTCGACATTCGACAATTTTCCGAAGAAGGAAGTGTATTTCGCCAAGGGGAAGACCCCGGCGGTGCCTGCGCCCGCCCCGTTGCAGGGCTGGAAGACCCCGCCACTGACTCACAAATACAGTCTGCTCTCGCAGAATCCGTTGGAGGTCTTCGACGGTGGCAAAGAATGGCGCGTCGACGGATCGCAGTTCCCGATCAGCACGACCATGACGGGCGTGGTGCTTGAAATGGAACCCGGCGCGTTGCGCACTCTCCATTGGCATCCCAATGCAGCCGAATGGCAATACGTGCTCGGCGGACAATTCGAAGTCACCCTTTTCGGATCGAAGGGCCGCTTCCGCAAGGAGACGATCAACCAGGGTGACGTCGCTTACATGCCGCAGGGGTTCGGTCATTCGATCGAAAACACCGGCAAAGAAACCGGCCGCATCCTCATCGTCTTCAACACTGGTCACTACCAGACGATCGACCTCACGCAATGGATCGCGGGCCAGTCGCCCGACGTCCTCGCCACCAACTTCGGTGTCGACGCCTCCGTCTTCGACATGTTTCCTAAGAAGGACGTCTTCATGACGAAGTAGGAGCCCGTGACCATGGCCAAAAGCACGCGGGCCTACACCTTGGTGGCGAACTTCAGCGGCAGTGACCACCTAGGCAGCAACGCATTACTCGCCCTCAACCTGGCCGACCGCGGTCGCCGGATCGACCCTACACCGGGAGGCCTCATCGGCTGATTCGCCGATGATCGTGGAAGAGGGGGCTTGTAGAGCTTAGGGGTGGGATTAAACTCATGACTTTTATGAATAAGACACGCATTCTACCCCTCGTTCTCGCTCTTACTGCCCTGTTGCTTCCGCCGCGCGCTTGGGCTTGCACGGCGCTGATGATCACCGACACAAAGGGCAACGCCTACAGCGCGAAGACGATGGAATACGCGGCGATGATGCCCTTTGAGATGTCGTATGTCCCGGCAGGAACCAAGGTCGTTTCCGTGGCGCCGGGGAACAAGCCCGGCCTGTCCTTCGAGACAAAGTTTCCCGTGTTGGGAGTGAGTGCAGATGTCGGCGTAGGCAATGGCATCAATATGATGGTGGAATCGGCCAATAACCAAGGGTTGTCGCTCAGCACCAACGAACTGCCCGGGTCGCAATCGCCAGCTGGCGCCGGATCCGATGCCGCGAAGGCTTTGGCTGCCACCGACCTCGCGCTTTACCTTCTCAGCAACTTCAAATCCGTGGCGGAGGTCAAGGAAATGCTGCAAGGAGGCGACGTCAGCGTCTGGCTTCCCAAGGTTCCTCTCGTGGGCAACATCGAACTGCCCATGCACTACATTATCTGGGACAAGACCGGCGC
>CAIZMQ010000004.1 GCA_903934135.1 uncultured Verrucomicrobiota bacterium
CCTCATTTGCGTAGTCCTGCTCGTCGACCGGCACTTTGTCGCAGCCCATGAGGAGTGCAGCCTCAAGTCGGCCGTGTCCACGCACAATGAGCCCACTGCGCTTACTCACCGTGATCGGAGCCCTCCACCCCTGCTCTTGGATAATGGCGGCCAGCAACTGTATCTGGTGGGCGCTGTGCCGGTTGGGGTTGGCCGGATTGGGCTTAAGAGCCGCCGGATCGGCCACCGAGGTATGAGCGCAAAGGACTCGCATCTGGTGGTCAGCGCCGTGTCAACCTTGACAGCCACCCTGCGCTTATCGCGTAGTTGCCTTATGACCAAGATCACTCGCAAACGGTTCGCCAAGGTCCTCAAGGAGTACCGCGAGCGTCGCCGGTTCACTCAGGAGGAGGCAGCTACCAAGCTCGGGGTTTCCCTGCGCACGCTGCAGAACTGGGAAATTGCGCGGAACATGCCCCGTGGGTTTGGCCTGACTGCGCTCCTTAAGGTCATCTCGCCCAAATGATCCTCCACCTCTCGCGGGCCTTGGCCAAACGGCTCAAATGCGATCTCTCCTTCAAGGAGGGTAAGGTTGCCCAAACCGGGCGCGAGGATTCATGGAGTGCCGACGTCTTCCGCATCCCGCGCGCTGGCACTCATGCCTTGATCATGCACGATGCCTCACTCTGGCCCCTCATCATGGACCTGCGCCTCTACAAGACGTACGAAAGCTTCCTCCAACACCTACTCCTCCACATCGAGGCGTCCTACATGATGGTCAACGGGGACTTTGATGGGTCAAACATCACCGTGGTAGCCACCAAAAGAAGCAACCGCAGCATTATTGGATCGATGAACAACGCGATTTATCTCATCGAATCCTACGTTGGGCAGGCCATGACCGAGGACAATGAGATCGATTGGCTCGCAGTTCAGTCCCATTTGGCCAACACGCCATTCATGTCGCTCCCAGATCACTTCCCCGCCAAAGCCTTTATCAACATGGTGGGTCGTCCGCTTTGACGCCATTCGCTCCTTGAATGGAGCAGATTCCGCCGGAGGTTGCGCGCAAGATCCTCAGCCGCGACTTCGGTAACCTCATCAGCAGAGTCCAGTCAGGCGGCAAGCTCAGCCGCGGCGAGAGGTCAATGCTCCAATCAATCGCTGCCGGATCAAGCGGCAATGATGCCGCATCCGCAGCCAGCTACCACGAGCTGGCCGAAATTCTCGGGGTCAGCCGGCAAGCTATCCACGCGTGGAAAAAAATGGGCGATAGCCCAATGGCCTCAGCCAACGGCACCCATGATGTGGCCGCATGGCGTGAATTTATGGCTCGTAAGGGACTCAAAGGCGGGGCGGCTCTTGCACCGGACGAGGAATCAGCTCTCCGAGCCCGCAAACTCCTAGCCGAAGTCATGGAGCGGGAGTTTCGCCTCTCGGTGCGAAAGGGCGAATACGTGCCCAACGAAGAAGTCAGGTCACGATGGGCATATCATGTGGGACAGGCCGTATCACTGCTGCGCAAGCGATTAGAAAATGAACTGCCTCCGATTCTCTCCGGTTTGGATGCGGTGCGCATCCGCAAGGAACTCTCGCTGGCCATCGACGAATTCGCAGCCTTGCTCCACGAGGGCCAATGAGCCACCACAAGCAACTCGACCGTCTTTGGCGGGAAGTATGGGAGCCGCCCGACCGGCGTGCCCCGTGGATGTGGGCTGAGGAGCACATTGCCTCCATTCCCTATTCGCCTCTGCCCGGTAAGTTCCGCTCAGACAACTCCCCCTGGCTGCGCGAACCACTCGAGGCTTTGGCCGATCCAGCCATCCACCTGATTTCCATCATCGCAGCCATTCAGTGCGGCAAGACGAGCGTGGGTGAACTCGGACTTTGCTACATCATTCCAAATCTCCCGGGCCCCACCCTCTGGCTCGATCAGACCGACGAGGACGCTAAGGACCAGAGCGAGTCGCGCTTGCAGAAAGTCTTCGACGAATGCGCGCCGGTTAGAGCCCTCTACCCGCGCAACCGTCACAAAAAGAAGAACAGCACGATCCACTTCCGCAACGGCATGACGCTTTGGGTTCTCGGAGCTCACAACAAAACCAACCTGCAACGCCGATCAATCAGGTGGCTCATTGGCGACGAAACTTGGCGGTGGCCACCGGGACACATGGCTGAGGCCGAGGCCCGCGTCACCGCATTTGGCTGGCTCGGCAAGTGCGTCTTCATGTCGCAGGCCGGCGAAGAAGGCGACGACACACAGCGCAAGTTCGAGACCACCGACCAACGAGAGTGGACCTTTGCCTGTCCGACCTGCTCTCTGCGGCAGCCCTTCGCCTGGGAAAACATCGAGTGGAGCAAGTCGGCTCGCGACGAGAACGACAACTGGGACTACCAAGCCGTGCGCCAGTCCACCGTTCTACTCTGCTCGGGCTGCAGCCGCCCGTTCGAGGATACCGAGCGTCAACGCCGCGAACTCAATGCCTCGGGGAAATACGTGGCAGCTAATCCCAAGGCGTCTGATGAAAACGCCGGATTCCATTGGAACTCGCTATGCTCACAGAGTTGGGGCGTTCTAGCCGAACTCTACTTGCGTGCCAAAGCCACAGCGCGTCAGGGCGACTTCTCCTCGCTCAAGCAGTTTTACCAGAACCGGCTGGCGATCCCTTGGCGGGAGATGGCCGATGACTACAAGCTGGAGATCGAACGGACCGGCTACTGCAAGGGGGAGGTTTGGGAAGACGAGGCCATCATGAACAAGGCCGGCAAGATCGTGCCTGGCGCCCCAGACCAAGCTCAGGCGGCCGCCTTCCTGCGCATTCTCACCATCGACGTGCAGATGGATCACCTCTTTGCCGTCGTGCGCTCATGGAGTGCCACCGGCTCCTCGCGGCTGATGTGGAACGAAAAAATCCTTACCTTCCAAGACATCGCCAGCCTGCAGGAGCGGTTTGCTATTCACCCGAACCTGGTCTTTCTCGATGCCGGTCACAATGCCTACGAAGTCTATCGCCACTGTGCCGATCATGGTTGGACTGCACTCATCGGCGACAAGCGCTCCACCTTCTCACACAAGCTTGCCGGCAACCGCGCCATCCACCGCTTCTACTCCCCTCGCCGCCGCGTGGTCTTGTCAGCCGACAAGAAGGCGTCGGTCTTCTACTGGTCCAACCTTAACGTCAAAGACATCCTTTCCCGCCTGCGAAGGAATCAGAACCCCGAAAAGGGCCCGACTTGGGAAGTTCCCGACGACATCGATGACGACTACCTCAGCCAGATGGAAAGCGAGCACCGGGTCAACCTCAACGGCACCTGGCGGTGGAAGCAAATCGGGCAGCGCCCAAACCACTACTGGGACTGCGAGTGCATGCAGGTTGTGGCGGCCGTCATGCTCAAGATTATCGGCCGGGAATTTACTCCGCCTGGAGAAGCGCAGGTTGACTCCGAGCCGGAGGCATGAGCCTTCGCAAAAAACTCGCCAATATTGCCGCAGCAGAAATCGGAGTCCGCGAGGTCGGCGGCAACAACCGCGGACCCAAAATCCTCGAATACCAATCGGCCACTTGGCTCAAACCAGCCCCATGGCCGTGGTGCGCAGCATTTGTATGTTGGGTTATCAAAAAGTGGCTCAAAGACCCGTCCGTCAGAGAGACTTTGTCGTTCCGGAACGACAAAGTCCTTGAACTCTGGCGTCCCAAAACCGCCGCCGCCTTCGACTTCGCCAACTGGGCTAAGGAGCGGAATCTGCAAATACTCGGCCGAACGGCCAGGGCCTTGGCCGGCGACCTCGCCATATTCGACTTTAGCCACATCGGCGTAGTCATCCGCGACCAATCCAAGGGCTCAACTCAGATCGTGACGGTGGAGGGAAACACCAACGGCAAGGGCGAGCGCGATAGCACTTCAGGAGATGGCGTGTGGCGCAAGATGCGACCGACGCGACTTGTTCGCTCCTATATCCGCCTAACCGAGCTTTGACACTGACCGCGCGCACAAGGTGGCCACTGTCGACTACACCATCGGGTTCACCCGCGCGGAGGTGGAGGAAATCCTCTCCGTCCACAAGGCGGAGCTGACCAAGACTTTGGCCAGTTGGTCCGACTCGGGTTCATCGGCCACCAAGCGCCGCATCGACGAAATTCATACGGTGATCGCGGCCTGCCAGTCAGCCCTGCGCAAGCTCGCCCCCGCCTCCTACCCACCCGCCGCCCGCGTCGGGCAATCCCGCATCGCCTTTATTGACCGATGATCAGCAAGCTGCGCCAACTCGCCTCTCTCATTCTGCCGCCGGTTCTCCAACCGCAGGCCTGGGCTTCTCCTTACGATGCGGCCAACCCCTCTCGGCGCCGCGGTATCGTGCCAGGGGCAGCCCCCCGTGATGGAAAACTCGACCTCACGCCCCGAGTCCGTCGCGAGCTTGTCCGGCGCTCGCGCTACCTTCATCGCAATTCAGGCTTTGTCCGTGAACTCGTGGCCAACATGGCCATCTACTCCACCGGGGACGGCATCCGGCCGCAGGCACAAAGCTCCAGCCCCGAATGGAACACGCAGGCCGAGGAGTATTTCCGGCGGTGGTCATCGCGTTGCGAGGTCACCGGCCGATTCAGCTTCGAGGAGTGCCAGTCGCTCATTTGCCGTGGCATCGACGTCGATGGCGAATACTTCGTGCTCAAGGTCAAACAAGGCGGACAACCAAAACTCCAACTCATCGAATCTCACCGCATCGGGGATGAAACCGACGAGACAGTCGATGGTATCGGGCTGGCTGCGGATGGTTCGCCCCGCTTTTACCGCCTGCTGGAGGATTTCGGC
Organism: uncultured Verrucomicrobiota bacterium; assembly: GCA_903934135.1. Classification (GTDB taxonomy): domain Bacteria; phylum Verrucomicrobiota; class Verrucomicrobiia; order Chthoniobacterales; family JACTMZ01; genus JACTMZ01. The sequence continues at coordinate 4,792 of CAIZMQ010000004.1, forward strand.
ACGCGCGACATTGCCTCTGAGTCGGTTCTCCACATTTTCGAGCCCGAGTCGGCTAGCTCGGTGCGCAATGCGCCTACAATCCAGCACTCCATCAACCACGTCCTCGATGAAATGGAGCTCATCGCCTTGGAAAAGCACGCCGTTAAAGACAATGCCGACATTGCCCGTGTGCTCAAGACCGCTAGGGCGGAGTTGCTCAATGACTCCGAGGACTTTTCCCTAGGCACCCCCACCGACACTGCCGCTCCGTCTGATCCCGCCAGCCTGCAGAAAATCATGGGCGGTAAAATCGTGGCCCTGCAACCCGACGAGTCCATCGACACATTTGTCTCCAACCGCCCGAGTCCGACTTTCACGGGCTTTCTGAACCACCTGCGGCGTGACTCCGCGCTCGGCGTGCTGCCCTACGAATTTGCCGCCGATTCCAGCTCTGTTGGCGGGGCCGGCGTTCGGCTCATTGTGGCCAAGGCCGACCGACGCTTTTCCTTCCGGCAGCTCATCCTGATCCGGCGGCTCATCGAACCGGTTTGGGCCTTTGTCATCGCCGATGCCATCGATAAGCGGCAACTCGCCCCTCTGCCCAATTGGTGGAGGATCTCGTGCACCACACCGAGGCGCATCACGGTCGATGCCGGCCGCGAGGCCCAGCAAAACCGCTCGGACGTGGACATGGGCCTCAAGACCCTCACCGACCACTTTCAGGAACTCGGCGCGGATTTCCGCGAGGAACTTGAGCGCAGGGCCCAGGACGCAAAGCTCATCATGGACACTGCGGCCAAGTATGGTCTGCCGCCGGAAATGCTCTACAAGCCCGCCGGTGAAGCCGTGAAAGTTGACACCCCGGCCTGAGCCGTGAACTTGAGTCAGCTGCACAAGCAGCCGTGGCTGATTACTCCCGAAGCATTCGGAGTCATCTACAGCGCGGCACAATCGTTTTTCAAAGAGGGCGTTCCCACCACGCTTCGTCCCGAGTCCCACCTCCTCTCGGTTGAAGGCGGCATCGGCACCGTGGTTTTGCGCGGACCAATGATGCGCAACCCGGACGTGATCGACCAACTCGTCTTCGGCGCCACAGACACCGAGGAAGTCATGGCCGCGGTCCATGAAGCCAAGGAACGCGAGGACGTACAGGCTATCCTTTTGGACATCGACAGCCCCGGCGGCTCGGTCAACGGAACTCCCGAACTGGCAGCGGCAGTTGCCGCGGCCTCAAAGGACAAGACGGTCTATGCATTCAGTGCCGGGCAAATGTGTTCGGCCGCCTACTGGGTGGCCAGCCAGTGCGACGCGGTCTACGCCACGCCCAGCGCCCGAGTCGGTTCTATCGGCGTCATCTTGCCAGTTGTCGACTCCAGCGAAGCCTTCGCCCAAGCCGGACTCAAAATGGAAGTTTTCGCCGCCGGCAAATTCAAGAGCGCCGGCACACCCGGCACCTCGCTGACCGAGGAGCAAAAAGATTACCTGCAAGGCGAGGTCGAGGACATCGCGGCCGACTTCCGTTCAGCAGTGCTTTATCGCGGGCGCAAAATCCCTGACGAGGCCATGGAAGGACAAACCTTCAGCGGTCGCCGCGCCATGCGTCTGAACTTGGCCGGCATGGTTGATGGAAAGGCCCAAGTCATGGCCCGTTTGCGCGAGTTGCACGTGCGCGAAGTTGACACCGCCGCGCAGGCCATGGACACGACCATACTCGAAACCGAATTGGCCGAAGCACAAGCTTCCCTGGCCAAAGTCACCGAAGACGCCAAGGCGCAGGATTCGCTCCTGACCGAGGCCAACGAACAAATCACCGCCCTCAGTTCCAAGTCCGAGGCTCTCTCTCAGGAGCTCACGGCCGTGAGCGCCGAGCGCGGACAACTGGCCAGCGACCTGGCCACCGCCCGACAGACGATCGAATCGCTCTCCAACCGGAACAAAGACATCGAGGCCCATGAGCAGGATCTCGAAAAACGCGCAGCGGCCCGTGCCGCCGAAATCGTAGCCGAGACCGGCAATCAGGCCCCGGCCAATGTCACCGCCACGGCCGAGCCGCACGTGCCCAAGCTAGCCGAACAATTTGCCGCTATCAGCGATCCCGCTGAGCAAACGGCCTTCTGGCGCCAACTCACCTCGCAGCAAAAGGCGACCATCCTCGCAGCCTCTAACAAGTAAACACCATGGCAAACATCCTCACCAACGTCAGAGACATCAAGGTCGCGCAGAACGCGCTCCAGCCGTTCATGTCGGGGCTAACTCCCCTGCGCGCCTTCTCGACCAACTTCAGCCCCGAACCGGCCGACAAGCTCGACACCGTGCGTGTCCCGGTCATCGGTGCCCCGAGCCAATCCAGCGACTTCGCTGGCAACTACACCCTCAACGCCGATTCGACCATCACGGTGGTTCCCGTCGTCCTCAACCGTCACAAATACAAGACGGTCCACGTCACGGCACGCGAGGCGGCCGAGACGGCGCTGCCCATCCTGGACAATCTCGTCATGTCCGCGGTCAAGCAATTGGCCGAGGACGTGCTCAAAGACGTCTTGTCCGAAATCACAGCGGCCAACTTCGGTGCTCCGGCCATTCCGCCATTCGAGGCCACCGATTTCACCTACCGCAAGACGTTGGAAATTCGCGAAGCGTGCAGCGCGGTCAAGATGCCCCTGACCGATCGTGCGCTCGTCCTCGATGACGCCTACTACACCAACATCCTGACCGATGACGTGGTCAACAAGAGCTTCATCCTCCCGCTCGCTACCCCGGGCGTGATCGAGGCCCAGTTGCGGCGCATCGCAGGCTTCGACGTGTTTCCGTCCACCATCCTGCCCGACAACGGCGAGGATCTGGTCGGCTTTGCGGCGCACCCCAGTGGTATGGCCATCGCCATGCGCTACCTGGTGCCCGTGGCCGAGTACGACGAGGCCGGCGCAGTCACCGATCCCGAGACCGGTCTCACCTTCGGCTACCTCCGCTACACGGAGACCAGCTCCAACCGAATCTTCGTCACCGTCGAATGTCTCTACGGCTTCAGGGCGGCGATGAGCCAAGGCATCCGGCGCCTGGTCAAACCTTCCTAATTGGGTCCGGCAACAGCGGCAGCCCCTCTCGTGGAAACGCGGGAGGGGCTTTCTGCTTTTTGACACATCTTCTCACGGCGTGACCGTCTTTGAGCAAATGGCTTCAGACCTCGGGTCCGTCTTCGACGACTTCGCCAAGACGATCTCCATTGGCAGCACAGAGTATCGAGCGCTCATCGCTGAACCAGAACTGGCCCTGGAACTTGAGTCAGGCGGCTTCAACAGTGCGGGAAACTTCACCGTCAAGATGCTGCGCACCGATTGGCTTGCGGCGAGGTTGATGGTCGGTGCTCACCTAGTCTTTGACGGCCA
>CAIZMQ010000005.1 GCA_903934135.1 uncultured Verrucomicrobiota bacterium
GTCCATCCCGTTCCATCGGCCCTGTCTGGCAAATTCCGGTATTTCGATGGGGACTTCAGCAGATAGGCTTTGAGCTTTGCCGTGGTGGGCTTGAACCCATGCTCTACCTTGAAATCCTGATACCCCCGGAGTGCCTTAGGGCGTTTGGCTGGAGGATTCATGGGAACGGCTTGGCTTTCAGGATCAGATCGATGGCCAGCTGCTTTCGATCTTGGTAATCGACGATTAAGGAAGGCAGGTTGTTCTTTTCGTCGAACGGGATGATCGCCAACAGGGCGTTGCGCGTCAGCGCGAGGTTCTGGGCGATGTTGACTCGCCGGTGCCGGTGGCGGTCTTCCTGCCAGACGTGGTGGTCGCGCTTGTGATGGTTCTTGTTTTCAACGCTCCAATGCTCGCGCACCGCCCGCCCGAGTCGCTCCGCCTGATCGGCCGGGAGGCTCGAGATAAAACTGCGGGTATGCTGATGCTCGGTTTCCGGACAGGTCTTCTCGACCCACTCACGATGGATTTTGATGGCACTGTGCGCCGAAAGGAGTCCGGCGTCCACGGGGCTGAGCGTCTTGACGGCGGCGCGCCGCGTTTCGATGCGTCCGTGGTTGTTCTTCCCGTCGGAACTCAGGTCAAAAAGGGGGTGTCCTGAAGGGCTTTTTCCACCGTATCGAGTCGCTTGGAGGTGTTGCCCTTGGTGCCGATCAAGTAATCGCCGCCTTTCTCGATGACGACGCGCAGGGTGGGTTCCTTGTTGTGGAGCGGATCGGCGGTGACGAGGGCGTTTTCGAGGCGCACTTGCGGGTCGGCGAGCAGGGCGCGGGCTTCGCTGGCCTCGCTGTCTTCTTTTTTGCCGGTGGCAGGGATCATGGCCACGGGGCGGCCGTCTTCGTGACGGCAAAGCGTGATGATCATGCCGCATTTGCCGTCGCCGATGCTCTTGCCGTCGATGGCGAGGCTGCGGGGGAGGATGCCGGAGTTCGCCTGGAGCCATCCGGTCAGGGCGGCGGCGTAAGCTTTCGGATCGATCTTGTTCATGAGGTCGTTGAGGGCGTCGTAGCCGGGCATCTTGAGCCGCCCGCTTTCCTTGTGGCGCACTTTGAGGCCGATGGCGGCACGCTGGCCGGCGTCGAGTTTGGCGACCCGCCGCCAGATGTTTTTCATGTCGCGACCGCCCATGAGCAGGCCGAGGGCGAGGAGGGTGAGCATGGCACTCAAGGGGTGGCGGCGGCTTTGCGGGCGGCGGGGGTCGGGCACTTCAAGGAAGGCGTCGCGCAGGGTTTTGAGCTGCCCGACTTTCAACGGGCTGCGGGCTCCGCCGCCGCCGGTCAGACCGGCCTGGCAGTCATCCGGGACTTCCGGAGCGCACAGCAGGACGCAGGCGTTCTTGTCGAGGGGTTTGAGCCAGAGCTTTTTCGGGCGGTCGTTGGGCAGGTAGTAATCGGTGTGGTCCTGGGAGAAGCCTTTGGTGTCGCCCGCGCAGGTCCAGTTGGTGACTTTGTAAACGGTGCCGTGATGGCTTTCCGGATCACTGAAGCTTTCGGCCATGAGCGGACGATAACCGTGCTCGGCATGCCACCGCGCGGGCAGTTCGCGCAGGGCGAGGCCGAGGCATTGGGAGGCGAGATTGGGTCTGCGGGACTTGCCGGGCACGAGGAAGCGGCGCAGCTGCACGACGAGTTTAAGACGCTGCGAGCGGGTGACCGGGTCCCAGCCAATCATGGTGTCGCGGTCTTGGAGATGCCACGCGGCGGCACACCAGACGAGCACGGCGACGATTTCGTCCTCTTGGACAATGAACTGGCACAGCCGGTCTCCCGCTTCGCGTCCCGCCCCGAGCAGGTGCTCTTCATCGAGCAAACCGTGAGCGATCTGCCAGTCGGCGGGGGTGGCGGCGGTGCGGATGCGGAGCGGGACGGTGCTGGACGCCGTACGAGGGGTCGCGGTCGGATTGCTTTCCATTACAACGCTAACCCAGCATTTTCGGGCCCTTTTGTCTAGCACTGGTTCTCTTCAAGCCATTGCAATGGATCCACAGCCTCAAGCCAATCGCCCTAGGCGGGGTGGCGGAATCACGATTTTTGCCTTTCCAAGCCCGTGGGCATCGCCTAGATCTCCCGCCCGCCGGTAAAATGGTGGCCGTAGTTCAATGGTAGAGCCCCAGATTGTGATTCTGGTTGTTGCGGGTTCGAATCCCGTCGGTCACCCCACTTTTCACTGGAGCGCCAGTGTTCCAGCGGCTTGAGTCGCGCTATACATGGAAAAGCTGGAAACCA
>CAIZMQ010000006.1 GCA_903934135.1 uncultured Verrucomicrobiota bacterium
AATTGTGATGATCGTCGCTCCGGCGGGGTGAACAGCCCGAGCGATCTCGCCGCCGACGTGGAGCGGGCTTTATTACTCCTCGGCGGAATCGCTCACGCTGAACTTATACGTCGACCGGGTCTGGTAGATGTCGCCGGGTCGGAGGATGGTATTGGGAAATAGCGGTTGATTCGGGCTGTCGGGGAAGTGCTGCGTCTCCAGACAGACCGCGCTGCGCTTCAGGTAGGGACGTCCGGATTTTCCGGTGAGGGATCCATCGAGGAAATTTGCGGTGTAAAGCTGGAGCCCCGGCTGGTCGGTGAAGACTTGCAGCATTCGGCCGCTGTTCTTCTCGTAGAGGGTGGCCGCCGGCTCCGGAGAACCGCCCGTGTTTGGATTGAGAACAAACGTGTGGTCATACCCGCTGCCATGAGTGAGTTGCTCGTTGGCTTGATCAATATCGCGCCCGATCTGCTTGGGTTGGCGAAAGTCGAAAGGCGTATCGGCGACGGGCACGATTTTCCCGACGGGAATCGAGGTGTCATCGATTAGAAGCATCTCATTCGCGTAAATCATGAGTTCATGATCCAGCACGCTTTCCGAACCCTCGCCAGCCAGATTGAAATAGCTGTGGTTGGACAGGTTGACCGGCGTCGCCCGGTCGGTGGTGGCCTGATAGTCGATGATAAGTTCGTTTTCCTCGGTCAGCGTGTAGGTCACGCTGACGTCGAGGTTTCCAGGATAGCCTTCCTCGCTGGCGGGGGAGCGGTAGTCGAAGCGCACGCGGTCGGGGCCAGGCGTTGCCTTCCAGACGACCTTGTCGAAGCCGATAAGTCCGCCGTGGTTGTGATTCGGACCGTTGTTTTTCGCGAGTTTGTGGGTGACGCCGTCGAGGGTGAAGCTGCCATGGGCGATGCGGCCGGCGTAGCGGCCAAGGGTGGCACCGAGGTAGGGTTTCTTTTCGGATGTGCGGTAGGAATCGACGGCATCATGGCCGAGCACAACATCTGCGAGGAGGCCGGCCCGATCCGGCACCTTGAGGGCGGTGATGCGCGCGCCATCGGCGGCCAGGCGGACTTCCATGCCTCCGGCATTCTTCAGGGTGAACTGCGCGTTCGGGTCGGTTTCCGCGTGTGCCGGACCGGTGATAGACCCTGCGGTTGCCGCAGAAACAGCAACGGTGGTGAGGAAACTCAAAGGATTCATATCGTGGCTGCGAAAAGTCGATCGCTGATAGAGGCGGCAAGCAGGTCGAAACCGGTGAGAACAGCGAGAAGTTTGGGCGTCTTTTTCACGGAGGAGTCATGGGTGGGTCGTAAACTGAAAGGTCGTCGAACCAAGGTCGGGGCGTGGGTTTCCCCGCGCCCCATGGAAACCTCAATTCTGGGCCTGATTAGTTGGACTGGATTGCTTCCAAAAGCAGGAACAATTTCGAATTTGTTCCGCGCGGCGCGCTGAAGATCTGCATTTGGGTTTCTCCCGGGGTTGCCCCCGTTTGATCTTGTGCAGCCACCCCCGGAATGGTTGTCGGGCTCCACTGTGCGAGGTTCGTTCCGGACTCTCCCACCGTGGTCACCGTCGGGTCGTTGGTGCGGACCGCGGCCCTGAGGCTCAGGGCGTCGGCGGTCAATGCAGACGCCGGCAAGGTCACTGCCGCACCCGGGCTGTTGGCCCCGAACGCGTAATTGACCAGATTGGCCAGGCCGTTGGCACTTATCGCCGTGGGGCTGTTCGTCCCGAAGGCGTTGGCGTAGGACGCATAGACCGTCACGCTCGCCGTGGTCGTCGCGGTGGTGTAGCTGACCGTATCATTCGGCGTGAAGGTGACCGGCTGGCTGGCGGTCCCCACCGCGGGGGCCGTTGAGGGCGTGGTGAACGCGAAGGTTCCCGGCACACTGGCCACCCCGCCGCTCAAGATCGATGCGGTCAGAGTCTGCCCCACGGTGATCGCGGTGGCCGTCGGGGCCGTGGTGATGGTCGGCGTCGTCGGCGTAACCGTGCCACCGACAGTGAGGGTGCCGTCGCCGGTGATGCGTCCGGATGGATCTGAGGAACTGTAAATTCCGTCGGGCTGGGCCACGCCATTGATGGTGAGTGCGGCCACGTATTCCGTGCCCGTGAAGTTAAGGTTCAGGACGGCATCGGGGTCTTTGCCGATGACGATGACGGAAGAGTTCGCCAGCGAGGTATTGGTGGTGAGGCTAAGGACGCCTTTGTTGATCACCGTGCTACCGGTATAGCTGTTGTTGCCGCCGAGCTTGACCGTGCCGATGCCGGACTTGGTCAGGCCTGTGGCGCCGGCGGTGGAGTTGGCGATGGCGGAATCGATCGTCAGGGAGCCGGCTCCATTGTTGATCACAACCAAGTCCTGGTTGGCGGCGGTGGCGGCGCTCTTCAGGGTGCCCCCGGTGATGGTGAGGCCGTTGCTGGCGGTGACGGCTGAGCCGACGAGAACACCACCGGTGGTGATGGTGAAGCCGTTGGCTGTGATGGTGAGGGCTTCGTCAAGGTTGCTCCTCATCGTGATGGGGGCTGAATCGGCAGCGAGTACTGTGTTGATCCCGGTCACCGTGGTGCTATTGGGCACACCGAGGAGCGTGGCCTCGTTCAGGTTGCTGGAAGCGATCTCGATGAAGGTGCCGGTGGCGTCCTTGGCGGCCCAGTTGTTGGCACCGGCGGTGGCATAAGCCACACCGTTCTGCAGCAGGACCGCCGAGGCGCTGCCGTTGCTGGTGAGGATTCCGTTTGCGGCGGAAGGCGTACCGGTGGGGAGATTCAACTGGACGGTGGATCCAACGGCGCGGGTGATGGCCCCGAGATCCAGCATGACGCCATTGCCCCCATTCAATGCCGCGGTCATGGTGGAATCGCCGGTGACGAGCGCGGTGCTGGCCAAGGTCTGGCTGGAATCTGGGGCAAACGCACCGATTGCGAAATCCGTGCCAGTGGCGGCTGGAGCCGTGCTGGACACGACAATGATGTTTTTTCCATCGGTCCTCACCACGTAAGCGCCGGTGAGGCCGGTGGCGGTGACCGGCTGGCCCGGAGTCACGCCGATCGACGATGCGAAGGTCAACTGATACTGACCTGAAGGAAGGCCGGTGGTCACCGCCGCGGTCCATGGTGCGGTGGTGACGGAAGTGGCAAAATCCGTGCCGGTCGCGGCTGGTGCTGCGCTGCCCGGGGTAACATCAATCGTCACAATTGGCGTCGTGGCCGAGATGCCCTGGACAACGCCACCGGTGATGCCTGTGCCGGTAACCGGCTGACCCACGCTCACGGCGGGGAGAGTGGCAAAGGTCAATTCGTAGCGATCGGCTATGGCAGGGACTGGCGTCACGGCGGTCCACGCGGTGTCGGGAACTACGGTCCACGCTGTCCTGCTGAGGCCGCCGGTTACCGTCAGGGTGCCACCCCCGAGTTCCACCGGGGAGGTGGCGGGGATCTTGTTGCTTTGTTGCCCCGATGACGTGGCGACGCTGTTGTTACCGAAATCGATCTCCAGAGTGCCTTCATTGACGATGGTCTGACCAACGTAACTACTGGCGTTGCCGAGGATCAGCGCGCCGCTACCGGCCTTGGTGAGGTCGCCGGTGCCGGAGATCACGCTGTTCACGTTGGGGATGCCGGTCCCGCTGACGGTCACCTCGACGTTGCCGTTCAAACTGACGGTGGAAACACCGGTCGACCAGTTGTTCGCGCCGCCGAAGGTCCAGTCACCGCCCCAGACTTGGGGGTTGGCGGTCGTGCGGGCGCTGGCGGAAGAGGCAATCGTGCCGCCATTGATGGTGAAGGTCCCTGTGCCCAGCGCCGAGTTATGGGACAGTTGCAAGGTGCCGGCGGTGAGGGTCGTGCCACCCGTGAAAGTGCTATTGCCGGTCAGGTCGACCACTCCCGCGCCACTCCTGTTGATGACCAGTGACAGGATGCCTGTGCTGCCGCTTGAATTTTCAATTTTGCCCATTGAATAACCACCAGTGCCCGAACCGGACAGAGTGAGCACGGGGTTGTTCGACGAGCCATTATCGACGGCCAACGAACTCACGGTGAGAAGGCTGCTCGAGTTGTTTTGCCAAGTCTGGTTGGTCACGAACGTCACTCCCTGCGACCCAGTGGCACCGAAGTTGAAGGCGCCAGAATTGGCATTCATGACGATGCCGCCGTCGCCGACCACGGGGCGGTTGTTGCCCGTGCCGGTGGTCAAGGTGGTGGGAACGGTAGCAGTGCTCCCATCGCCGATCTGGAACCCCTTGAGCAAGGTGTTGCCGCTGGTCAAGGTGATCGTGCCGGCGCCAGTCCGGTTGAAGCGCAGGGACAGGACGCCTGGGACAATGGAGTTTGTGACGGCTGAAGCTTCGATTTTGCCGAATGAGTAACCACCAGTGCCCGAACCGGACAAGGTGATCACCGGGTTGGCCGAAGAACCATTATCGACGGAAAGCGCATTCACGGTGAGGAGGCTGGCCGAGTTGTTGACCCAAGCCTGGTCGGCAAGGATGGTCACTCCCTGCGACCCTGTGTTACCGAGGGCGAAGGTGCCGGAATTGGCATACATGACGATGCCGCTATTGCCGAGATTCAAGCGGCCATTGCCCGTGCCGGTTGATAGGATGAGAGGAGCCGTAACGGTGGTCCCATCACCGCTCTGGATGCCGTTGATTTCCCCTCCTATAATCGGAGGGACGTTAGTCGCATTTGGAATCGTACTGGTTGGCTGGAAAGCGTACGAAATTTGGTTGAAGCTCGCGATGTCGGTTGTCAGGTCGGCGACCGGGGCAACATCGCCGACCCAGTTGCTGCCCGTGGCCCAGTTGGTGCTTACGCCGTTTGATTTCCAATCGACGACGGACGCGTGGGCGGTGGAGAGGACGAGCAGGGAGGCTACGGCGGCGCATTGGAGAGAGTTGCCGGGGAGGGAAGCGCGGTTGAAAAAGCGATTTTTCCGATGGCTTGTCATAATGGTTTTGGTTGGGACAGGGGCAGGGTGATTTGGGGGCAGCATGGGGGTGGTTGGGGTAGTTTGGAGGAAGCTGAGGATCAGCCGGTAAAAGGGTGCGGGTCGGGGTTAGGTTGAGAGTTTCGACTTATTTGGATTTCAAATTCTCACAGAGTTCGGCAAACGAGGAGTTCCCCTCGTACTTTAAAATGACGGAATGGCGGCCTTCGAG
>CAIZMQ010000007.1 GCA_903934135.1 uncultured Verrucomicrobiota bacterium
CAAAGACAACATCTCACCCCAGATCGTCAGCGCCCTCGCGGCCGAAATCAAAGAAGTGGCCGGTCTTGGGGTCCAACTCGCGGTGGTCATCGGCGGCGGCAACATCTGGCGCGGTCTGGCCGCCTCCCACCGTGGCATGAACCGCGCCACGGCCGACTACATGGGAATGCTGGCCACAGTGATCAACGGCATGGCCTTGATGAGCGGCCTGGAGGACCTCGGCGTGACGACCCGCGTGCAAACCGCGATCGAAATGAACAACGTGGCAGAGCCCTTCATTCTGCGGCGTGCCCTGCGGCACCTGGAAAACGGGCACGTGGTCATATTCGTCGCCGGCACAGGCAACCCCTTCTTTTCCACCGACACGACCGCAGCGCTCCGGGCCAATGAGATCGGCGCCGACGTCATCCTCAAGGCAACCAAAGTTGACGGCATTTACGATGCCGATCCCAAGACGCATCCGGAGGCCAAGAAATACGACCGGATCACCTACACTGAAGCCTTGCAGAAGCGGCTGCAGGTTATGGATTCCACCGCCTTCAGCCTTTGCATGGACAACAAGATGCCTATCGTGGTGTTCGACATCGCGGGTCCGAGCAACATCAAGCGTGCGGTCACGGGAGAACCGATCGGCACGCTGGTCACCGGAACCTGATATTTTATGGACGAAATTCTTTTCACCGCAGAAGAGGGCATGGATAAGGCCCTCGATTTCATGAAGCACGAATTCAGCAGCGTGCGCACCGGCAAAGCCTCACCGGCCCTCGTCGAGGGGATCGAGGTGGACGCCTACGGTTCGGTCATGAAGCTCAAGCAGCTCGCGCTGATCAGCACGCCGGAACCGCGGCTCATCGTCATCCAGCCCTTCGACGCCTCGACGATAAAACCAATCGAGAAAGCCATCAATGAATCGAAGATCGGCATCACCCCTTCGGTCGACGGCAAGCTCATCCGTCTTCCCGTCCCCGAACTTAGCGAGGAACGGCGCAAGGATCTGGTCAAAACGCTCAAGAATATGGCCGAGGAAACCCGGGTGCGCATGCGTGCGGCCCGCCGTCATGCCATGGAAACAGCCAAGAAAATGCAGAAGGAAGGCGGTTTGACCGAGGACGACCTCAAGAGTGCCGAGACGCAGATCCAAAAACTCACCGATAAATTTGTCGCCGACGTGGATGCCCAACTGACGTCCAAGGAAGGCGACATCATGAAAATCTGATGCGCTCCGCGACCATGCGCCGTCTGGCTTTCCTGCTCCTTGTTTGCGCCGCCTTCTCCGGTGTCTCCGCCAATGTGGCGCGCTGGGCACCCGATTTTGCGTGGCTCAAATCGGGAGGTAGCCGCACGACCCTCAAGTCGCTGCGCGGTCAGCCCGTCGTTCTTGTGGTCGCTCCCTCCCCGGAGCACCGGAATTTCCGCAAACAAGCGAAAGAGCTGGCAAAGACCTACCAACTCCTCGGCAACGACAAGGCGGTCATGGTTGCCGCTTTCACCGGGGAACCGGGTGTGATCCGATCCAATATCCCTTTTGTCCTCGCCGCCAATCCGGGTGCCATCGTGCAATCCTACGGGGTTGCCGGAGACTTTGCCGTCTTTGTCATCGGGCGGGACGGCAATCTTGATGAGATTTCAGACCGCGTCCTGCCGGGACAACGCGTCCTCGACATCATCAATAATTCCTTCGTCCCCCAGCGCGACAACCGTCGCGCGGAGTAGGCGGGTGCTTCGGGTTGAGGTAGATCGCATTCTCCGGGCGCGATCATTCTAAGGTCATCGCGCTGGACAGCGCGATCCACCTACAGACTTTGGCGCACGGCGTCGGCAATGCGATCGGCGTGCATTTCAAGCATGCCCGCATCGCGGCCTTCGAGGAGGATGCGCAGTTTCGGTTCGGTGCCGCTGTACCGGACCAAGACGCGGCCGCGCGGGGCGAGTGCTTGTTCCGCGGTGGTCATGGCAGCCTGGATCGCCGGCACCGATTCGAGAGCCGGTTGGGACTTTACGGCCACCGTGCGCTGCGCCTGCGGGTATTTCCGGATCGCTTGGCGGAGTTCGCTCAGCGGTTTTCCGCTCTCGGCCATGAGGCGGAAAATCTGCAGGGCGGAAACAAGCCCGTCGCCGGTCGTGCCGTGACGCAGAAAAATCATGTGGCCGCTCTGCTCGCCGCCAAGGATGAATCCCCCCTCGCGCATGGCTTCGAGCACATAGCGGTCTCCGACCGCCGTGCGGATCACCTTGCCGCCGGCTTGTTCGATGGCTTCGTCCAGCCCGAGATTGCTCATCACGGTGGCAACTACCGTGTTGCCCGTTAATTCACCGCGGCGCAGCAAGTCGAGTCCGGCCATGGCGAGAAGTTCGTCGCCGTCGAGCGGGTCGCCCGTCTCATCGCAGAGGAGAAGCCGGTCGGCATCGCCGTCGTGGGAGAGTCCGACCCGGGCTCCGGATTCCTTGACCAGACGGCTGATCTCGCGGGACACGGTGCTGCCGCAGTCGGCATTGATGTTGCTCCCGTCCGGCGAGGCATGGAAGACGTGCACCTCGGCGCCGAGGACCCGCAAGGCGGCCGGTGTTGTCTCGGAGGCGGCCCCGTTGGCGCAGTCCACCGCGACTTTGAGCCCGTGCAGGGAAAAGCCGGCCGGCAACGATCGCAGGGCATGTGCCACGTATTGGCGGGCGGCATCTTCGATCACGGACACAGTTCCCGCCATGCCGGTGGCAAACTCGCCATCAAGTTGCTCTTCGATGGCAAATTCGGTGGCGTCGGGGAGCTTGAATCCGTCGCCGGAGAAAAATTTGATCCCGTTGTCGCGGGCCGGATTGTGGGACGCAGAAATGACCGCCCCGGCATCGAGGCTGTTGGCCACCACGAAGGCGGCCACCCCGGGGGTGGGCAGGACGCCAAGCAAGCATACCTTGCCCCCGGCCGAGGTGATGCCCCGTGCCAGTGCGTCTTGGAGCATCGGGCCGGATTGACGGGTGTCGCGTCCGATGGCGATGACCGGATTTGCTTTGTCCAGGACGCGGACCAGCGCACGCCCCAGTTTTTCGGCAAACTCCGCCGTGATCGGCGTTTCGCCGGCGCGGCCACGGATGCCGTCTGTCCCGAAGTAGCGCCGGGTCATTTTTTGGCACGTTCGGCCGCAGCCGGGCGACCGCGCCCGTCGCCGCCCGGGTCGACGTTGTGTTGGATAAGGTACCAGACCACCGCAGCCAGCAGGAGGCAGGTCAGCTTAATTTTCCAATTGTGCAGGAGAATCTGTTTCATACTTCTCGAGGAGGAGGAGTTGGTTGAGGCGGCGGCGGAAGCGGTCGATGTTGAGGTTGCGTTCGAGAATGCCGCGATGGCAGAGCGAGACGTGGCCGGTTTCCTCCGAGACAAGGATGGCAATGGCGTCCGACTCCTCGGTGATGCCGATGCCGGCACGGTGGCGCAGCCCGAGGCTGCGGTCGAGGTCTTCACGCGCGGTGAGCGGAAAGATGCATGCTGCGGCGGCCACGCGGTCGTTTTGCACGATGACGCCGCCATCGTGCAGCACTGTTTTCGGGTGAAAGATGGTCAGGATGAGTTCCTTGGTAAACACGGCGTCCACGTCGACGCCGGTCGAGGCAAATTGGCGGATGCTGATGTCGCGCTCGAGGGCGATAAGCGCCCCGAACTGGCGTCTGGCCAAGTCGAAAACGGTGTCGACCAATTGGTCGATCGATTCTTTTTTCTGCAGGGAGGACCGGAAGAAATGCTGGCTGCCGAGTTCGGTCAGGGCGCGTCGCAGTTCCGGCTGGAAAATGACCACGAGGGCGATGGCGAGAAAAACGGAGAAGCTGCGCAGGAGCCAACCGATGACGTTGAGGTCGAGAAGCTGCGAAGCCAAGGTGAGGCTGATAAAGATGAGCGCGAGACCGACGAGAATTTTCGCGCCCGGGGTACCGCGGAAATACAGGTAACCATAGTAGAGCAGCACGGCGAGCAGCACGACCTCTACCGCGCCGGTCCAACGGGTACCGATAAATTCGATGACAGGCTCCATCGATAGCCATCCTGACTGCTTCCCAGCCCAGGGGCGAGCGCGCAGTCCGCCAGATCGGCGGATTTTGCCTCTGGATTTGGTGGCCGACCAAGCGTAATTTGCCCTTGATGTCGCAGCAGCAAGTTGTTCCGGTCCAACTCAAGGCCGTTGTCCCGACCGCCAATGGAGCGGCCCTGTTTCTCGGCACCGAGGAGAAGACCTTCGTCATTTATGTCGATGCCACGGTCGGCCACGCGATCAACATGTTCCTGGCGGGCACGGAGAAAGAGCGTCCGTTGACCCACGACCTCATGGCCCACGTGCTTGCCGCCTTTGGCGCGAAGGTGGACCGGGCGGTGATCAATGACGTGAAGAACAGCACCTTCTATGCCCGGCTCATTGTCTCCGCGGAGAACGAATTGCATCAGAAAAAAATCATCGAGTTGGATGCGCGCCCGAGCGATTGCATCGCCATGGCCATCCAGCAAAAAGCGCCCATCCTGGTCAGTCGCGCCGTGCTCGATGAGGTGGATGATGCTTCCGATGCGCTCAAGCAGCTCGAAGCGACGAAAGAGCAGGGCGGGGAACCGCCGGTCGTCGGGGAAGGCGAAGAGGAATAACCGGAGCGCCGGGTTTCTCCCGCGCGCCACCAACCAATGTTTGTCGACCAGATCCGCATCCACGCCATTGCCGGCAGCGGAGGGAACGGGTGCTCCAGCTTCCGCCGCGAAAAATTCGTCCCTCTGGGTGGTCCCGACGGTGGCGATGGCGGCGACGGGGGCAGCATCATCCTGCGGGCCGATCCGCAGGTCGATACTTTGGTCAATCTCTACTACGAACCGATTGTCCGGGCCAAAAGTGGCGCCAATGGCATGGGAAAGCAGAAATACGGGCGTGCGGCGCCCGACAAAATTGTCCCCGTGCCGGTCGGGACGCTGGTCTACCGGTTGCCGGATGTGGCGCCGCACAACCCGCTGAAATTCGACGACGGAGAGGAAATGCCTTTGCGTCGGCGCAAAGTCGATCCGAAGGATCTCGAGTTGCTCGTCGATTTTAATGAAGCAGGCGCCGAGTTCCTGCTCTGCCAAGGCGGCCGTGGCGGCCGGGGCAACATCCATTTCAAAAGTTCACGCAACCGTGCTCCGCGTCAGTACACCGAGGGCACGCCGGGAGAGGAGGGTTGGTTTTTCCTCGAGTTGCGCATGATCGCTGACGCGGGGCTGGTCGGCTACCCGAACGCGGGAAAATCGACTTTGCTGGGAGTGCTTTCCGCGGCCCATCCCAAGGTTGCGGCGTATCCGTTCACCACGCTGCACCCCATGGTTGGTGTGATGGATTTCCCCGGTTTCCGCCGCGCGACAGTGGCGGATATTCCCGGTCTGATTGAGGGGGCACACCTCGATGTCGGGCTCGGCCATGACTTCCTTCGGCATATTGTCCGCTGTCGCACGCTGCTCCTCGTGGTCGATGCGGCGGGCAGCGAGGGACGAGATCCGGTGGAGGACGCAAAGAAGATCCGCGAGGAACTCGGCCTTTACGATCCGCTTCTCGCGCGGCGCCCCTGGGCGCTGGTTGCCAACAAAACCGATCTTCCGGGGGCGGAGGAAAATCTTCCCCGTCTGGGCCAGGAATTTCCCGGCATCCCGCTCGTTGCCATTTCTGCCCGGCAGAAAAGCAACCTCGAAGAATTGAGGAAATTCCTTGATGCCGAGGTGGGGCATCCGGGTTGAGCGCTTCCGCGGCGCATGAGCCGGGGCTGGCTGCTCGGGTCTGGTGAACGGACCCGCGCCTACAGCGCGGTGGTGACGGTCAGGGACCAGGAATTGAGGGTTCCGGTGTCGCGGCGCGAGAGATCCTGCACAAGAAGCTTCCACTGTCCTGCAGCTGCAGTTGCTTGGAAGGTTGTGACCGGAATATTCACCAGAATGACATCATTTTGACGCTTCCCGCTCCTGTCATGGAGTATGGCGCGGGTTCCTGACGGCGAGATCAAGGTGACGCGCAGGTCGCTCTTGTAAGGATGGCGGATGTTGACCGACGCGGTCAGAGAGGAAATCTTTCCGGTGGAAGCGATGTTGAGACTGCTCGTGAGGCCGTCCCAATTATTGTCCGGAATGGATTGGGGAAGGCCCGTCGCGGCAAATGTCGCCGTGTCGGAGGGAGGTGGGACCGGAGTGGGGGTGGGTGTCGGCGTCGGCTGCGGCGTTGGTACGGGCGTCGGCACCGGGGTGGGTGTCGGTGCAGGTGTCGGGGTGGGTGTTGGCTGTGGCGTCGGTGCAGGGGTGGGCGTCGGCGTCGGGCTAAGCGAACCCTTTCCGCCGGTGACGACCAGACAATAAACCTGGTTTGTCCCGGCGAGGGCGTTGGTGCCATGCATTCCGACGGTGACCGCGTAGGTTCCGGGTTGGATCGGCTTGGGAATATCGATGCGTTCGACGTTGTCGACCCGGTTGGTCCCGGTGACCGCGTTTGCCGTCATGGAGGCCGTGGTCCACGTCCCGGCGAAAGGCATGACGTAAGGAAGAAACGTTGTGGTGCCATCGGGTGCGGTAATTTTCAGGTCGAGGTCGTTGATCAGGTTGCGCGTGCGGCTGTTTGTCGCGGTCTGGGCGGCGCCGGCGGGGTCGGTCCAGGCAAGCGTGGCGCGGATGGGACTGACGCCGTCCCAAGTGAAGGTATTGGTGCGGATCTGGCCGGTAGCGTTGATTGAGTTCTCGATCAGCTTGGGGGCAGCAGGAGCCACCTTGTGAGCTTCGATCACATCGGCGGCTGCTTTGGTATCGAGATAGCCCCAGCCGTATTGATAGTCCGGGCCCGGACGCCCCATGTCCGTGGCGGTGTGGATGAGGAGGGCCTTGAGCATGCTGGCGCGCATCAACTGGCCGGAGAAATTCTTTTTGTAGAGCTCTTGCAGGAGTGCGGCGGAGCCTGAGGCGTTCGGGGTGGCCATGCTGGTGCCGCTGTAGGTGCCGTCGTAGGACGTGTTATTAGCCGCCACGCACGAGTAGATATTCACCCCGTTGGCCACGATATCGGGTTTGATGCGGCCATCATCGCACGGCCCCATGCTCGAGAAAGAGGCCAGCGTGCCCTTGCTGACATCGCGCAAGCCTGAGGTCACGGCATCGTTGGCCGCACCGACGGTCAGAACATTTTTGGCCAAGCCGTTGAACGTGACCGACTGGTAGCCGGCGAAGGGTTTGCCGTAATCCTGCTGCTCGTTGCCTGCGGCCCAAAAAATCAAGGTGTAAGGCAAACCGGCCGCGAGCGCATCGACCGAGTTGCATTCCGTTTCGTAGCGCCCCATGTCGGCGGCTGTGGCGTTGTATCCGTAGGAGTGGTTGGAAACCGGTATTTTGGCGCCGGAATCGGTCGCTGACGAGGCGCCGGCCGCGGTCATTTCGGCGTAGTCGCTGTTCCAGTCGTAGGAATCGATCGCGGCCAAGGGGGCCATTCCCATGGCGCTGGCTTGTGTTCCGGCGGCTCCGACCGTGCCTGCCACGTGGGTGGCATGATCGTCGCTCGCCGCCGAGGCGTTTTTCTTGACCACGCGGCTGGTGGTGAACTCCTGATGCGTGTTGCGGACAGACCCGCCGTCCCAAATGCCAACCTTAATCCCGGAACCGTTCAGGTTGTAAGGGGCGGTTTGACGGACCAAATTTGCTCCGGTTGAAATCGCGGCATTGGCGTTCAAGGTGGTCCGGTAAAGCGGCTCGTCGGCTCGGAAATCGTGCAGGATGGCAAGACCGCCTTCCGGTCCCCGGACTCTCACCGGGACCCCGGCCTGTGCGGCCCGGGCCAGCACGGCACCATACCTCGCGTCTTCCGCCGCATGCATTTCCGCGACCGCTGCGGAGCGCTGGTCCGGATTATTCAAGTCCTTCCCCGCGAGAATTTCCGCTGTGGGGCTGGAGATCATGCCGTAAGCCGGTCCGGAGCGCTGCGATGTCGCGCCCCCGTCAGTTGACGGGTCGGGAAGATTCACCGAGCCAACCCTCGGGGCGGTCGGTTGGGCGCGGACGGCTGAGGCGGCTCGGGTGACCGGAGTGGCTTGCGTCGGTTGCGGGTTTTGCCAAGGCGATGGCTGGGTCGCCGGAGTTGTGGCTGACGCGGCTTGGGTGCGCTTGTCCTCAGCTGGCCTGGAAATTGCGGTGAAGGCAGAAGAATCGCTCTCACCCGGTGCTTTGGTGTCCGCGGCCTTCACCTGCCTCGAGGGCAAGTCTGATTCGGAGACGGAGAGGGCGGCCAAGGCGATCAAAGTCGCAATCAGGAAAAGGCCGAGCGCAGCGAGGGGAAGTCGTTTCATATTCATGGGCTTGTGTGGGGAATGGGTCCGGCGGCGATGGGCCCTGCTAGCAACAATAGCATTAGCCGTCCCCGGGCCGCGTGAAAGCAAGCAAAATGTGCCGGCAACTTCCTTGGCAAGCCGTGCCCGGCAGGTGTCAGGACGGTCTTGGCGCGACGGGCACCAAAGGATTGCCGTGCTGCCCCTCGACCGGCAGGATACAGAGTCTTCATTATGCGCGATATTGGTATCGGTTTAGCCGGGTTCGGTACGGTTGGAGCCGGGGTTTTTCTTAATCTGGAAAAAAACCGGGCTCTCCTCCGTGAGCGGATGGGCCGCGATCTTGTTGTCCGGAAAATCGCGGTCAAAGATCCAACCAAGAACCGGGATGTTTCCGTCCCGCCCGCGCTCCTCGCCAAAAATTGGCGCGACTTGCTCGACGATCCCTCGGTCGAGGTGGTGGTGGAGCTGATGGGAGGCATGGAAGAACCGCGCGAACTCATCATGGAAGCGATCCGTCGCGGCAAAATCGTTGTCACGGGAAACAAGGCCCTGCTGGCCGAACACGGGGCAGAAATTTTCCGGCTCGCCACCGAAAAGCGTGTTCCGGTTTTTTACGAGGCAGCGGTGGCCGGCGGTATTCCGATCATCAAGGCCGTCCGCGAAGCTTTCGTGGCCAATCATTTTCTCCGCGTTCGTGGCATTATCAATGGCACGAGCAATTACATCCTGACCCGCATGGCCGAAAGCGGCCTTGATTTTGCTTCCGCTTTGTCCGAGGCGCAGGCCGCGGGCTTCGCCGAGGCCGACCCGGCGCTCGATGTGAACGGTTGGGATGCCGGACACAAAGCAATCATTCTCGCCTCGCTGGCCTATGGATTCTGGGTGCCTTCGAAAGACGTGCTCGTCGAGGGTATCGAGGGAATCACACCGGGCGACATCCGCTTTGCCGCGCAACTCGGCTACACGATCAAGCTGCTCGGTTTCATCGACGCTTGCCCCGACGGATCGGTCGAGGTGAGCGTTCAGCCTTCGCTCGTGCCGAACGAAAATATACTCGCTTCGGTCAGAGGGGTCTTCAATGCCATCGCGGTGCGGGGGGATGTGGTGGGTGACGCGCTTTTCTACGGGCGCGGCGCAGGCCGGGATCCGACCGCGAGTTCCGTGATCAGCGATCTGGCCGATGCCGCGATCGCACTCGATTCCCCGCGAGAGTCCTTTGGTTTCATCCCGCACGGCCTCTACGGAAAGTTGCGTCCGGCTGACGAGGTGACCAGCGCGTTTTACCTCCGACTCGGTGTCGATGACCAACCGGGTGTGCTGGCCCGCATCGCCGGGGTGCTCGGAGAGTCGGACATCGGTATTTCTTCGGTCATCCAACCCGAGACGCCCGAGGGTGAGCTCGCGGTGCTCGTGCTCATGATCCATGATGCGCCTCGCGGACGCGTCATTTCGGCGTTGCAAAAGATCCGCGTGCTCGATTGCGTGCACGGCGAACCGGCGCTTTACCGGGTGGAGGCTGCTTCGTGACAAACCGGCACGATCGAGGGGTGGTCAGCCGCTACCGGGAGTACCTCCCAGTCACCGAGGCCACCCCCGTGGTCTCGCTCAACGAGGGATCCACCCCGCTGATTTATTCGCCGAAGCTGAGCCGCCTCGTCGGGCGCGGCGCGGAGGTCTACGTCAAATACGAGGGACTCAACCCGACGGGATCTTTCAAAGATCGCGGGATGACCATGGCCATTTCCAAAGCCGTCGAGCGCGGAGCCAAGGCGGTCATTTGCGCTTCGACCGGCAACACCTCGGCCGCCGCCGCCGCTTACGCCGCACGTGCCGACCTGGCCTGCGCCGTGCTGCTGCCCGCCGGAAAAATCGCCGCCGGCAAATTGCTCCAGGCTTTTATTTACGGGGCCAAAGTCGTCGCCATCCGCGGCAACTTTGATGATGCCCTGCGGTTGGTGCGCGAACTCGGCGCCGACGGGCGTTTCGAGATCGTCAACTCGATCAATCCGTTCCGGATCGAAGGACAAAAAACGGCGTCCTTCGAAATCATCGAGGAATTGGGCGACGCGCCGGATATCCACATTTTGCCGGTCGGCAACGCCGGCAACATCACGGCTTACTGGCAGGGCTACCGCGAATTCCACCAACTCGGCCGGGCCACGAAGTTGCCGCGCATGACCGGATTCCAAGCGGCCGGTTCCGCGCCGATTTTTTTCGACCACGTCGTGGAGAAGCCGGAGACCATTGCCACGGCCATCCGGATTGGCAACCCGGCCAGCTGGCAGGGAGCAAGTCATGCGGTCAAAGATTCCGGAGGCTGCATTGATATCGTGACCGACGAGCAAATCCTCGCCGCCCAGCGCTGGCTCGCCTCCGAGGAAGGTATTTTCGTCGAACCGGCCAGCGCGGCGTCCGTCGCGGGGTTGATGAAATGCTTTTCCAACGACCGCTGTGCCACTTGTCCGTTCCACCAATATCCGGAGGGCGCGAAAATCGTGCTCACGGTGACGGGTCACGGTCTGAAGGACCCGGAGGCTCCGATGGTCCACGGTTTCAAGGCGCTGGAGGCGGAGGCCACCATGGAGTCGGTCGCCGGAGTGTTGGGAGTCGGCTGATGGCGATCATCGTCCAGAAATACGGCGGCACTTCGGTTGGCAGTCCGGAGCGGATCAAGAACGTCGCACGCCGCGTGCTCGAGACCCAGCAGGCCGGCCACAAGGTTGTCGTGGTGGTCTCGGCCATGTCGGGGGTGACGGACTCGCTGATCAAACTTTCGAGGGAGGTGTGCACCCAGCCCAGCGAGCGCGAAATGGACGTCCTTCTTTCCACCGGCGAGCAAACCACCATCGCGCTCCTCGCCATGGCGTTGCAGGGTTTGGGCACCCCGGCGGTTTCTTTGACCGGGGCGCAAGCCGGTATCGTGACCGATGGTGTGCACACCAAGGCCAAGATTTTCAACATCACGCCGAAGCAGATCCACAGTCACCTCGATGCAGGGGCGATCGTCATCGTCGCGGGATTCCAGGGTCAGACACCCGACGGCGAGATCACCACGCTGGGGCGCGGCGGATCCGACCTCACGGCGATCGCGCTGGCGGCCGCGCTTAAGGCGGACAAATGCGAAATTTTTACCGATGTGGACGGTGTCTACACCTGCGACCCGCGCATCGTGCCCGACGCGCGCAAAATTGACACCATCAGCTACGAGGAAATGCTCGAAATGGCGTCGTCAGGGTCCAAAGTAATGCAGTCGCGCTCGGTCGAGTTTGCCAACAAGTTCGACGTCCTTTTCGAAGTCC
The DNA here is from genome assembly GCA_903934135.1 of uncultured Verrucomicrobiota bacterium. Classification (GTDB taxonomy): domain Bacteria; phylum Verrucomicrobiota; class Verrucomicrobiia; order Chthoniobacterales; family JACTMZ01; genus JACTMZ01. Next base: position 11,589 of record CAIZMQ010000007.1, read on the forward strand.
GCAGCAGTTTCAACCAGAACCCGGGAACCATCGTGAAAGCAGAAACACCAGGAATGGAGGACGTCGTCATCCGCGGCGTCAGCATCGAACGCAACCAGGCGAAAGTCACCATCGAGGGCGTGCCTGACAAGACCGGCACGGCGGCAAAAATTTTCAACGCACTGGCCGCGGCCAATGTGGTGGTGGATGTCATCGTGCAGACCGCGCCACACGAGGGAACGACGGACATTTCCTTCACCACGAACAGCGACGAATTGGTCAAGGCGGGCCCGGTGCTCAAAGCTGTGGCCGCGGAAATCGGTGCTCTCGGGGTCACACAAACGGCCGGCGTGGCCAAGCTCAGCGTGGTCGGCATCGGCATGCGTTCGCACTCCGGTGTGGCGGCCAAGTTGTTCAACTTGCTGGCGGCATGCGGCTTCAACATCCAGATGATCTCGACCTCCGAAATCAAAATCGCCGTCATCCTCGACGAGGACAGCATTGCCGCGGCCGCCAAGGCGGTGCATGCGGGATTCGGGTTGGCTGGATAACGGGGTGCTGCGCCCGTGGCATTGGCATCCCTACCAATGACCATCCGATCTCATCGGCAGGATGCCGATGCCACTTTTACTACTCCGCCGTGTCGGCGAGGTAATCTTCGACCGCGAGGATATTCTTCTCCCCGGCGCGCTGGACGAGGCGGAGGAATTGGTCGGCGGAGGAAATTTCTTCGACCTGCTCGGTGATGAACCATTGCAGCGTGGCCGCGGTGGCGTGGTCTTTTTCTTCCAGGGCCAAATCCATCAACTTGTGGATCGACTTGGTCACCGCCATCTCGCTGTCCAGCGCAGCCTGCGCCGCGGCTTCGGATGATTTGTAGGTGTGCGGCTGGGCCGAGATCTCGGGGATCTGCACGCGTCCGCCGGCATCGAGCACGTAACGGAGGAATTTGTGCGCGTGCTCGCGTTCCTCGCTAGCCTGCTTGAAAAAGCGTTTGGCGGCCTGCGGCAGGGCTTCGGCCTCGAAGTGCGCGGCCATCGCGTCGTATTTCATCGCGGCGGCAAATTCCATGCCGATCTGGGCGTTAAGCGCCTTCTGCATTTTTAGGGAAATCATCATGGGACGACTCTACGCGCGTCGCTTTTACTTTTCAATCCGCAGGAATCCCCGGCACGGTGAGGGCTTGGCCGTTGTCCTTTGGTCCGAGGCCGAGCAGATACGGGCCGGCGGACTGCGCCCACTCTGGCGCCGTGGGGTAGGGCGCGGCGGACTCCTTGCCGAAGCAGGTCTGGAGCATCTCGGTGTTGATGATGCCCGGGTTGAGGGAAACGGCGCAGAGGCCTGAGGAGAGTTCTTGGGCGAGGGCTTGGGTCATTCCTTCGATCGCCCATTTGCTGGCGCAGTAGGCGGAGACGTCGGGGGATGTCGAACGACCCCAACCGGAACTGAAATTGACCACCACGCCGGATTGGCGATGGATCATGGCCGGGAGAAAATGACGGAGCACGTGCGCGGTGCCCTTGATGTTCACGTCGATGACGGCATCAAATTCATGCACGGGGATGTCCCAGAGCGGCGCGTTGCCCGCAATAACCGCCGCGTTGTTGACCAGCAAATCGGGCGCGCCGAAGTGCGCGAGGACATCGCAGGTCCAGATGCGGACCGCCTCGTCGTCGGAGACATCCACAGCGGCGAAATGGTGGAGCGGTCCGTGTTCGGCCAGGAGTTCGTCGACAATCTCCTGCGAACGCGCACAACCGGCCACCCGATGGCCTCGCGCAAGGTAGTATTCGGCGAGGGCGCGGCCGCAACCGCGCGAGATGCCGGTGATGACGATGTTGCGGCCTTTCACACAAGGGACTGTAGCGTGCTTGCGCTGTGGTGAAAGATTGTTCCCGTGAGGAAAAATACCCAGCAAGCAGCTGCGGAAAAACGGCTAGATTCCG
>CAIZMQ010000008.1 GCA_903934135.1 uncultured Verrucomicrobiota bacterium
AGGCACCGGCGGTCACAGACCGCCGCGACAAGTCGAGGAATTACGCTGATCAAACCTTGGCGGGTGCCGTGGCTGGAACATCGTAGGGGTTGCGTGACTGGCTTGCCGTGTTCTTGGCCATGAGCATGTAAAGACACGGGATGATAAACAGGGTGAAAATCGTCCCGATGGCCATGCCTCCGACCAGCACGAGGCCGATCGAATTGCGCGCGGCAGCCCCCGCGCCGCTGACGAGGACGAGCGGGAAGTGTCCGGCCACGGTGGCCATGGTGGTCATGAGAATCGGACGGAAACGCACCCGCGATGCTTCGCGAACGGCCTCAAGTTTGTTCACTCCGGCGCGCTGGCGCTGGTTGGCGAACTCGACGATGAGGATGCCGTGCTTGGCAATGAGGCCGACCAGTGTGACCAAGCCCACCTGCGAATAGATGTTCATCGTGGTCGTCCAGCCATCGGTCCAGAACGGGACGTTCGGCGCGGGCATTTTCAAAAAGGTGAAAACGAGGGCGCCGAAGAGGGCCAGGGGGACCGAACCAAGGAGGATGATGAATGGATCGCGGAAGCTGTTGAACTGGGCGGAGAGGACCAGAAAAATAAGCACGAGGGCCAAAGCAAAAGCGGGGAGAAACTTGTCGCCTTCCGTCCGCAACTGGCGCGATTCGCCGGTGTAATCGATGGCGTAGCCCGGCGGCATGATTTTCGTCGCTTCGTCCTCGAGGAACCGCAGGGCCTGGTCGAGCGGACGGATGGCCACGCCGCTCAACTTCACCGCGTTGAGTTGCTGGAAGCGGTTGAGCGAACGCGGTTGGGCCGATTGCTTCATCGTGGCCACCGCACCGAGCGGCATGAGTCGTCCGTCGGGGCCGGTCACGTAAATGCTCTCGAGCTGGTCGGGATTGAGCCGTCCCGCGCGTTGGATTTGCGGAATAACTTTGTAGCTCCGGCCGCCGATGTTGAAGCGGTTGACGTAATTACCGCCGACCATGGCGGAGATGTCTTCGCCGACTTGACGGAGATTCAGCCCGAGGGAGGCCACCTTGTCGCGGTCGATGAGGAATTCGGCTTCCGGCTGATCGATCTTGGTGTCGATGATCGGCGGGAAGGCGAACATGCCGCTGGCCGCCGCTTTTTGCTGCAGCGTGCGGGCGATCTCGAGGATCTGCTCGGGCTCGGCCGTCGAGGCGATGATGAATTCGACCGGGAAGTTGCCGCCGCCGGGCAAGGAGGGCGGGGTCACCGCACGGACGCTGATGCCGGCAATCCGGTCCAGTTTGGCGGCGAGTCCGGGCAGGATCTCGTTCGGCGTGCGCTCGCGTTCGCTCCATGGCTTGAGGCGCATGCCGCTGAAGCCGGATGACGGCTGGGTCAGCTGGAAGGAAAAGTCGGTCTCGGGCTCGCTGAAGAAAATGTCGTTGGCCGCTTCGGCATAACGCGCGGTTTCTTCCACCGTGGCGTTGGCCGGCGCATCGACGATGCCGAAAATAATTCCCTGGTCTTCGGAGGGGGCCAGTTCGGACGGCGACATGCGGAACATCGGGATGCAGAGCAGGGCGATGACCGCCCACACGAAATAGGCCGCCGGTCGTGCGGCCAGGACGGCGTCGAGCGCGCGGCCGTAAATGTCGCGCAGACGGCTGAAGCCACGGTTGACCAACCGGGCAAAGCCGTGGTCCTCCATACCGGGCTTGAGCATTTTGGCGCACATGACCGGCGAAACGGTCAGCGCGACAATGCCCGAGACAAGGACCGCACCGGCCAGGGTGAAGGCGAACTCGCGGAAGAGGGCGCCGGTCAGACCGCCTTGGAAGCCGATCGGCGCATAGACCACGGCCAAGGTGATGGTCATGGAAATGACCGGACCGACCAACTCGCGCGCACCCTTGATCGCGGCATCGAAGGGTTTCATGCCTTCGGACAAATGCCGTTCGATATTTTCGACCATCACGATGGCATCATCCACTACGATGCCGACGCACAGAACAATGGCCAGAAGGGTCAGCAGATTGACCGTGAACCCAGCCATCTGCATGAGGAAAAATGCGCCGATGATAGACAGGGGAATGGCGGCGACCGGCACAACCACGGCCCGCAGCGAGCCCATGAAGAGGAAGATAACCGCCACAACGATAAGCAGTGTCTCGGCCAGAGTCTTGAGCACTTCATCGATCGAGTCCCGAATGTAGACCGTGGAATCGTAACCGATGCCGCCCTCCAGGCCGGCCGGCAGGTCGCGGTTGATTTCCTCCAATTCGGTCCGCACCCCGGTGAGCACATCCAAGGCATTAGCATTGGGCAGTACCCAGATCCCCATGAAGACGGCTTTCTCGCCCGAGAAACGCACTTCGGAATCGTAGTCCTCCGCGCCGAGCACCACGTCGGCCACGTCTTTGAGCCGCACGATCGCTCCGTCACTCTCACGGATGACCAGTTGTTCGAATTCTTCCGCCGAGTTGAGGTCGGTATTGGCGGTCAGATTGACCGTGACCAGCGAGCCTTTGGTCTGGCCGACAGCCGAGAGATAGTTGTTGCCGGCCAGGGCCTGGCGGATTTGCGCAGGACTGACATTGAGCGCGGCCATCCGGTCGGGCTTGAGCCAGATGCGCATGGCAAAGACGCGCCCGCCGAGGATTTCGGCGCGCTGTACCCCGGGGATGGCGGAGAACCGCGGCTGGATGACACGGGCGAGGTAGTCGGTGATTTCGTTGGGCTCGAGAATGTCGGAGGTGAAACGGAGATAGGCCGCGGCGCGCTCCGAGTCGGCGTTGACGATATTGATCACCGGCACCTCGGCCTCGGGCGGCAGGTCGTTGCGCACCTGGTCCACTTTCGAGCTGATCTCGGCCAAGGCTTTGGTCGAATCGTAATTGAGTTTGAGCCGCGCGGTGATGACCGAGCGACCGGGCGAACTTTGCGACTCGACGTAGTCGATGCCGTCCGACCCCGAGATAACGCGCTCCAGCGGCGTGGTGATGAACCCGCGTACCAGATCGGCACTCGCGCCGATGTAGACCGTGGTCACAGTGACCGAGGCGTTGTCGCTGCGCGGGTATTGGCGCACGTTGAGGCTGAGCAAAGCCTGCAGTCCCAGCACAATGATGAGCAAAGCGACCACGGCGGCCACCACGGGCCGCTCGATGAACATATCGGTGAACGAGCCCGATCCGCCACCCCCGCCGCGCCGTCCCAAGTGCCGCAGGCTCATGAATCCTCCGGACGCGGCTGCCGCTCCGGACGCGGCGCCATGTCATTGTTCACCTCAACGACGGAACCATTGCGCAATTTAAAAGCACCGGCCGAGACCACCGTCTCTCCGGGTTGCAACCCCTCGGTCACGGCAATGAAATCCCCTTCGGCGCGACCCGTGCGGATGAACCGCTGGGTGGCGACGGTCTTCGTCACGCCGTCCTCACCGGTTTTTTCCTCGATCACGAAAACCGAATCACCATAGGTCGCGGCCACCACGGCGGTGAGCGGGATGGATGTCACTTCGGAAGCTTCGCCTAGGGAAAGCAGAATGCGTCCGAACATGCCGGGGCGAAGGAGGCCGCCCGGATTACTCAGCGTGCCCTGGAGGCGGATGTTGCGCGTCACCGGGTCGATTTCGGTATTCACCGCGGTAAGTTCGCCGTCGAAAAATTTGTCGGGATAGACATCGGTGATCACACGCAGCGGGCGTCCGGGGGTGAGTTGGGAGAGCAGTTGCTGCGGGAGGAGGAAGTCGACGAAGATCGGGTCGAGGGACTGCAGGGAAACGATTTTGTCCCCTTGGTCGACGAACTGCCCGAGGTTGGCTTCGCGGATGCCGAGGCGTCCGGTGAAAGGGGCGCGCAGTTGCTTCTCCCGGATGGTCGAGCGCAGTTGCTCGACCAGGGCGGTCATCTTGCGCAAATTCGACTCGGCCGCGTCCATCTCCGATTGCGGCACGGTGTTGTTGACCCGGAGTTGCTTTGTGCGGTCGTAAACCGTGCGGGCCAGATCGGCTTCCGCTTCGGCCGAACGTAGGTTCGCCTGCTCGGTTTGCGTGTCGAGCTCCAGCAGCAGGTCACCTTCCTTCACTTCCTGCCCGTTTTCGAAAAAGATTTTGGTCACCATCCCGGACTCTTCCGTGCTCAAGTCGGCACCCTGCACGGCACGCAGCGAACCCACCGACTCCACCGAGCGCTCCCGGCGTTCCTTGGTCACGGGCGCGGTGCTGACCGTCTCGACCGGCGGACCCCCACCCTCGTCGCCGGAGGCAATCAACCTCCCGATCTGGAGCGCCTTCACCCCGGCCACGACACCGACCATCACAAGGAGAAAAGCGAGCGCAACGAGGAACGATTTCAATTTCATGCGGAAGCGGGCCAAGGATAAAACGCCTGTATCAAATTACACGGATACCTCTCCGTGTCACGGAATCCCGCCCGCAGACCCTCCAAGGCGGGGAGCTTTTGTCTATAGCCCATGTTCACGGCTACCCGGTTGAACCCGGGGCAAGCCACCATAGACCAAGGGAGAGGTTCGCGGGGCGACGGGCACGCCGCGCCTTACCCGGACCCGAGATCCGGACGGCGTTCCCGCGTGCGCTCGCGCGCCTGCTCGCGGCGCCACGCTTCGATGGCCGCATGATTTCCGGAGAGCAAAATATCAGGCACCTTCCAACCGCGGAATTCCGCCGGTCGCGTGTAGTGCGGATATTCGAGGAGTCCGTGGGAGAACGATTCGTCGGCCGCGGATTGTTCGTCGCCGAGCACGCCGGGCAGTAGCCGCACCACGGCATCCGTGACGACGAGCGCGGCCAGCGTGCCATTGGTCAGGATGTAATCGCCGAGCGAAATTTCTTCGTCGACCAAATGCTCGGCCACCCGCTGGTCGATCCCCTCGTAGTGCCCGGAGATCATGATGAGATGTTTTTCGCCGGCCAAACGCTTGGCCGTGGCCTGGTCGAAGCGCCGGCCCTGGGCGGAGAGGAGAATGACGCGTGAGGCCGGTTGGCGCAGTTCCTCCAACGCGATGGCGATCGGCTCGACCTTGAGCACCATGCCAGCGCCGCCACCGTAAGGAGGTTCGTCGGTCACCCGGTGTTTGCCTGGCGCCCAATCGCGCAGATTGCGCAGGCGGATGTCGGCCGCCCCTTTTTCCCTGGCGATCCGCAGCATGCTTTCGCTGAGCAAACCCTCGCCCATGGCCGGAAAAAGTGTAAGGATATCGATCTGCACGGATTTCTTGCTATCATGCCGCCCGTCAGGCAACCAGATAACGAATGAACGAACCTTTTCGCCCCTCGGTCCACTTTCCCATGCGCAAACCTCTCCTACTGCTCGTCACCGCCCTCGCGTTCACCGCGCCGGCGCGATCCGCCATGACCAACGAATTGTCCGCGGCCGACCGCAGCAAAATCGAGGCCGGAGAAAGTGTCCTCATCACGGTGGAAAAACCGGGGGCCACCTGGCCCGAGGTCCGCATTTACCGCAAGGTGAAGGCCACGCCGGAGGAAGTGACCGCCCTCTTCCTCGACTACGAAAACGCCAATAGCTTCATCGACAACCTGAAGTCCGCCGTGGTGGAAAATGAGCCGGACGCCAACACCAAGGACGTGCGTTACACCGTGAAATTGCCGGTTATTTTCACCATCAACTATCTGGTGCGCAACCGCTACGAAAAGACGCCCGAGGGCTACACCGTGCACTGGAATCTCCTCGAATCCCTCTTCGCCAAATCCGCCGTCGGCAAATTGCGGGTCGAACCCCACGGTGACACCGCTGTGATCTGCTACGCCAACCATGTCGAACCGGCCACCTCCCTGGTCGCCGGCCTGCGCGGCCACGCCATCAAGGAAGCCTCCAACACCGTCGACGCCATCGTCGAAGAAGCCGAGCGGCGCCACACCAAATCCGCCGGCCAACCATAGTGCGGCCGCCCCGGAACACCGGGCCCGCTGGTAAGTCAAATCCAACCAAGCTCCACCCTCGCCACGGGCCCGTTGCCTGATATTATCCTGATCTATCGCTCGGGTGGCGGAACTGGCAGACGCGCCAGACTTAGGATCTGGTTCCGTAAGGAGTAAGGGTTCGACTCCCTTCCCGAGCAAACTTCTCAGCGCAGGCGCTCGAAGATCGGCGCCAGCGAAGACGCGGGGGTGAAGGCCGTGTCGGCCAACTCGCGTGCACCGGCGCTTTGCGCGTCCAAGTTTTCCTCCGCTTCCGCGATGCGCATTGCCGCCCCGTTCACATCTTCGAAAGGCAACAACCCCGGACGCGACGGCACCACTTCGGGCCAACCGGTGTCCTGCAAAACAACGGGCCGTCCCAGCGCGAGGTAGATCACGCTGCGATCACTGATCCATCCGCCGCGCGAAACGACATAGCCGCCCTTGGCCACGCCAATTTCGCCGCGTGATCCGGCGATGAAGCGCAAATAAGCGGGCACATCACGGCAGACATCCGCGGAGGAAACCAACTTCCAACCGCCATTGATGAAAGGATCGTAGTCCTCCCATCCCGGTTGCAAATCGCTGGCGATACAAAAGGGCGCTCCGCTCAGGCGCGGGAGGTCGGCCAAGGCATGCAAACTGTCACGCTTGCCGCCGTAGGTTTTTCCCTCCCAGACGAGATCGTTGTACCCATACCAGTGCGAGACGGTGGTCCAGGCAACGCGGTCACTGGCACCACCGGCCGCCGCGAGACGTTCGCGCCAGTAATCACCGGGTACGGGAGGGACCAACGGGATCCAATCTTGCCCCGTGCGGGGGAGACAAAGACGGGGAGAATGAAAATTCGACCCGACGGTGAGGAACAAATCGTGCCCCGCGAAATTCATATCCGTGCCGCACGTCTCGACCCATAGCTGGGTGAAACCGGGATCGACATCGAGGTAGCACTTGGTCATGCGGTCGCCGAGCAGATCGAGGCGTTTGAATTGACCCGAGTAATTCAAAAACAAATCCGCGCCCGCGCAAAAATCGCGGAAGGCGTCAAGGTCGGGACTCTTTCCGTCAATGATCAGGCACTGGCGAGCGGCCAAACCGAATTCTGCCGCCGTCTCGTGCCAGAATTCTTCCTGCGGGCTGCGCGCGTGCCCCGGTTCGGGACCCTCAAGTTCGTCGGACGTGAGATGCTCGGTGATCCAAACTTCCCAACCGAGCGATTCGAAGCCTTTGACCCAATTCATCACCGCGCAGGTGTGTCCGGCCGAGGCCCGCGGACAACGTGCCAGAACCGCGCCGATGACAGCTTTCATGGTTGCGGGTGGCGGATAAGCGGGCGGTGGAAGTAAGAAAACAGCGGGCAGAGGGAATCGAACCCTCATAGCCAGCTTGGAAGGCTGGAGTTTTACCACTAAACTATGCCCGCGAACCGCCACTAGTGATCGTCCGCGAGTGCTTGCCCGTCAAGGCGGTTTTACGGCACAAAAGCAGTGGCATGAGCAATCCCAACCCCTCCCCGGACCGGCACACCCTCTGGGCCTACGTCCTTCCCTTCGCTGTCTTCATGGGAGGATTGGCCCTCATTTCCCTGGCGCAGTCTTTCGCCCCGGCGGAAAACGCCCCGCTTTGGCTGGCCGATCCCAAATACTGGGTCTTCCCGCTGCAGGCCATCCTGGGCGGCGGCCTCGTTCTCTGGTTCTGGAAAACTTACGAGTGGGGGGCTCAATGGCACATCATCACGGCGGTCCTCGCCGGACTGGTGGTCCTCGCCGTATGGATCTCGCCTCAGCTGTTCCTCGGGGCGGAACCGCGCAGGGAGGGATTCAATCCGGATATCTTTGCCGGATCGGCCGCGCTTTACTGGGGAACACTCGTCTTGCGGTTTGTGCGCCTTGTCGTGGTTGTCCCGCTGCTCGAGGAAATTTTTTGGCGCGGATTCCTCCTGCGCTACCTGATCAAAGAAGATTTCACCAAAGTGCCTTTCGGCACCTTCTCCTGGTTTTCCTTCGGCGTGGTCACCGTGATGTTCGGCCTCGCGCACTTCGGGCCCGACTTCATTCCCGCCCTCCTCACCGGCGCGATCTACAACCTGCTGGCCGTGAAAACCCGCAGCCTCAAATGCTGCGTCATCGCCCACGCCGTGACCAACCTCGGCCTCGGTCTCTACATCATGCAAACCGGGCAATGGGGGTTTTGGTGACCCGCCGCGGGGCGGCGGGAGTGTTCCGTGTTCAGTTGACAGTTTTCCGTAGAAGACACTTTTGCACTCAGGTTTCAAACTCAAGTCTCCGCCCTCACCAACTCCCTCAACTCCCTTGAACGCCGGCATTGCCCAAATTAACACGACGGTCGGGGATTTTGCCGGTAATACGGACAAAATCCTCCGTGCCTACCGCGAGTTGGTCCAAGCCGGGGCTGATTTTGTCATCACCCCGGAACTCGCGGTCTGCGGCTACCCGCCGATGGACCTCGTCTTCCGTTCGGGATTCATTGCGGCGGCCGAGCGTCAGGTGGAAGCACTGGCGGCCGAAACCGGTTCCGTCCCGCTCATCGTCGGCACAGTCGAACCGAACCCCGCGCCGCACGGTCGCCCCTGCCACAACAGCGCGGTGGTGCTGCAGAGCGGATGCCGCCTGGCCACCGCGCACAAATCGCTCTTGCCGACTTATGACGTCTTCGACGAGGGCCGCTATTTCGAGCCGGCCTCCCGCGTGACCGTAGCCGACATTGCCGGGCGCCGGACCGGGATCACGATCTGCGAAGATCTGTGGACCGCAGAATATCTGCCGCGTGACTTTTATGGACGCAGCCCGCTCGACGAATTGGCCGCGTCCGGCATCGACCTCCTGCTCAACTTGAGCGCTTCCCCTTTTGAGGCTGGCAAGCCGGTCAAACGGCGCATCATGCTCGGCGCCATCGCGCGCCGACTCAAGGTGCCTCTCGTTTACGCCAATCTGGTTGGTGGCAATGACCAACTGGTCTTCGACGGGCACTCGCTCGCCTTCGCGGCCGACGGCAACCTTGCCGCCGAACTGCCCGGCTTCCGCGAAGTCAACGCGCTGGTCACCATTCCGGCCGCGGTTCCTTGTCCTCCGGCCGAACACTCCGATGTGGCCGACATCCATGATGCCCTTGTCCTCGGGCTCCGCGACTACCTCGGCAAATGCGGTTTCAAACAGGTCGTCATCGGCCTGAGCGGCGGCATTGATTCGGCGGTCACCGCGGCCTTGGCTGTCGCGGCCCTGGGCCAGGACAATGTGCTTGGCGTGACCATGCCCGGACCCTTCTCGTCCCAAGGCAGCATCGACGACTCGATCGGGCTGGCCCGGCAGCTCGGCATCGAATGCCTCACCGTGCCGATCGGCGGCGGGTTCGAGGCGATGGAAAAACAGCTCGCACCGGTTTTCTCCGGACACCCACCCGACATCACCGAGGAAAATTTGCAGGCCCGCCTGCGGGGTATGACACTCATGGCGCTGTCCAACAAGTTCAACCGCATGGTCATTTCCACCGGCAACAAAAGCGAATTGGCCGTCGGTTATTGCACGATCTACGGCGACATGGCCGGCGGCATGGCCCTCATTTCCGATGTACCCAAAATGATGGTCTACCAGCTGGCCCGCTACATCAACCGGCACGGCGAGATCATCCCGCGCAACACGATCGACAAGCCGCCCAGCGCGGAATTGCGGGCGGACCAGAGGGATGAGGACACGCTTCCGCCTTACGAGATGCTTGACGAAATCCTGCGGCTCTATGTCGAAGAGCAGCTGACCACCGAGGAAGTCGCGGCTCGGGGATTCGCGGCGGATACCGTCCGCTGGGTCGCCCACAAGGTGGAGACGAACGAATACAAGCGCCAACAAGCCGCGCCAGGCATCAAGGTGACGTCGAAAGCCTTCGGCATCGGCCGCCGCGTGCCCATCGCGCAGAAATTCCGGGCGTGATGATGTCTCGCGGCGGAAACTCCGGGCGGATCGCGCTGTCCCCCTCGCGATAGTCCAACCCGCGCATCGCGCTGGGACAGTGCGATCCACCCCGCTGACACATTTTCCTCGCTCCCCGTGCGCAGCATATCTACCTAACTTCCGATGGATCCGCTCACCGCCCTGCTCATCGCCATCAGCGCATTCTTGCTCGGATCCATCCCGACCGGATACCTCGTGGCGCGGTCCAAAGGCGTCGACATCCGCCAGCACGGCAGCGGCAATATCGGCGCGACCAATGTTTTCCGCACGCTGGGCAAGCCGCTCGGCATCCTCGTCTTTTTAATCGATGCGCTGAAGGGTTTTGTCGCGGTCTGGCTCGCCCTGCGTTTCGGCGGATCCTCGGCCTGGCCCGGCATCATCGCGGCGGTTGCCGTCATCGCGGGCCACAACTACACGCCATGGCTCGGGTTCAAAGGCGGGAAAGGCATCGCCACCTCGGCCGGCGTCCTCCTCGCTTTGATGCCTTGGGCCGTGCTGATCATCGCCACCGTGTGGTTCATCGTTTTCCCCATCTCGCGCTACGTCTCCCTCGCCTCAATCTGCGCGGCCGCAGCCCTTCCGCTGGCGGTCGGCGGCCTTTGGTTCGCCGGCTGCGGCGGCAATGCACCGCTCCTCGGTTTTTCCTTGGTTATTTCCGCGCTGGCCATCTGGCGCCATCGATCCAACATGGGACGCTTGCGGAACGGCACCGAACCCCGCATCGAACGCAAAATCCCGACGTGAAAAAACCAGAACGCATTTCCGTCATCGGCGCCGGCGGATGGGGCAGCGCGCTGGCCCAGTTGCTTTCCGGTCATGGCCTGCCGGTCACCATCTGGGCGCATGACCCCGCCCAGGCGGAGGAAATCAACACCGCGCATTCCAACCGCAAATTCCTCCCCGGCGTCACCCTTGCCGCGAACATCACGGCCACGCCGGACATGGCCGTCGCCGCGCAAGGCGACATCATCATCGTCGTGCCGCCCTCCCAATTCCTCCAAGGCATCTCCCGCGATCTCGCCGCCGCCGGGGTCGCCCCGGGCGTTCCCCTCATCTGCTGCACGAAAGGTCTGGAACACCATACCGGACGACTCATGACGCAGGTGCTCGGCGAATTTTTTCCGGATCATCCCGTGGCCGCTCTTTCCGGTCCAAACCATGCCGAGGAAGTGGCGCGCGGCACGCCGGCCGCCGCCGTGCTGGCCGCGGACCAGCATGCTCTCGCCGCGGGGCTGAGCGAATTCATCGGGACCGGAAGTTTCCGCGTTTACTCGAGCGACGACGTGGGCGGTGTCGAGTTGGGCGGGGCGCTGAAAAACATCTATGCCATCGCCGCCGGTATCTCCGACGGGCTCGGACTCGGCGACAACGCGAAGTCGGCCCTGGTCACGCGTTCGCTCGCGGAGTTGGTCCGGCTCGGCACGAAACTCGGCGGGAAGCGGGAAACTTTCTACGGGTTGAGTGGTCTGGGCGACCTCATCGTCACCTGCTTCAGCGTGCACAGCCGCAATCGCGGACTCGGCGAGCGGTTGGGACGGGGCGAGTCGCTCGCGGACATCCAGAAGTCGATGGTCATGGTGGCCGAAGGCGTTCCCACCACGCGCAGCGCCCACGAAGAAGCCCGCAAGCTTGGAGTCGAAACACCTTTGCTCGACACAGTGCATGCCGTGCTCTTCGACGGACTCGCCCCGCGCGACGGTCTGCTCCGCCTGCTGGCCCGCGACACCAAACGCGAACACGAACCGGCGCCATGACCCACAGGCCTTTGGTTAAAGCCCGTCAAGGTTGGCGCATATGGGTCGATAGCGACCGCGGTCTCGCCGCGCTACTCCTCTTCCTTGTCGCCTACGGGTTCTTCATCTATCCGCTTGCCTGCGCAAAAGAGACAACCAACCCGCTTGCTGCATCTGCGTTCTCCGTTGTCCTGGTTCTCGGCGTGCTTGCCACCACCCGGCACAAGGGGATGCGCATGGGCATGGTGATACTTGCCGTCTTAGCCTTCACTTCGCGCTGGCTGCATCTTTTAATCCAGGCACACGCCGTTCATGTCATCGCCGCATCTGCCTCGATACTTTTTTTTAGCGTTCTCTCTTCTCTCGTCATTCAGAGCGTCTTCCGCGGGGGTGGCATCACCATTTTCCGCGTCTGCGGCGCCATGGCGGTTTATATCATTCTCGGGATCCTGTGGGGCGAGCTCTTCGTTCTCGTTTACCTTTTCGAGCCATCTTCCTTTTACTTCCAACCGTCATCCCAATTTGGGGAGCCACCAGTTTCCGAGCTTCTCTATTTCAGCTTCACTACGCTCACCACCTTGGGGGTTGGCGACATCCTGCCGGTCCATCCCATGGCGCGCTCACTGACCACCCTCGAGGCGCTGGTCGGACAGCTTTATCCGGCCGTCCTCCTCGCCCGCCTGGTCACGCTTTACCAGAGGTGACCACATTCGCGGTTGCGCCCCGCCTCGAAGAGACTTAGCGTTCCGACATGGATCCAATTCTTGCCTTCACCGCCCCCGGATGGCCGGAGATCTTGTTTATCTTGCTCATCATCTTGGTTCTTTTCGGGGCCAAGCGTCTCCCGGAGTTGGCCAAGGGCCTCGGGCAAAGCATCAACGAATTCCGCAAGGCCCGCGAGGAACTCGACCGCGAAGTCAAAAAAACCGCCGTCACCCTCGAAGCCAAAGAAGCTCCGGACAAAGAGCCGCACAAGCCGGCCTGATTTCCCGTGCTCCCGCCGCGCGCGATCATCGCGGCCGTGCTGCTGGCCCTGCTCCCCTCCGCTGCCCATTGCGGCAAGGCTGCCCCGGAGCACATCGTATTCGCGGCGTGGAACGTCCGTAATTACCTCCTCACCCCGTCACGCGATGCTACAGCGTTCACCCCGCCGAAACCGGCGGAGTCCATCGCAGCGGTCGTTTCCACCCTGCGCACCATCGCGCCCGATATCCTCGGGCTGTGCGAGATCGGCACGCGGAAGGACCTCACCGATTTGCAGCGGCGCCTGGAAAAAGCCGGGCTTTGCCTGCCCCATAGCACTTGGGTCGACGGACCCGACAAGCAAAGGCATCTCGCCTTGCTCAGTCGTTTCCCTCTGGTCGACGTGCGGCACGAGACAGACAGGCCATTCCGTTTGGGTGGAGTGACCCGCCGGGTGCAACGCGGCATCCTCGATTGCACGGTCCAAGTCGGGCCCGGCTTCGCGTTGCAGATTCTGGGCGTCCATCTCAAATCACCGCGCGTGGTCCCCGACTTTGACCAAGCCGAATTCCGCCGCGCCGAGTCGCTCATCCTCCGGCGCCACGTGGAAGATATCCTCGAAGCCGCACCGCAAACGCGGCTTCTTGTCTTCGGTGACTTCAACGACAGCAAAAATTCTCCGGTGGTCACCGGAGTGCTCGGCCGGGCCGGAACCGGCACGTCTTTGACTGCGCTACCCCTGGCCGACCGGCAGGGTGACCAGTGGACTTACCGGTGGGAGGAAGGCGATGAATACACCCGCGTCGATTACGTCATGGTCAGCGGAAATTTACGACCTCTGGTCCGGCGGTCCGGCACCCGTCTCCACCGGAGCAAGGACTGGTTCAAAGCGAGTGACCACCGCCCTCTCATCGTCAACCTCAACCTCCCCGACCCCGAGACACCATGAAAACTCTCCTCCTGCTGGTTTTGCTCTTCCCCGCCACCCTTCGCGCGGCCCCGGAAGCGGACGCCGCCTGGGCGACCATAACGAAACTGCGGCAAGGCCCGGGCCAACCGGATTCCGAGTCGCCGGAAAAAATCGTGCAAGCCGCGCGGTCGCACCTCGCCGCCCAGGAAAAAGCGCTCGCCGCTTTTCTGCAGAAGTTTCCCGACGATCCGCGCCGTTTCGAGGCCGAACTCGAATACACCTCGGTCGTCTCGACCCTTGGCGCATCGCTCTCCGACCGCCAGCGTATTGAAAAATCCCTCCAACGGTTGGCCGCCCTCGAACGATCGAAGTCGGCTCCTTTGCGCTACCGGACAGACGCCGCATTCCAGCGCATTACCATCACGATGCAGACCGTGAATATCGCCGCCGCAGCGCGGCCGGGCGAAACCGCCATGGCACGCAATACCATCCTCGAATCGGCGCAGAATTTCGCGGGCAATTTCCCGGATGACCGCCGAGCCGCACGCCTTCTCGCCGAAGCCGCCACCCTGCTCGACGCCCAACCGGCGCGCAAGCGCAAGGTCTTGGATCAGGCGGCACAATTGGCCCGCGACGAAGGCACGCGCCAGAGAATCAAGGACGACTTGAAACGCGTGGATCTGCTCGGGAAGGAAACGGACGTGTCATTCTCCACGGTGCAGG
>CAIZMQ010000009.1 GCA_903934135.1 uncultured Verrucomicrobiota bacterium
ATCTGTTTCCCCACGTCCTTGCCCTCCTCGGGCCTTCCGGCGGCGGCAAATCCACCCTCCTCCGTGTTATTGGCGGACTGGAATCCCCGGAAACGGGTTCATTGACAATCGACGGACAACGCGTCCCCACCGGGGAAAAATCTCTGCGCA
The DNA here is from genome assembly GCA_903934135.1 of uncultured Verrucomicrobiota bacterium. GTDB lineage: Bacteria > Verrucomicrobiota > Verrucomicrobiia > Chthoniobacterales > JACTMZ01 > JACTMZ01. The sequence goes on from CAIZMQ010000009.1 coordinate 151, forward strand.
CCTTCCGCAGCAACATCGGCACCGTCTTCCAGTCCTGGAACTTGTTCCCTCACCTCGACGCGCTGGCCAATATCATGCTTCCCCTCACCGCCGTGCACGGCCTCGCTCCCAAAGCCGCCCGCGATCGTTCTCTCGAACTTCTCGAACGTCTCCACCTCACCGGTCACGCCCACAAGCGGCCGGCCGAACTCTCCGGCGGACAACGACAACGTGTCGCCATCGCCCGCGCGGTGGCCATCCATCCCAGACTTCTCCTTCTCGATGAACCCACCTCCGCGCTGGACCCTGAAATGACCGCCGAGGTCTTGGAGGTCATCGCCGACCTCAAATCCGAAGGCCGCACTTTCATCCTCGTGACCCACGCGATGAACTTCGCCCGTACCGTTGCCGACCAAGTCGCCTTTCTGGCCGACGGCCGCATCGTCGAACAAGGCTCCGCCCAGACCTTCTTCTCCGCCCCCCAAAGCGAAACCGCCCGGCGTTTCCTCGCCAAAGTTCTCAAATACTAAATCATCCGGGAGTGGCGCATCTTCCCGCCGCGTCATAACTACCGGGCTGTCCGGCGCAAAACGCCCCAACCACATCTCGCTGGAGAATTAGGCCGTGGCTTCCACCGCATTGCGCACACTGGCCAACGCGTAATCCCGGTTCATTTTGGCGATGAATGCGGCGGGGACGCCAGCGGGGCAGACCGCCTCGCACTCGTAATAGTTCGAGCAGTTGCCGAATCCCTCGGCGTCCATCTTGGCCACCATGCCTCGCACCCGGCGATTGGCTTCCGGTTTGCCTTGGGGCAACAGGCCGAGGTGTCCGACTTTCGCCGAGACAAACAACATCGCAGACCCATTGGGACAGGCCGCCGCACAGGCCCCGCATCCGATACAGGCAGCCGCGTCCATGGCATAATCCGCCACTGTCTTGGGGATCGGCGTATCGTTGGCATCCTGGGCATTGCCGCAGCGCTCGCTGATGTAGCCACCCGCGGCGATCACCCGGTCGAACGCCGAGCGATTCACCACCAAATCCTTCACCACCGGAAAAGCCCCGACCCGGAACGGTTCGATGTAAATCGTATCCCCATCGCTGAACTTGCGCATGTAAAGCTGGCAGGTCGTCCCCCGTCCTTTGCCGTGCGGGATGCCGTTGATCGTCAGGCTGCAGGAGCCGCAAATCCCCTCGCGGCAGTCGTGATCGAAGGCCACCGGCACCTCGCCAATTTCGGTCAGCCGGTCGTTGACAATATCGAGCATCTCCAAAAAAGAAGCCTCCGAGGGAATATCACGCGCGTCCACATTTTGGAAATCACCCTGCTGATTCCCCTCCTCTTGCCGCCAGATTTTCAAATTAAAGTTCATTGATAGTTGAGGGATGAAGGTTTAGGGCCTGCTAAACGAGGGTTTCCACTTGTAGCTGCGGTCTGTGACCGCCGCTACAAACACTCGATAAGCTCTGTACGAGTTCATGGTTATTTATAACTCCGGGTGGCTAATTTCACGCCGTCGTATTGCAGCGGCTCTTTGATCAACTCCGGCTTGTTTCCTTGGCCGGTGTATTGCCAGGCCGAGACATAAAAGTAATCGTCATCATTGCGCAGGGCTTCGCCTTCGGGCGTCTGATACTCGACGCGGAAGTGACCGCCACAGGACTCATTGCGGTCGAGCGCATCTTCGCACATCAGTTGGCCGAACTCGATAAAATCCGCCACCCGCCCCGCTTTTTCCAGCGACGCATTGAGTTCATCGCCGTCGCCAAGAACGCGCACGTTGCTCCAGAACTCCTCGCGGATCTGGTCGAACTTTTTGATCGCCATCTCAAGACCCTCCTTGCTCCGCGCCATGCCGCACTCATCCCACAAAAGTTTGCCGATCTCTTTGTGGAAGCTGTCGACCGTGCGGGTCCCTTTGATACTCAAGAGACGCTTGATCCGTTCCTTCACCTCGTCGATCGCCTGCTTGAATTCCGGACGATTGACATCCGGACACGTGCCGCGCACCGGGGCGAGGTAATTGCCGATCGTGTAGGGCAAGACAAAGTAACCATCGGCCAGCCCCTGCATCAGGGCACTCGCTCCGAGCCGGTTGGCCCCGTGATCGGAGA
>CAIZMQ010000010.1 GCA_903934135.1 uncultured Verrucomicrobiota bacterium
ATCAAAATGGCCTTCGCTGCCCGGCTGAGGCCCGACATATTTGGCAACCCATCCAACGCCCTCTCAGTGCACGGCCTCGACGCGCCCCACGGCGGAAGGTTTGTCAGATGGGAACAGCGATCATCCATACGCGCGGAGCTGCAGCACAGCTTCTGTGTTCTCAGGGATCCGGTGGCGCGATTCGAAAGCTTTTACCGCGACAAGATACTCGGAGCGCGCATGGCGAATGCAACGGGCCTCCATTCCGACATTGCCCGCGCCGGCTTTGACCCAAGAATGTCTCTAGCCGAATGTGTCAGGCACCTTGTGGCAATACCACCGCAACTGTGGGACCAACACATTGTTCCACAATATCTGTTTTTGCACCGGGCGGTTGGCACCAAGCGGGTTCCCATGGCAAAGTTTGTTTTGAAATTCGAGAGTCTTGGCGAAGAGTGGGGAAGGCTTTCTTCGCTTGTGCCCGACTTACCCGCACTCCCGGGAAACCGCTTCAATACAGCGGGAGCCCGAAAGCAGGAAGCCATGGATCAAGATAGCCTTGCCAAGCTGCATGATTTTTACCGTGGTGATTTTGATATTCTCTCCCAGTTCCACGGCTGATTTGCGGCAACCGCTGCAGTTTGCGGGGCACTTGCCAAACCGGGCGTTTTTTAGCGCTCACAACAAAACACCTGTCTTCTGTGTCCGCTTAAGCTAAGGAAACCCATGAAATTATCTTTCGATCGTTTTCAGCTGGCTCTTGCAAGGTTCCTCCTAGCCGCCGGACTCACCGGGCCAGCCTTCTCGATTTTGGCCGGGCTCAAGGCGGCGCGTAGCCGCCTGTGCGGCATAGATTTGCTCCGTGCGGAATGCCGTCTTCGGCAGGCTCTTCCTTTCGAGGCACGAGAAATGGTCAAGGAGGAATTACGGCTGCATCCGTCTAACGAAGATGCTCTGACCATGCTCGGAAAGCTGGAACTGACTGTTTCAGACGCTCTTGCCGAAACCACGCCGGAGTTTCTGGAGGTGCTGGCAAAGGTCGAGCCCTACACCATGTTGAGCCGGCGCAGGCTTCATGCGCTTTACCAGGCGGCGATCGATGTGTGCGAGCGCGATGAACCCGGCAACTTTGCCGAGTGCGGGGTTGCCGGGGGTGGGAGCTCGGCCCTCCTCGCCTATGTCATTAAAAACCATTCTAAGAGGAAGCGCCGGCTTTACTCTTTCGACACTTTTGAAGGTATGCCGGAGCCAACGGCGGCGGATACTTTCGGTGGGGTGGACGCCCGTCGTTCGGGATGGGCGGACGGGACATGTGCCGCGCCGATGGAATCGGTCTTGCGCGCCGCCGTGGAACTTGGCGCGGAAGACGTTATCCTCCCGGTCAAGGGCCTTTTCGCCGATACTCTCCCGCGTATGCGGTCGGAGATGGGCCCCCTCTGCCTGCTTCATCTGGACGGTGATTGGTACGAGTCGACCAAAGACATTCTGGATAACCTCTTCGACCAAGTGATCCCGGAAGGTTATCTTCAGGTTGATGACTACGGTCACTGGGATGGATGCAGGAAGGCCGTGCATGAATTTGAAAAGGGACGGGCGTTGACTTTCTCCGTCAACCCCATCGACGCTACCGGCGTCTGGTTCCGGAAACCCGTTGCCTGAGTTCGGATGACCGGAAAAATTGACGCTCGCCGACTAATGCCGTTCAAGCTCGCCAACATTGGTTGCGGAACAACCATCCACCCGGCTTGGGAGAATTACGATCTTCTGCCTTTGTCTCCCGGCGTCAGCCGTATCAACCTCCTTCGAGGTTTGCCCTTCGCTGACGCGGTTTACGATGGAATTTATTGCTCCCATGTGCTCGAGCATTTACCGCGCCAAAGGGTTATCGGTGTTTTGCGCGAATTCCGGCGCGCACTCCGGCCGGATGGCATCTTGCGTGTCGTTGTTCCCGATCTTGAAGTTATTGCCGAGCTCTACTTGAGGGAGCTGAGAGCTGCTCTGGACGGAGACCAATCGGCAGCAGACCGGCACGAATGGATGTGCATGGAACTGCTCGACCAGATGACACGCTCGTTCTCGGGTGGTTTCATGGGTCGTTTGCTTTCGAGCCGGCCCTTAAATTCGCGCGGCTTTGTGGAGGGACGGATCGGGCAGGAGGGAAGGGTGTGGCTCGAATCCGTAGATCGGTCCATGGCCCTTGATCCGAATCTCGTTTACGACGTCCCAGACACGACGGAAAAGACGGAGACAAAGTTTCGAAGTTCCGGCGAACTTCACCGCTGGATGTACGACCGCCTTTCCCTTGGCAGGCTACTTCGCGAAGCGGGCTTTGCCCGCATAAAAGTCTGCGGTCCGGTCGAATCCGCGATCCACGGGTTTGCCGATTTCGACCTTGATACCGACGAGAAGGGCGTGGTGCGCAAGCCCGACTCGCTTTTCATGGAGGCCACGGCAATCGCGGCGGGAGATGAAAGCAACCATTCAGGCCGGGAATGAATTTCTGCACCAAGTTCGATCACCACTACCTCGATCGCGGGTTGGCGCTTTATGAGTCCCTGCAACGCTGGGCGCCGGGATCAGGGTTGCATGTCTTGGCTCTTTCGCCGCAATGCGCCGCCTTTATGGAGGCTCTGTCTCTTCCACATGTGCGCGTGTTGCGCACTGATGACCTTTGCCGGCTCGAGCCCAGACTGGCTGCCGCGAAAGACAACCGTAACCAGGCGGCCTATGTCTTCACGCAAACACCGTTCCTCGTGCTGGCTACCCTGCAGGATCTTTCGGAAGGTCAGCAGCTGGTTTATATCGACGCAGACACCTCTTTTTTTTCCTCTCCTGCTCCCGTTGCCGAGGCCGCCCGGGAATACGACGTTTGTTTGACGCGCCACAACTTTGCGGCCCACTCGCAGCCGACTGAGCTGTACGGTGAGTTCAACACCGGGTGGGTGGGATTCCGTCGCACACCTGCAGCCATGGCGTGTGCTGGCTGGTGGGCGGAACGCTGCTTGGAGTGGTGCCACGACCGTCCCGAGCAGGGAAAATTCGCCGATCAGAAATACCTCGAGAAATTTCCCCGCATGAATGCGCGTGTCCTGACCTTGAGCGACCCTGGGGTGAATTGCGCTCCCTGGAATGTCTCGGGTCGCCGCTTCAGGAATAAGAACGGCCAGATTTATGTGGACGAGAACAAATTGATTCATTTTCATTTTTCACTCCTTCAAAAAGTCACCCCCTTTTGTGTGGCTCCGAGACTCGGCCAGCAGCTCGTGCTGAACACCCGCGGTTTGCGCCGTCATGTTTACAGTCCCTATTGCCGAGATCTCCGTGCTGCGGCCGCCCGTTTCCGTATTCCTCGCGAGTTCCTCCAAGTGCGGGTACGCTCGGCCCGCGATATGCATGCGGGTTTCCATTCACGGGACACGGGTCCCGGATGGTGGCGCACCGCCTGGCGGGTGGCCCGGGGCGAGTATGTGGTAGGCTGAAAGGAAAGAGATTTCCGGCAATACCATGGTCTGCACGGTCGCCATTTCCACATGCAACTCCGCGGATTACCTGGGCGCGCGTCTGGCCCAACTTTTGGATCAATCCCTTGATGGTTGTTTTGAAGTGGTGGTGATAGATAGCGGATCTAGCGAGGACGAGAAATCGGTCTGCGCGTCTTATGAAAGTAAATTCCCACGGTTGATCTACGAGCGCACCGAGAGGGAAACCCTCTACTGCGCATGGAACCGTGCTTTATCCAAGGCGTCAGGAAAGTATTTCGTCAATGCCAACACCGACGATTCGTTTCACCCGGATGCTTTGAAACTCTTCGCTGAGGCAATGGAGTCCCACCCGGCCGCGTCACTTGCTTATGCCGACTCAGTTTGGTCTCCAGTGCCGAACGCAGATTATCCTTGGCCGGATTCATGGAAATCCGTCCGATATCAGCCCTACAGAGCGGAGACCGCACTCTTTTTCTGCTACACTTCGTGCACCCAGTTCTGGCGCACCTCGTCGCTACGGGATCTGGGCGGGTTTGATCCTGCTTTTAGAGCTGTTGGTGATTACGAGGTTCTGTGCCGGATGGTCGCACAAGGCATGGAGGCCGTCCATATTCCGCGGGTGCTCTCCGCATTTTATCAGAATCCAAAGGGCATCTCCCAAGTCTCGTCCACGGCAAACGATGAATTCTTAGGTGTCCGGAGTCGCTTCAGACGCGAGGTTGATCTAGCAAAAGTGTTTCCCGTCAACATGTCCGACAACGTTGACCGCCGCGGCGCCCACCTCACCCTTGCCCTGCGCTCCTTAAAGGCGCATATACCATGGCATGATGAGCCTGTTCCTGATGTTGACTACGCGGTGGAGAACTTGCTTGCAGCTGCAGTTCTTTCGTCCTCTGTGCGCCGTGGACTGATAAGGCTGAGCGCTTCGATGGTTGCGCGAGGGGCCTTGGGGAACGCAGCCTGCCACAGAGCCGCTCGTATGCTACTTTCTCCCATAGGTTTGTTTCTGCTTCACGGGAAGCCGCTTGCCGCAGAGCAGTAGCTCGTCAATTCTTGCGTCGTCGCAGCTCGAAAAATTACCCACTGTATGAAAAAAGCCCTAATCATCGGCGTTTCCGGTCAAGACGGCGCCTATCTGGCCAAGCTCCTGCTGGAGAAAGGCTACGAAGTCCACGGCACGTCACGGGATCATGAGGTCTCATCTTTTACCAACCTGAGTGCGCTCGGCATCAAGAATCACCTGCAATTGAATTCGATGGTAACCTCGGATTTCAGGAGTGTCCTCACGGCATTGCAGAAAGCCGACGCGGATGAGATCTACAATCTGGCCGGGCAAACATCAGTGGGAATGTCGTTCTCCTATCCGGTTGAGACTTTCGACAGCATTCTCATCGGAACAATGAACCTTTTGGAGTGCATCCGGCTTTTGAAGAAGCCATGCCGCTTTTACAATGCCGGTTCAAGCGAAGTGTTCGGGAACACCGAAAGGCCGGCTGATGAAGAGACCAAATACCACCCGCGCAGCCCTTATGCCACTGCCAAGGCGGCGGCTCATTACGCGGTGGCGAATTATCGCGAGGCCTACGGGCTCTTCGCTGCCACGGGCGTTCTCTTCAACCACGAGTCTCCCTTGCGCCCCTCCCGCTTTGTCACCCGAAAAATCGTCTCGACGGCCGTCCGCATAGCCAACGGATCCAAGGAGCGTCTGCAACTCGGCAATGTCGATGTCCACCGGGACTGGGGTTGGGCTCCGGAATACGTCGAAGCGATGTGGCGGATTCTTCAGCACGACCAAGCAGAAGATTTTGTCATTGCCACCGGTCAGATGCATTCCCTTTCGCAGTTCGTTGACCAGGTTTTTGCTGTGCTTGGATTGGCAGCCAAGGAACATGTCGATGCGGATCGTTCGCTGCTCCGGCCGCTGGATATCGCGCAAAGCGTCGGCAATCCGGAAAAAGCCCGCCGACTGCTCGGATGGTCCGCGCGTATCAGGTTCGAGCAGTTGGTGACACTTTTGATCGAAGGTGAGCAAAATGCCCAACAGCGATGAAACCAGTCTTGGGGTCTTCTCCGGAGGTCTGACCTATTCTACTTATGCCTAAAAAAGTTTCCTACGAGACATTCAAAAGAGATTTTCTGACGATTGACGCGCTTGACGCCGCGGATCTTACCCGTTTCTCCACAACTGCCGTCGAAATGCCCCTGTCGGGAAATTTCGGGCGATTAGACCCTTTGTCGGACGCTTACAAACAGCAGGTTCTTGCCGAGCATCAGCTCATCACCGGTCGCCAGAGCCCGTATGATCCCGTCACGAATGAAAAAGCCGCTGCAGCTCATTTCTCAGACGATACAAGCGCTGGGAATGTTCATCCCTGGTCCTACGCCGACCCCATGTTGCTTTCTGAGTTTCTGCATAGCTGGGCTCAGATCTTTAAGATGATCGATCTTAAATCCACGGGATCTGTCCTTGAATACGGACCCGGGAGCGGCCAAGTTTTGCTGATGCTGGCTCGGTGCGGCTTGGATTGCCATGCCGTTGACATCGACCAGCGCTGGCTCGACCAGATCGCCGGTCAGGCCCGGAAGCTGGATCTGAACATATCACTCGAGCAAGGAGTGTTCGGCGACGGGTTTGCCGACCGTCAGTTTGACCGCATCATATTTTTCGAATCCTTTCATCACTGCATAGATTTCCAGGAGTTGCTCAGGAAGCTGCACGCAAAGCTCAAGGGCGGTGGGAAAATTGTTTTTTGCGGTGAACCGCTTTTTGGCATGCAAACCAACATGCTTCCTTACCCATGGGGGCTGAGGCGCGATGCGGCATCGCTTTGGTGCATGAATCGTTGCGGGTGGATGGAATTGGGGTTCACCCAGAAATTTTTTATCGAGCTCCTCATGGGGACAGGTTACAGCGTGCGGTATTTCCCGTTCCCTGCCTGTCCGAGGGCCGAAGGCTATGTTGCCGAGCCGGCAAAGCATCCGGTCTTCACCACCGAGGATCCCACCCCACGCTCGAGCATCATGCGAAAGTACTTGCGCGAGATGGTCAAAGATCTGCGACACTACTTGCTTAGACACCGCAATAACAAGGTGGGGCGATAAGATATACCGGGAATGAGGTTGCTTTTCGATTGCACCAACGTTTTCTGGCACCCTGGAGTCAACTCCGGTATCCAGCGCGTGGTCCGCAACATTGTGGCGAACTTGCCGCCACCGACCTCGGAACGCATATGTTTACCGGTTGTTCTGGCCGGGGGTAAGACGTATCAGGTTCGAAGCTTGGTCCCGAGCAGACGGGATGCCCGAGGCCTCGCTAACCTATACCCCAAATTGGCTCGGCTACGTGCGGGCTTGTCTAATTTTCATGATGGTCGCCAGTGGGCCTCAGGCTGCTTCCTCCGGTCTCTGTGCCGCTTTTTCAGCCTGCCGCTTGCCGCGTTGATGCTTGTTCTTCGAAAATCCGGGTTCAGCCCCCTGTCCACCCGTGCTTCCCCGCTTGTCGTCGAACCCGGGGACGAATTGGTCCTGCTGGACTCGACGTGGCAGGAGCAGTACTTCAAGCATATCGCCGGCCTCAAGGCGCAAGGTGTCAAACTCACCGCGGTCGTTTATGACATTATACCCCTCACTCATCCGGAATTTTTCCAAAAGCGTCTGTGCGATATCTACGCGAAGTGGTTTGCCTGGGTGGTGGAGCATGCCGATGGATTTGCCTGCATCTCGCGCACAGTGCGCGACGAGCTGCGGGAAGCGGTAGCCGGGAGAATCGGACAAGAACGGTCTGAGCGCCTCACCTATTCCTATTTCCATTTGGGGTCGGAGCTTGATTTGAGGGAGAACAGCGGTGGTACGCCCGGTGAACTTGCCGATGTTTTCGCAGATCCGGCTTCTGTCTTCCTCATGGTAGGGACGTTGGAGCCACGCAAAAATCATGCTTACGTTCTCGATGTTTTCGACAAACTGTGGCGCGAGGGCAGTGAATCCAAATTGTGCCTGGTAGGGGGTATTGGTTGGAAATGTGAGGCGTTAGTGGACCGTATTCGCCACCATGCCCATGCCGGCAGCAAGCTGTTCTGGTTCGCAAAGCTGGATGATGATGGTTTGGATTATGCATACCGCCATGCGGATGCACTTCTCATCAGTTCGCATGCCGAGGGCTTCGGGTTGCCCATCGTCGAGGCGCTGCAACGAGGGCTTCCTGTCATGGCGGGCGATCTTCCCGTTTTCCGGGAAGTCGGCGGGGACTTTGTGGCCTATTTTGATCTGACCGACCCCAAGTCGCTGAAAGCATTAGTGACCTCCTACCAGCGTGACAAAGCTGATCTTGCGCCAAGACCTCCTGCAGAATGGCGCTGGATTGACTGGAAGGACAGTGCCAATCAGTTGGTTGCCGCCGCGACATCCGGTACGCTTTGAAAAAAACACCTTTGAAAGTTGGCGTTGATGCCCGCCTGCTTTGTTTGCCGCCGACTGGGATCGGGCGCTACACCGCGGAACTTTGCAATCATCTTTGCCGCCGGGAGCTGGAAGTTATTTGTTACCTCCCCGGGCCCTTATCAAGCGCCTATTTGCTGGATGAGAGGATCAAATTGCGGGTAGGGCGGGGTGGTGGAGAGTTGCCCAAAATCTTGTGGTCGCAGACTACGCTTCCCCAGTGGGCGGCCCACGACTGCGTCGACGTGCTTTGGGGAACCTCGCACCGTTTGCCTTTCCTTCTACCCGCGGCGACCGGCCGGGTGGTGACTATTCACGACCTGGTTTGGCGGAAGTATCCTCAGACCATGAGGAAAAGCACCCTGTGGGCCGAACGCATCCTCATGCCTCCAGCCATGCGGTGGGCCGACCGGGTGGTTGCGGACTCCCGGAGTACAGCCGCCGATTTGCGCCGCGAGTTTCCTCGCTGCGCCGACAAGATCCGGATTGTTTATCCCGGTGCAGGATTCGAGCAGTGCGGAAACACGGCCGGTTTGGATTTTTTGGCGGAGTTCGGAATAAGCCGTCCCTATTTCCTTTTTGTCGGAACCCTGGAACCGCGCAAAAACCTGGAAAGGTTGGTCTCGGCGTATGCCCTTGTTCCGGCCGAAATACGGGCGAAAGCCCAGATGGGTATCGTGGGCGGCCGGGGCTGGGGTGGGCTGCAATTACCGCGTTTGTTCAAGGACAAAGACCTGGGCAGCGATGTTGTTTCGACGGGTTATGTGACTGATGCACAACTTTCCGCGTTGTATGCGGAGGCACGGTTTCTCGCCATGCCCTCGCTTTACGAGGGTTTTGGATTTCCCGTTTTGGAGGCACTTTCCCGCGGAACGCCTGCCCTTGTCTCGGGCGTCTCCTCACTACCGGAAGTTGGCGGCGATGCGGTTGTCGTGGTGGATCCGCTTGATGAAACTTCCATCGCCAACGGGCTCATCGCCCTGATATCGGGACCCCGGCGGGAGGAGTTGGCGAAGCGGGCCAGAACGCAGGCGCAAAAATTTTCCTGGGAGACAACCAGCTTGGAAATGGAGTCGGTTTTTCACGAGTCTCTGCAGATCCGCCGCCGGTCGAAGTAGTGATGAACAATAGCACCGAGGGTTCGAAACTGAGCATTCTTTGCTACGGTCGTTTCTTTGACGACACTCCA
>CAIZMQ010000011.1 GCA_903934135.1 uncultured Verrucomicrobiota bacterium
ATCGTCCTCCCTTCGCTCACCGACCAGGAAGACGTCGGCGAGGGCTCACTCAAGAATCCTCTCGGCTATGACGAAGTTCCCGCGCGCCAATTCACGCCCGCAGGCAATGTCGCCGCCCTCGTCCCGCGCCTGCGCGCCACCAGCGAGTCCCGCGTCGCGGCCAACCCCGAATTCGACTACGTCCGCCAGGACTACGATCGTCTGGTCACCCGCATCGAAGAAAACGCCGTGAGCCTGAACAAGAAAACCCGGCTGGCCGAAATCGAAGATGAAAAAGCCCGCCGCGAAGCGCGACTCGCCGAGCGGAAAAAACGCGGCACACCCGGGCTCCTCGCCATGGAAGTCACCCTCGACACCGTGGAGTCTGCTGAGTTGCAAAAAGTGTCCCTCGACAAGCCGCCCAAGCAATCCTACACCGAGCCCGAAGACGTCGAAGATCCTTCGGCTCCCGACGAAGAGGAGCCATTCGTTGATCCTGTGCGCGATGAGGCACTACTCATCATGCAGGACTATATCGAGATGCTCGGGCCCGAACCAGTGACCGCCCGCGCCGCCGCGGAGGATACCGCCGCCACCCCCTAAACGGTGGCCCGAGGGGCAAAAGGCGCACTCGACATACGAACGCCGCCTGCTAAAATTCGGACTGTTATGAATAAAATCATGTCATTAATTGTCGGGGCCGCGCTGCTGTGCGGCCTGAGCGCTTGCAACACGGTCAGTGGCGTCGGTCAGGACGTAGGTGCCGTCGGACGCGATGTCTCCGCCGGAGCTCGCAGCGTCCAGCGTTCGATCAGCGATTAACCTTGTCGGAAACGCGGCATAAGCAGCGTTGATCTCCCTTGGCTTTGCGCCCGTAGCTCAGGGGATAGAGCAGCGGATTTCTAATCCGTTGGTCGCAGGTTCGAATCCTGCCGGGCGCGCACCTGGCTCCCGGTGACTCCCTCCCGCCTCTTAGCCCGGCCGTGATGACATTCACCTGCGCCGAGGTTGGATCTGCCCACCGAGTGGCGCAGGGCGACCTCAGAAACAGCGTGACAAAGACCCAGGCATGACGCCCGATCCGCGCCGCGGGGTCATTATTCCCAGCTACAACTCCGGGCCGCTGCTGGAAACCACTGTGCGCGCGGTGCTCGATATTTGGAGCCCCGTGGTCTGCGTGCTCGATGGTTCGGCGGACGGTAGTGAAAAAATAGCCTGGGCGTCGGCCATGCAGAAGGATCATTTGCAAGTCCTGTCTCACCCGACGAACAGGGGGAAAGGGGCCGCCGTCTTGAGTGGCTTGGAATTCGCACGGTCGGAAGGTTGGACCCACGCCGCTGTCTTCGATGCGGACGGACAGCATGAGTCCTCCGACTTGCCCCGCTTCATGGCGGCATCCCGCCTGCACCCAGAAGCCATGATACTTGGACGTCCCGTGTTCGGTCCCGACGCACCTGCCGTGCGGGTGGTCGGTCGGCGGATCGGCAATTGGTTCGCCAACCTCGAGACTTGGTGGGGAGGCATCCATGACTCCCTTTTCGGCCTGCGCGTTTACCCCGTCGGCCCGGCTTGGGAAACATTGCGTGCGATCCGGGGCGGACGACGCTTCGACTTTGACACCCAACTTGTCGTGCGGCTCTATTGGCGCGGCGTCCCGCCGGTCAACCTGCCCACCAGAGTCCATTACCATTCCGCCGACTGCGGAGGGATCAGCCACTTTGACTACCTGCGCGACAACCTTCTCCTTGCCCGCTCGCACGCCGGACTCCTCCTCGAATCGTTCTTGCTCGCCCCACGTCTCGCCCGCTACCGCCGGCGGCGTTGCCTCGCCATCCCATCATAACTGCGGAACTCTGGCGCCACCTCGGTCTCACGCACGCTTTCCCGCCTTTGCGACACCATTGCGGCGCTAGCGTGCTAAGTGGGAACCCGGCGCACGCACCCACTAGCATGAAGTCTGGTTGACCATCGCCAATGGGTAGCCAACTCGGACGGATCCGCAAGCCCGCCACTGCGACGAATGATTTGCTCCGCATACCTGTCGATTCCTCATAGGGGTCCACGAGGTTTACGCCACGGAACTCTCACTCAACGCGGCCTAGTTTCCGGAGGCCGGATTGCCCCATCTTACGACCCCGCCTGATCGAGATGAAGGACCCCCAAGGCGCGCTGGACCACCGCGCGCGCGCTTTCTTGCTCGTCGAGCACCACGATATCCGCCCCCACTTCAGTCAGACGGTCTGCCTCGGATTTGAATTTGGTCCGCGCCATGACCGCGATGGTAGGATTTTCCTCTCGCACGTAACCGAGCGCAGCCTCAACCGCCGGGGTGGCCGGAAAAGTGAAGGCGACCAACTTGGCGCGGTCCACCCCGCAGAGCTTCCAGACCTCGCGCTGCGCCGCATCGGCAAAAAGTGCGTGACGCCCGTCGCTTTGCAGTTGCCGGATGGCTTGCGCGTTCAGGTCGATGACCAGCGAAGGCACGCCCTGCGCGGAAAGCGCCGAGACCAGCGCCTGCCCGACCGGACCGTAACCGCAAACGATGGCATGGTCCGACAGCCCGACCCCGCCGCGGTGCTTGGTCTCCCCACGGCGACGGCGGCGCAGCAGGTCGGGATAACTTTTTTCCAGCCATTGCCCCAGGGGCTGGGCATAGCGCATGAGCACGGGCACAAGCGCCATGGACAAAGCCATCGCCGCGAGCAGCGGCTGGTTCAATTCGCCGGACCAAGTGGTCAACTCCGCCGTCTTGCCCATCAGGACGAGGGAAAACTCCCCCGCGCTCCCCAGCCCGATTCCCGCCGCCGTGGCTGCCCGCCAGCTCAACCCGAGAAAACGCGCGATCCCCGCGATGAGAAGGGCCTTCCCAACAATCAACCCGCCGGCCACGGAGAGCACAATGCTCCAGTCCTTGAGCAGGGGCGCGATCTCGATGCCCAAACCGACGGACACGAAAAAGATGGTGAGGAAAAGGTCCTTGATCGGCGCCACGTCCGAAAGGATGCGGTGCTTGTACATGCACTCGCTCACCGCCAACCCCGCAACGAACGCCCCGAGCACCACGCTCAGGCCCATCAGAGCGGCGAGAAAGGCCACGCCCATACACAGTCCGGCCACCGTCAGGGTGAAAAGCTCGCGGCTTTTGGTCACGGCCACTGCGTGCAACACGTGGGGAATGACAAAACGCGCCAGCAAGACGGAGATTCCGACAAAAGCTAGGCCCTTGGCCACCGCGCCCATGAGCGCGGGCCCGAGTTCCTGGGAGCCGGGTCCGGAAGCGATCAACGCAGGAAGCAGGACGAGGAAAAAAATAACAAAGATGTCCTGGAAGACTGCGATGCCCAAGGCCAGCCGCGCCCCTGAACTCGCGGAAATGCCCATGTCCTGGTAGAGTTTGACGCTGATCGCAGTCGAACTCAGCGCACAGGCTACCGCCACCACGACAACCTGCGTCCACGGAAGCACGAAATAAGCCCCAGTGGCCAAGGCGGCTGCAGCCATAGTGATGCCCATTTGCAACGTGCCGCCGGTGAAGGCGTAGCGCCGCAGGTGCTTCAGCTCGCCGAGTGAAAACTCCATCCCCAGCACGAAGAGGAGCAGCATGACCCCATAGTCCGACATCGTCACGACCGTCTCCCTCGCCCGCTCCCCGGCCACCGACTCGAGCAGACCCGTGTTGGCGATGGCCACGCCGCACAGGAAGTAAGCCACGAGCAACGATTGTCGCAGGCGCAACAGCACCAACGATACCGCCACCACCCCGACCAGCATCAAAGCCAGCAGGGAGAACATAGGGCTGACGTCCGCACTCGCCAACAACATCGCTCCATCCTGAGGGCAAACCGCGCCCACGGCAAACCCCCAGGCTCAGAGCGCCGGGCCCCGGGCGGACATACGCACTGTGCGCAGCACAAGCAGCCCCCCGACAAAAAAAACCAAGGTGGAGAGCACCGCCACGCGCAGATCGAACATATCGGCCAGCACGCCCATGAACAACGGCCCCACCACCGCCGCAAATTTTCCGAAGACTCCCCAGAACCCGAAAAACTCCGCCGCCCGTTCGCGCGGCGAGAGCAACGACACCACCGCGCGGCTCCCGGCCTGACACGAACCGATGGCCAATCCCGCCACATTGCCAACGAGGAAAAACATTTCTTTCGTTTGGCAAAAATAAGCCCCCACCGCCACGAGACACCAGAGCAGCAATGCCGCGGTCAGCATATTGACCGAGCCCGCACGATCCTGCCACCAACCGAAAGCCAGCGCACCCAGGGCACTGCTGATCTGCAAGGAGGCAAACAGCACCAGCTTCTCCCCCGTGGTGAAACCCAACACCTCTACGGAATAAATCGCGGCAAACGCCACCACCGCCCCCAGCCCGCTCATGTAGAGCAGGAAAGCCCAGAAAAAGCGGAGCAAATCCCGATGTTGCGGCAAATCCCGCGCCGCCCGCAAAACGCTTTCCCAACCCAACTGCCACCACCTCGCCACGTGAGACTCCGGTAGCTTGCGCTCCCGTAAAAGCAGCAACACCGGCAAGGTCGCCGCCACCATGAACAACGCGGTGACGACAAAGACCCACCGCACGCCGTCCGGTGACACCGACAGCACCAGCATGGCCAACCCCAGCGCGCCCAGTCCTCCGAGATACCCGAAACTCCACCCGTAGCCCGAAATGCGCCCGCAATTCGCCGGCGTGCTCAACTCGCTGAGGAAACTCGCGCAGAAATTTTCTCCGAAGGAAAACGCCGCATAGGCCACGATGACCAACCCCGCCGCCAGCGCCACGGTTCCCGGTCCGGTCAGCCAAAGCGCCGCCGTCGCCGCCGAACACACCCACATCATGGAGAGAAGAAACTTCTTTTTCGATCCGGTGACATCCGCCAGCACCCCCAAGGCCGGACCGAACACCATGACCACCACCTGCGAAGCCGCCAGGATCACGCTCCACAAGGTATTCGCCCCCGCCCATCCCGCCGCCACGACCCCGGTGAAATACGGACCATAGACCACGGTAATCACCACCGTGATAAACGCCGAGTTGGCAAAGTCGTAACAACACCACCCGAAAATCTCCCGCCGCCGCACCGGTTCGCTCATGCGCTGCGGATTGTGCACCAGCGTATGGGCGCCTAAAACCCGTTCTCGATCACGACTTCGTCGTAAGAGAGCTGCCCGGGGCGCGGCCAGGAATCCTGCGTTTTTTTACCGATGGCGATCATGAAGGAGATGACGTGGTCTGCGGGCAGTTTAAGGATCTTGCCGACCGCGTCATAGTCGAAGCCATCCATCGGGCAGGAATCATAGCCCATCGCCTTGGCAGAGAGCATGAGGGTCTGGCCGGCCATGCCGCAGGAACGCATCGCTTCATCGCGCTGCACTTGGGGTTTGCCCTCGTAATATTGATCGATCGCCGGCACGAGAAAATCCTGCACCGGTTGCGGCGCGTTGCGCCAGTAGCGGGCCGGATCCTGCTTCCAAGCTTCGAGGTTGCCGCAGAGGACAATCAACAGCGAGGCGTCGGTCACCTGCGCCTGGTCCCAAGCCACCGCGCGGATCTGCTTGCGAATCTCGATGTCGCGCACCACGACGAAACGCCAATTTTGAATATTGAATGCGGTGGGGGAAAGCAGGGCCAGTTCGAGAAGTTCGCGCTCTTCGCCGGACGTCATCCGGTGGTTGGGATCGTAATGTTTGATCGCGCGGCGCGCCTTGACGGCTTCAATGTTGTTCATCACCAACCAGACTGCCCCACTCTCCCGCCAAACTCAACCCCGCCTGCAGTCCCCCGGCCCGGGAGCATCAAAAATCATTGCAGCGGGTCGCAATGCGCGCTTTAGTTTTGTTTCGACCCAAAGCGCGGTTAGCTCAGTGGTAGAGCACCTCCCTGACACGGAGGGGGTCACAGGTTCGAACCCTGTATCGCGCACCATTTTTTGTCGCATGGCCCTCTTCGTCACCAAAAACGGTCAGACCTTCGGGCCGCACGCTCCGGAGGAGGTGGCCATGTTCGTCGCCACCGGGGATTTTCTGCCCGAGGATTTCTGCTGGCAGGAAGGTTGGGCCGAGTGGCGGCCCATTTCATCCGTTCTCCCGGAACGCCCCGCTCCCGCTGAACCACTGGCCTTGGCTTCAGCGCCTCCGCTGACCAGCCCGCCGCCGCCCCAGACCTCCGGACAAATCCCCGCCGATATCACCATCATCGGCACGCTCAAGCTTCCGGACGAGCGCACAGTTACCTGCCGCGTCGAAGGAGAAATCCACAGCCCGGCCACGGTCATCATTCCGCGTGAAAACCACGTCCAGGCGCGCATTCAAGCGGAGTCCGTCCTGATCTTCGGCACCGTGGAGGGCGATATCCACGTGACCGGACGCGCGGTGCTGAAAAGTTCCTCCACCTTGCACGGCGACATCCATGCCGCGCGTGTTCTGGTGGAAGAAGGAGCCACTTTCAACGGCAAATCGCACGTCGCGGGCAAGAGGAGCACATCGGTCCCGACCGACAAGCCCGCGCCAAACTCGGCACGTAAAAAGCCTACCAACCCCGCGCCGTCAAACGCAGGCGCAACGTCTCCCTCGCGCCGGGACTGAGTTCCCGCAGTCCCAACCCGTTATGCACCGCATCGGGCAGAGCGGTCCATGGCTCCACGCAGTAAAAGTCCGACTGCCGCGACTCGGTCCGGGTGGTCACCGCATACCACGGATTCTGCCCCGCAGCATCGGTTGGCCAAGCAAAGACCACTTCGCGTCCGTCATTTCGATGACGCAGGGTCGCACCTCCGGTTGGTGGCCCGAGGTGGAAAAGGTCGACCAGCTCCGGATTGTCTAGCCCGCCGCCCTCCGGGGCCGGCACCGCAATGATGCGCCCATCCGCCTCCTGCCGCGCAAAGGACTGGAAGGATCCATCCAGAAACCAGTTGCCCCGGTCCGCCGCCGGCACTTCGAAATAGAAATGGTTCCCCAGGCTGTAAGGCATGGTTTCGGCACCGGTATTTTCCACCGTGAAAGCGACTAATAATGCGTCTGCGGCAAGGGCATACTCCACGGTGAGGACGAAGGGAAATGGCCACGCTTCGGCCATACTTTCATCCCATGCCAAGCGCATGGTGATGCGATCCGCCTCATGCCTCACAAGGTCAAAGGATGCGGCCCTGACCAATCCATGCATCGGGGCCGGACGAACTTTGCCCGCCGGGTCCCTCCAGAATCCGATCTTTCCGTCGAGAAAGGTGCGGGCGATGAGGGGAAAGAGGAGCGGGTTGCCTCCCCGGATTTTGGTCGGGGCCGACCAGTCTGCACTCTCGGGCCAATGCAACACGGGGCGCCCGCGGACTGACCAGCGCATGAGACGCGCGCCGACGGACGGCGCCAACTCTGCCTCGGCGGACTCGTTACGCAGGGTCAGAACTGGAGGCGCGAGCACGCTAAGCCCTCCCCTGCTCCGCCTTCGCCGCCATCCGGGCACGACTGAACCCCTCAGTAAAGTAGGCGCCGATGACCAGGACCTGGGCCGAGAAATACATCCAGAAAAGCAGGATCATGAAGGACGACATCGCCCCGTAGAACGATTCGGCACTGAGCCATCCGAGATAAAGCCCCATGCCCAGCTTGCCGATGGCGAAAAGCAACGCCGTGCCGAACGCTCCAAGCCAGACGTAACGCCAGAGCACCTTTGCCTCGGGGAGCGACTTGAAGATCAGCGCGCAGACCGCCGTCACCATGACGAGGGTGACCGCAAATTCGAGGGAGAAGAGAAATGTGCTCGAGTAGGGCAATTCTTCGGGCACGTATTTTTTCATCACGGCGAGCACCGTGGTGGTGATCAAAGAAAGAATAAGGAGCAGACCCGCGACAAGCACGCCGGCCAGCGAGACGAGGTAGTGTTCCACCCACATCCACCAAGACGCCTCCCTTAAATGTGACACACGCCAGATGAAATTCATCGATTCCTTCAACTGACGCATCACGCTTGATGAGGTGTAAAGGAGAACAACCACGCCAATCGACGCGGCTAATCCCGAGTCGGCGCGCGAACGCACCCCGACAAGCAAACCTTCGATCGTCACCGCGGTGTCCGGCCCGAACATCTCGACCAGCTTGTCCCGCAATTCCTCGTTGGCCGCCGCCTCGCCGAAGACCCAACCGGCCATCGCCGTGGCGATGAGGAGCAACGGCCCGATAGAAAAGACCGCGTAGTAAGTGAGGGCCGCACCGTGCGTCATGCCGCCCTCCATCACG
>CAIZMQ010000012.1 GCA_903934135.1 uncultured Verrucomicrobiota bacterium
CGGCCGGTGTGAGCAGCACCGTAGCCAAGTTCGACCCCGCCGGAGCATTCGTTGGAGCGATCAGCAACAACGTCAACCGCCCCTTCGGAGTTCTGGTCGACGCCGCCGACAACCTCTACGTCGGAAACTGGTTCACCAATAACATCAGCAAGTTCGATTCGAGCGGAACTTTTCAGACCACCCTCGGCGACTCGAACAACATCGACGGGCCCATGGGCCTGGCCAAAGATTCCGGCGGCAATCTTTTCGTGGCCAACCTCAATAACTTCCCGATCGGCAGCAACGTGACCAAATTCGATCCCGCCGGACTCTTCGCCGGTTACATCGGCGACTCGGCCAACCTGACCAATCCCTCGGCCCTCGCCATCGATTCTGCCGGCAACCTGTATGTCTCCAGCGGTATTTCCAACATCGCCAGGATCAGCAAGTTCGATTCCCTCGGGGCCCTCCAGTTCTCGTGGACCATTCCCTCCGTGCCCAACACCATGGCCATCGCCATTCCCGAACCCTCCACCGCCGTCTTGGTTCTTCTCGGCGCCGGCGCCATTCTCGCCTACTGCCGCTGCCGCTAGTCCTCCGCGCCCTTCCTGTCCCCGTGAGAGCTCCTCTGGCTTTCGGCTGAAAACTGCTGGCTGAACACTGTCAATTGGTACACTGCCCACTCCGGCCTCCGGCCGGTCGAGGCTCCCGACCTTGCAGCGCTGGCTTGTCTGCAAAACCGCTTGAACAAGCTGGGTCAGAATCTGGCGATTGAAATCCGGGATTGGTGAGCATCGTGAAACTCATTAGTTCTTCCGAAACAAGGAGCGGCCGCTTATCAGAGATTTATGCGTTTGCCCGCAGATACGGTCATTCCGGACGACAAGATTACGAAGTATCTATTGGTGCGCCGCGCGCGCGGAGATAAGTCCGTTTGGCTAGAAAGTGCCGGTTACTCGCTCGAGGAACCCGAGCAACTCACTGCCGACCTCCGCGCGCAGCTTCTCTCTCTGGACGCGCAGCCTGCAGGCACTGACAACTTCGGCGACTACTTTGAAACATCGGGTCCTCTGAGGGGTCCATCGGGCAAATCCCTGAGAGCGCGTGCTATTTGGATGACCGAGCACTTGTCCGGAGAGACAAGATTGATTACATTACTACCAGACAAAAGCCAATGACCTTCGACCTCTACACAGAAGCAGTGCTGACGCACGATCTGCCCGAGCACAACCTGCGCCGTGGTGACGTGGTCGTCATCGTCGACCATCATGTGGCGCGGGACGGCGAAGAGGGTTATTCCATCGAGGTCTTCAACGCGACCGGCGACACGATCGCTGTGGCTACCGTGCCCGAGAACTATCTCGAGCCTCTGCGCAGCGACGAAGTGCTCTGCGCCCGCGTTCTCCAGCCGGCGTAATCCGCTTTCGTTTGCCGAAGGGCTGCCTACGTTTCACTCAGGCCTCACGTCTCCTTCCTCTCGCGACACATCACACGCCACACGTCACGGGCCGCCGCCGCGGCCCATGCCATCGAAATCCGGGAGTGGTGATTGTCCGCAACGCGCGCGTTGCCAACCATTTCCATTATGACACGCAAGCTGGTTCCCAAAGCTCATTCCATGCCTACGATCGGTAGGCGTTATGAAACTTCCTGCCATGCTCATCGCGGCGGTTCTCCTCTTGCTTGCGCCTTGCGCTCACGCCCAGTTTGGCTGGGACGAGGAGCCCGAACAAACCGCGGCCACGGATTCCTTCGATGCGTTTGCCGCAGCGCGGCGCACGACGGTCATCGAGCCGATTGAGCCGGTCGACGATCCGGTCACGGCTACCTTTCAGCCCTTCGTTAGCCCCGTGCTTGATGCCGATCCACTGGTCGAAGACTGCGACCTCGAGCCTCAGGTTGCCCAGGTCTATCGCGCTGCGGTGATTGCCGAAGCCGATTGTCCGACCTACCTCGGACGCCTCAGTGCGAATCCTTACGCGTCCGACTCAACTGCCAATCCCTACAGTCCGGCGGGCAGTCCGTATTCGTCCAGGAGCGTCAACAATCCCTATGGCGCTTACGGGAGTCCTTTCTCCCCGACCAGTGCCCGTAACCCCTACGCGACCGATGCGCCGAAGATCGTGGCGCAAGATGGAACCTATCTCGGAGAGCTGAGCGACAATCCTTACGATCCCGATTCGGTCGCGAATCCCTACGGGCGCTACGGCAGTCCGTACTCATCGACCTCGATCAAAAATCCGTATTCGACCTACGGGAGCCCGTATTCATCCCAAAGTCCCAATAATCCCTACGCCACGCAGGCGCCTCTCTTGTTCGGAGACTAATCCAATCATGACCCCCAAAAACCACAACCAAGACGCGACAGAGAGAGTAGTTCTTGAGGCCAAGCTCCTCTACGAGAAGATCCCGGAAAATGCCCCGAGCTTCACCGCGACGGTCGTAGACCCGACGGGATGGGACGCAATCCCGTACATGATGTTCATGCGGTTGAATCGCCGCTACTTCCCGGACTGTGTGGTTGGCGTCAGCCGCAGGGGATCCGATTCCAAGGCGGCCATGCACAGCATCTCTTCGTTGATGATGCTGGCCGTCGGGCCTGGAGTCCGGGTGGAGTTCCGATGTGAGACGGACCCCAAAACGTTCGAGACACTCAGACAGTGCCTCTGCCTTCTCTTCCGGCAAAGCGACTTGCCGGGGTATGGCAAAACCTATGACGAGTGCTTCAAGCTGCTCCAGGATTTCGACAGCAAGAGTCCAGATCAGCTTCTTCAGGAGTTGACCAGATTGGTCCAACTCGGGAACCGAAGCCCCCTGCTTCGACAAGAGGCCGCCATCGCCGACTCCCCGCCAGCGACTGAGCCCGCCGCGCCGCATGCTTCGCGGCGGTTGGCGCCTGCGTCTTTCTTGCTATGAGCCGAGCTTCAGCGAGCCAGACTTTAGTCAACCGAAGAGAATTCCTCTCCTTGTGCGGTCTCACCGCTGGCTCGTGCCTGGTGTCCGATTCGTTTGCCCGGGTCGTGCGCGACGTTTGTGTCCGGGCGCATCAGCCTTATCTCGCCACCCCGCGCAACCCGCGGCTGATCCTGAGTGCGATTGCCATCGAGAACGGGAAGGATGC
>CAIZMQ010000013.1 GCA_903934135.1 uncultured Verrucomicrobiota bacterium
CACAACGGCATCGAATACGGCGACATGCAGCTCATCTGCGAGGCCTACAACATCCTGCGCCACGGCATCGGGCTCACCGTGGAGGAAACCCAGCAAGCCTTCGCCTCATGGAATGCCGGCGACCTTGATTCCTTCCTCATTGAAATCACAGCCAACATCCTCGCGGTGAACGATCCCGTGACCGGCGCGCCGATTGTCGACGTCATCATGGACCGCGCCGGACAGAAAGGCACCGGCAAGTGGACCGTCACCGACGGACTCAACGCCGGCATTCCCATCTCGACCATTTCCGAAGCTGTCTTCGCCCGCTGCATCAGCGCACTCAAGGAAGAACGAGTCGCCGCGGCGAAGATTCTCCACGGGCCGCCGGCGCACTTTCCCGGCAACAAACAAGAACTGATCGACGCGGTGCGCGATTCGCTCTACGCCTCGAAAATCTGCTCCTATGCCCAAGGATTCGCCCTCATGCGCGCGGTGGCTGCGGAACAAAATTGGCCGCTCCACTTCGGCGAGATAGCCATGATTTGGCGGGGTGGTTGCATTATCCGGGCCCGCTTTCTCCAACGCATCAAGGAAGCCTTCGACCGCGACCCGGCTTTGCCCAATCTGCTGCTCGACCCGTATTTCCAGGACGTCATCGAGCGCACCCAAAACCCGTGGCGCAAAATCGTCTCCGATGCCGTGCTCTCCGGCATCCCGACCCCGGCCTTTAGTGCGTCCCTTGCCTACTTCGACAGCTACCGCTCGGCCCGCCTGCCGGCCAACCTGCTCCAAGCCCAGCGCGATTACTTCGGCGCCCACACCTACGAGCGCACCGACCAACCCAAGGGCAAATGGTTCCACTTCGATTGGGTCGGGGATAAAAAGCAGCACGAGGTTTAATCATGGCCGAGACTTGGTTCATTGTTCCCGCGGAAAAACACGATGAGCTGGTGGCGCGGGCCTATCTGGCGCGCGGGTATTCTGCGGACGAGGCGCGTGATGCGGCGCGATTTTGCCACAGCGCCGCGCGCCACGGCATCCGCACACACAATGCGCTGAAGGCACTTCACCTCGACGATTTGTTCGGGAGCAAGGTCGGGCGTTGGACTCCCGGCGCGGAGGTCGAAAAACTTCCTTCGCGTTTCGCCGCCTCCGAGGCATGGGACGGACACAACAAGCTCGGCCAAGCGGTGGCCTATCGCGCGATGGAACGCTGCATGGAGCTGGCGGACCAATACGGCGTCGGCATGGTCAGTGTGGATAACGCCACGCACTATCTCTGGGGCGGAGGCTACGTGATCGACGCCGCGCTCAAGGGCTACATTGCTTACACCAATTGCACTTCGGCCACCTCCGAGGTCGTACCCTTCGGCGGGAAGACACCGACGATGGGCACCAACCCGCATTCGTGGGGCTTTCCAACGCAGGAAGCGGTGGGCTTTCCCATCGTGATCGATTGGGCCACCTCGACCGTGGCGATGGGGCGCGTGCAGCAGTTCGCCCGCGAGGGCAAGGAACTCGGCCCCGGCTGGGCGGTCGATGCGGAGGGCAAACCGACGACCGATCCGAACAAGGCGGTCGCCCTGTTGCCCTTCGGCGCGCACAAGGGTTATGGCTTGGGACTCATCGACGAACTCTATGCCGCGTTTATTGGGGGCGGATTGCCGTCTGTCCGAGGCACCGCGAAGGGCAACGGGCAGGAAAAGCGCGGCTCGACCTTTTTCTTCCAATGCATCCACCCGGAAGCGCTGCACGGCCACAACTACGCGCTCGGCCGCACCCAAAAGGAAAACGTCAAAGCTTGCTTGGCCGATATCCTCGGACCCGGCAACGAGCAATGCCTCCTGCCCGGGGAACTGGAGGCGAAATCGGCCCGGCTGACCGACCAGCACGGCGGCCTCCTCTTCACCAAGGCCGAGATTGAAAGTTTCGCCCACCTCACCGGCGAGCTCGCTGAACCCGCCTGGAAACCCGAAGATTTCACCACAGTCACCCTCTGAATAAACACCACCATGCCACTCCCTCTCCGCGACAAATCCTCCTGCCACTACGACCAGATTTCGCTCGGTGAAGTCATGTTGCGCCTTGATCCCGGCGAGGGGCGTGTGCGCACCGCGCGCCAGTTCGCCGCTTTGGAAGGCGGCGGCGAATACAACACCTCGCGCGGTTTGCGCAAATGCTTCGGACTGCGCACCGCCGTCTGCACCGCGTTGGTCGACAACGAGGTCGGCCATCTCATCGAGGACTTCATCATGCAAGGCGGGGTGGAGACCTCGTTCATCAAGTGGCGCGAGGACGACGGCATCGGCCGCTCGGTGCGCAACGGGCTCAATTTCACCGAGCGTGGCTTCGGCGTCCGTGGGGCGGTGGGCGTGCCGGACCGCGGACATACCGCGGCCTCGCAGCTCAAACGCGGCGACTTCGACTGGGATCACATCTTCGGCAAACTCGGCGTGCGCTGGCTGCATACCGGCGGCATTTTCGCCGCGCTCTCCGAGTCGGCGGCCGACCTGACCATCGAGGCTGTGCAAGCCGCGAAGAAGCACGGGACTATCGTGAGCTACGATCTCAACTACCGGCCTTCGCTCTGGAAATCGATCGGCGGCCAGGCCAAAGCCCGCGAGGTCAACCGCGAGATCGCCAAATATGTTGATGTGATGATCGGCAACGAGGAAGACTTCACCGCCTCGCTCGGCTTCGAGGTTGAAGGGGTGGACCACAACCTGAGCAATATCGAGACGGACGCCTTCAAGCGCATGATCGAGACGGCGGTGAGGGAATACAAAAACTTTAAGGTCGCGGCGACCACGCTGCGCGGGGTCATCACGGCGAGCAAGAACGACTGGAGCGCGATCTGCTGGCACAACGGGAAATTCTACGAGAGCCGCAAATATCCCGGACTCGATATCCTCGACCGGGTGGGCGGAGGGGACAGCTTCGCCAGCGGTCTCGCCTTCGGATTTCTCGAGCACGATGACCCGCAGTTGGCCGTCGATTATGGCGCGGCCCACGGCGCGCTGGCTTCGACCACGCCCGGTGACACGTCCATGGTCACGCGCCAGGAAGTGGAGAAGCTGATGAAGGGCGGGAGCGCACGCGTGGTGCGTTGAGGCAATGACACCCGCGGACCTTTTCAGCCTCGCCGGCAAAACGGCCGTGGTCATCGGCGGCACGGGCGAACTTTGCGGTGCGATGGCCGAAGGCATGGCTGCGGCGGGCGCGAGCATCGTCCTCGTCGGCCGTGACGCAGCCAAAGCGGAAAAGCGGCTGGCCGCCATCCATGCCGCGGGAGGCCGTGCGTGCTTCGAGGCCTGCGAGGTCACCTCGCGAGCCGGACTCTCCGCGCTGGCCAGCAGCCTGCAGGCGCGCGAGGGGCGCGTGGATATCCTGGTCAACGGCGCCGGCGTGAACAGCCCGACGCCATTTCTCGAGATCACCGAAGAAGAAATGGACCGCATTATCTCGATCAACCTCAAGGCCGTGATGGTTACCTGTCAGGTCTTCGGCGCACGCATGCTCGCAGCGGGCGGCGGCAGCATCATCAATCTCGGCTCGATCTCGGGCCTCGTTCCTCTCTCCCGCGTTTTCACCTACTCGGTGACCAAGGCCGCGGTGCATAACCTCTCGAAGAATTTGGCCCGCGAGTGGGCGGCGCAAGGTGTGCGCGTGAACACGCTGATCCCCGGATTTTTTCCCGCCGAGCAAAACCGCAAGGTGCTGACCACGGAGCGCGTCGACTCGATTATGAGCCGCACGCCCATGAAGCGTTTCGGCGACGCTCGCGAGCTGGTCGGGGCGACCCTTCTCTTGGCTTCCGAAGCCGGCAGTTTCATCACGGGAAGCGAGATCGTCGTCGACGGCGGCTTCGCGGCCATGGCGATATGAAGT
This sequence comes from uncultured Verrucomicrobiota bacterium, assembly GCA_903934135.1. Lineage (GTDB taxonomy): Bacteria > Verrucomicrobiota > Verrucomicrobiia > Chthoniobacterales > JACTMZ01 > JACTMZ01. Next base: position 3,871 of record CAIZMQ010000013.1, read on the forward strand.
TCATCCACGAAGATTTTCTTCTCGAGACGCCGCAGGCCAGGCGCCTTTATCACGCGCACGCCGAGGGATTGCCCCTCATCGATTACCACTGCCATCTCTCGCCGCGCGAAATCGCCGAGGACATCCGCTGGCCGGATATCGCCACTCTCTGGCTGGGAGGCGACCACTACAAGTGGCGCGCCATGCGTACTGCCGGGGTGGAGGAGCGCTTCATCACGGGTGACGCGTCGCCGTGGGAGAAGTTCGAGAAATACGCGCAGACCATGCCGAAGCTCCTGCGCAATCCGCTTTACCACTGGTCGCATCTGGAATTGGCCCGCTACTTCGGGATCGACGATATCCTCCTCGGACCCGCCACGGCGCGCGAAGTTTTTGACCGCTGCAACAAAATGCTCGCGCAACCCGGATTCTCGGCGCGCGAGTTCATGGAGCGCTCTAATGTCGAGGTGGTGTGCACGACCGACGATCCGGTCGACTCTCTCGAATACCACCGCACGATCGCCGCGGAAAAAACTTTCCGCATCCGCGTGCTGCCCACCTGGCGGCCGGACAAGGCGCTCCAGGTCGACAAGCCGGGAGCTTTTTCTGCATGGATCGACCAGCTGGAAAAATCGTCAGGGGTCACTATTTCGAAACTCGACGACCTGCTGTTCGCCTTGCAGCAGCGGCATGATTTCTTCGCCGAACGGGGATGCCGCCTTTCCGACCGCGGTCTCGACACGGTGTGGGCGGAGGAATGTACGCCTGCGGACGCTGCGGCCATTTTCGAACGGGCCCGCCGCGGACAACCTGTCTCGCCGGCGGAGGCTGTCCGCTACAAATCCTTTCTCCTGCACGAACTTGCCGTGATGGACGCGGCCAAAGGTTGGACCATGCAAATCCACTACGGCGCGCAGCGCAATAACAACACGCGGATGTTCGGCCAACTTGGACCCGACACCGGTTTCGATTCCATCGCCGACCGGCCGGTGGCCGCGGCCATGGCGCGCCACTTCGACCGCCTCGACTCTATCGGCGCATTGCCCAAGACGATCATCTACAACCTCAATCCGCGTGACAACGAGGTGGTTGCCACCATGCTGGGCAATTATCAGGACGGCATCACCGCGGGAAAAATGCAATTCGGCAGCGGCTGGTGGTTCCTCGACCAGCTCGACGGCATGACTCGGCAGATCGAAGCGCTTTCGCAGATGGGTCTGCTCAGTTGTTTTGTCGGCATGCTGACCGACAGCCGTTCCTTTCTCTCCTACACCCGCCACGAATACTTTCGCCGTCTTCTTTGCAACATTCTCGGCCGAGACATGCAAAGGGGATTGATCCCCGACGACGAGGGCCTCGTCGGTCCCATGGTGCGGGCCATCTGCTACGACAACGCGCGCAACTACTTCGGGTTCGGCAACTCCTGAGCGTGCTCCTTGAGTGACGGTTACCCGGCCGGGAGAAGGAGACGACGCGTCGGAAAATAGGCGACGGGACCCGCAGTCAGATTTGCCTTTGCTCCGCCTTAACCTCGGGCGCGCACGGTTGTTTCCACGTAAGACTCCGCTTCGGGCAGCCATGCGGCGCCGGCCGGCACGTAGTGGCGGCGGCAGAACTCGTCCCAGACCGCGCCCCACGGATGGGACTTGGCTTCTTCGAGCAGGGCCAGACGTGCGGTCAGGTTGCCGTTGGCTTCGGCTTCGCGGAGTTGCTTGGAGGGTTCCAGCAAGGCGAGAAGGAAGGCTTTTTGGGTGGCGCGGATGCCGATAATCCAAGCGGCCACACACGGTTGATGCTCGCGTTGAGGCAGACGGCTTTCTGTCGTGAGACGGCGCAGCTGATCTCCGCGCCGACCGTGCGGCAGCGCCGCGCGTGGTCGATCCAAAAAGCGCGGATGCCCGGGTCGCCGGCCGAGGAGGACTCGAATCCGCCGACGTTATCGCCCTGCCAGCAGTGCACGGGTAGAAGACCCCATAGAACAAGCGAAGGTGGGCGTTAAGGTGGGCGCTGTCGCACAGACATATCATCATGAAAAAAAACACACTTCTCTTAACCGCCTTGGCCGGGGTTTGCGCCACGGGCATTGTCCTCTCCGAATCAACTGTCGCGCAGGTGGCACCGCCGCCGCCCGCCGCGGATATTGTGGCCGTGGCTTCGGGAAACTCCGATTTTGCCACCTTGGTCGCTGCGTTGAGCGCCGCGGACTTGGTCGCAGTTTTGCAAGGTAACGGTCCATTCACCGTCTTCGCACCAAACAATGCCGCCTTTGCCAAGCTCCCCCCGGGAACACTCAATGACTTACTCAAACCGGAGAACAAAAAGCAGCTGGCCGCTATTCTCAAAAATCACGTGGCCTCGGGCAAGATCATGGCGGCGGGAATAAAGGACGGGCCAGTCAAAATGCTCGGCGGCGGCAAGGTCGAGGTGGCCAAAGAGAATGGTCGCGTCGGATTCGGCGGGGCCAAAGTCATCCAGGCAGACGTCCCGGCGTCAAACGGCGTGATCCACGTCATCGATACGGTCGTCATGCCTGACTAATTTGTGCATGGGCGCGCGGTTAACTTGCCTTCGCAAGCCAAACCGCGTTTGCACAGGGCCATCCTGCGGTGGGGCAGGGTGGCCCAACTTTTTTGAGGGCCTGGATGTGGGTTGCTCATCCCATAACGACCAGCCGACGAATCTGCGATGAGAGTAGGATGAAAAGCTTCCTCCGAAACGTCGTCATGGTCCTCTCAGTTTTTGTTCTGCTTGCCGCGTGCGTGACCATTCCTGCGGACGGCGAGGCGGTTCAGTGCGCGGCATGTGATGCTCTGTGGATCCGCCTCCTGCCTGTAAGTGGGGCGCCAGGCATCTATCGGGCCAACCACGCCAAACGTTGGCGGGCCTGCGCGGCATGCGAGGAATTTGCCCTGGCCTATTTCGCGGGCGGTCGACTGCCGGAACGTTGTCTGGAGTGCGGCGGGAGACTGTCCGTGCAGGGAGTGGAGGTGACGAAGAGCGGTGGCGCTCTGTTGAGTGAAGCCGGAAGCCTGTGATGGGTGCAAACCCTCGTGGGACTTCACCCGATGGTAAACCCCGTCTTGGAGAGGGAAAGTCAGACTGACACTTCAAACAACCCATGAACACTTTCCGCCACATCATCGCCTTATTGCTCGTCACTCTTGTTCCGGCCATTTTGCTTTATTGGCTGTTGTTGCATTCCCTGCTGCCGGTGTGGCGAAAGCTCGGGGTGACCACATCGCAATACTTGCTCTGGGCTGCCGTGATCGCGGTGGCATTTTTTCTCACCGTGTGGCGGGAGCCGCTGCTGCGGGGGGAATACGGGTTTCAACCGATGCTTGCCGTGGTCGGCGCCGTGTTTCTCGTCGGGGCCATCGTGGCGCGCCTGCAGATCGAGCGGTTCTTGCCTTGGCGAACACAGTTGGGGCTGCCGGAGATTGATCCGTTCCGCTATGAGCAGAAGCTCCTCACGATCGGGCCGTATGCCCACACCCGCCATCCGCGCTATATCCAAGTCACGCTCGCCCTGGCTGGCTGGGCTCTGGTGGCCAATTATCCAGCAGGATATTTCACCGCGTTGCTTTGGATCCCGTTTATGCTGCTCATTGTGCATCTGGAGGAGGCTGAGCTACAACGCCGCTTCGGTCTGGATTACGGCATCTACTGCCAGCGCACAGCCCGTTTCTGGCCGCACCCGGTTGCGGTGAACCGCCGGGTCAAAGTCTGACCAACGCACTATCAGGAAAATTTTATGAACAACCGCACATCGGCTGTGGCCAATTTGCTACAATGCCATAATTGCATCGGCCGGGGTGGCCTGGCTTCCATCCTGGAAATCATCGAGCGTGAATTCGGTCTTCCCGTGCCGGCCCACAGGTTCCGGTTCGCATTCGTTCCGACTGCCACGCGTTGGGATCGCCCGGCCCGCACGGTGCATCTTTACGAGATCAGTTCCGGCGCTGCCTTTCCCGACGGGACTTTTGAAGCGATCCGCGACTTTGCCGAGCGCTTGCACGACGGATGCGGTTGCTTCACCGCCATGTGGGTGGCCGACGGTGACGGTCATGATCCGCTGAAAGTCTGGGATGTGCGGGACGAGTTGATCTGGGTGAGATAAGCGGTGAAGTTCGTCGTCAGCGGACTTGGTTGCCGAGGCGGTCCAAGACGAGCGGGGCTGCTATCGGGGACCGGTCGGGCAGCGGATAACGGCGTCCTTCTGAAGCACGATCAGGAACGGCCCGGGACGGCCGAGTGGGGGGCCAAGGCGAGACGGCGGGCGCATTGGCGCAGGTAGCTGCGGGCCCGGCGGGCACGCGCCATGACAATATCCGCAGTTTCGCCACCGGCCAGTTCGAGGATGAGAGCGCCATGGAAATGAAGCGCGTTCAGTTCTTTCAAGAGAGCGGACCAATCGATACGTCCATCGCCAGGCGGGAGGTGATCGTCGGTGTGGCCTTTGTTGTCATGGACATGAAGCAAGCGGAGATAGGGGGCCATTTTGGATACCAAGGCATAAAGGTCGCCGGAGAGATGGGCGTGGCCGGTGTCCAGGCAGGCCCCGACGCGGTCGCCCTTGAGCGAGGTGAGGATCCAGAGCAGATCGGAAGATTGTCCGAACAGAAGGTGCGGCAATTTGTTTTCCAGCACGCACTCGATGCCGAGTTCACCACAACGGGAAGCCACGCGGTCGAGCACCGCGCAGACATTTTCGATCCGCAGCACACGCTCCTCGCGCGAAGGAACCTCGGCATTCTCCGGTCCGGGGTGGATGACGAAATAGTGCACGCCGAGGAGGGAAGCCGCCTCGACCGCGCGGAGGATTTCGTCCAAGGCGCATTCCCGACGTAGAAGGTCGAGGGACGAAATATCGATGTCCGCCCCAAATGGTGCATGAAAGGAATACGCGTCCATGCCGAGGCGGTCGATGAGCATAGCCGCTTCCTGCACAGCATGACGGTTGCGGTAGTCGAGGTGCTCGGGGGAGAACACGATCTCGACCATGCTGAATCCGCTGTGTCGTATAGTTTCGAGGCAATCAGCCAGCGGCGTACGGTAGAAGCAACCGGTGGAAAGTCCGATGGGCCAGTTGTTCATGCCTCGAGAGCCTCGATCGGTGAGGTCGCTCGCCGGGACGGGCCAGGCGGACCGGCGGTCTCGCGGATTTCGGCCGCCTCGGTTTCCACGCTGGTGTGTTCCCCGGCAAAAATGCGGGTGTAGTAGTCGGCACGCAGGGCCGGCGAGTAATCCTTCCACTCGTTGCCCCAGTTGTAATCGCGTTCGAATTTCGAGCGGATGAGCCCCGCGATGTGCCGCGGATGCCAGTCCCGTCCAAGCAGGGCCTCGGTGACGCGCTTCATGCCGACTGGGCGCAGAAGGAGATCGTTGGGATGGCGCAAAGCTTCTCGCGCGCCGGCCGGCAGATTGTCGAGCGGTGTATGATCATAGGTCTCAGCCCACCGGCGCGGATCGTCGTGATGAGACGCGTGAAAGTGATTGTGAAATTTGTGGAGCTCGGACCCGAGGTAATGATGCAACAATTGTTCAGTCCCGATGGTTTGGTCGGGAATGAGCGCCGACGAGTCGCGGGCCAGGTCGGCGGCTAATCGCGGGTCACGCATCGCAGCGATCCCATGACCTAAATCGGCGACGTCGAGGGTGACAAAAATAATCGGCCCGATGCGCGGCAGGTTGGCCTGTCCGACGGCGTAGGGTTGCTGCCACGGCTTGAGGTAGCCGCTATAGGGAATGCGAATGGTCCGCATGGGAAGGGGATCCGCGTATTCCGAAAGGTCGATGGAAACCATTTCACGTCCGCATCCGGAGGGCCCGACCTCGACGGCGGTCATGGCCACGGGGATGGCGGTCTCGCGTGCGGAGAGATCGATAATCAGCCGTGCGACAAATTCCATGAGAAGCCCGAGCCCGGCAAAAGCGCAGGTGATCGAGGGCGTATCGAGTCCGTCCCGGCGCCGGACGAGGAGCGAGTCGTTCAGTTGCGTGCTGCGGCCGGCATCGGCCAACCGGGCAAACAGCCTCGAAGCACGGTGAATGCGCCAGATAAAATGGTGGCCGCGTCCGCTCAAGACATGCAGTGCCTCGATGCCGTAGTGCCCGAGCACGCGTTTGACCGCCGCCTCGAGCGGCTCTTGCAGGGCAAAGGCCCGCACCGGATCAAGGTAGGCCTCGGCCGGAAAATCAAAATTAACATACTCGATATCAAGGTGCGCGATGAGCGAATCGCGGTCGGCCAACGAGCGGCAGATATCGCGTCCGGCTTCCAGTTGAACCGCCAATTCCCACGGGAGCAGGGGGGTGCGCTCGGCGGCGTCCGTTGTGTCGGCTGTGATGTATTCCGCCGCGAAGTCGCCCGCTTCGTCCGCCCCAAGAAATTCGAGCATGCGCGCCCGGACGGGCGGTTGACGGTAGTAGTCGCGGAGCGTAGCGAGAATATCAGTCACGACACGAGCAAACACGAGCGCCAGCGGGCAGGAAATGGGGTAAAAAGCCCAAGGAGAGCACACCGCCGGCGGAAGTGGCCGCCTGGAGAGGTTCTAGTAAACGCTTTCCGCGGTAGGGGCGGCGGTGTAGAAATACGGCTCGTTTTTATGAAAATAACTTGTTTGGGAGCAGGGTACGTGGGCGGTCCGACCATGGCGATGATCGCGGCGAAATGCCCGGACATCGAGGTGACCGTGGTCGACCCGAACGAGGCGCGTATTGCCGCGTGGAATTCCGATGAACTTCCGGTCTATGAACCGGGCTTGGACGGGTTGGTCAGGGAGGCCAGGGGGCGCAATCTGCATTTTCACACGGATGTGAAAGCGGCGATCAAATCAGGCGAGATAATTTTCGTTTGCGTCGGCACCCCGACCAAAAACTACGGGATCGGCGCGGGGCGGGCGGCCGATCTGCGTTACATCGAGAGTGCGGCGCGCATGATCGCGGAAGTGGCCGATACCCCGAAAATCATCGTCGAGAAAAGCACGATTCCGGTGAAGACAGCCGAGGCCATGCTGACCATTTTGCGCTCGAATTCGCCGCACGGTAACTTTCAGGTTCTTTCGAATCCCGAGTTTCTCGCGGAGGGTACTGCCGTGGCCGACTTGCAGAATCCGGACCGCATCCTCATCGGCGGGGAGCGCACGGACGAGGGTCAGGCTGCCGTGCGCAAACTGGCCGATATTTACGCCCGCTGGGTGCCCCGCGAGAAAATCATCATGTCGAACCTGTGGTCGTCCGAACTTTCCAAACTGGTCGCCAATGCTTTTCTCGCGCAGCGCATTTCTTCGATCAACTCGATCTCTGCTCTCTGCGAAGCAACGGGGGCGGACGTCGACGAGGTGGCCCACGCCATCGGACAAGACTCCCGCATCGGACCGAAATTCCTCAAGGCCTCGGTGGGATTCGGGGGTTCGTGCTTCCAGAAGGACATTCTCAACCTGGTTTACCTCTGTGAGCACTTCGGTCTTCCCGAGGTCGGGGCCTATTGGGAAAGCGTGGTGCAGATGAACGATTGGCAAAAGGGGCGCTTCACCCGCCAGATCGTGCGCACTCTTTTCAACACGGTGTCCGGTAAGCGCATTGCCGTTCTGGGTTTTGCTTTCAAAAAGGATACCAACGACACGCGGGAGTCGGCGGCCATATCGGTGGTGCGCGGACTATTGGAGGAAAATGCCACCGTCGTGGTCTACGACCCGAAAGTCCCCGCCGGGGATATCCGGCGTGACGTGCTCGGAGACGGCAAGGAGGATCCGCGGTTGCTTGTCGCCAGCAGCGCTGCTGCCGCGGCCGACGGTGCCCACGCCCTGGCCGTGCTCACCGACTGGGATGAATTCAAGTCCCTCGATTTCGCCAAGATCTATGATGGCATGCACAAGCCGGCCTTTGTTTTCGACGGCCGCAACGTTTTACCGCGGAAGGAGCTGCAGGATTTGGGCTTCAAGGTTTTTGCCATTGGCAAACCGGCCGCGGTCTGAAAAGCACGCACCATGAGAATTCTTATCACCGGCGGGGCTGGGTTTCTCGGGTCGCACCTTTGCGACCGCCTCATTGCCCAGGAGCATGACGTCCTTTGCATGGACAACTTTTTCACCGGGCGCAAAAAGAACATCGAACATCTTCTCGGCCATCCGCGCTTCGAATTAATCCGCCATGATGTTATCGACCCGTTCAAATTCGAGGTCGACCGCATTTACAACCTGGCCTGCCCGGCCTCGCCGCCGCACTACCAATACAATCCGATCAAGACGACCAAAACGTCCGTGATGGGTGCGATCAATTGCCTCGGCTTGGCCAAGCGGGTCAAAGCCCGGGTCTTTCAGGCTTCGACCTCGGAAGTCTACGGCGATCCCACCGTCCACCCGCAACCCGAGAGTTACTGGGGCAACGTGAACCCGATCGGCCGCCGTTCGTGCTATGACGAAGGAAAGCGCTGTGCCGAGACCCTTTTCTTCGACTACCACCGGGAAAACGGCGTCGACATCCGCGTGGTGCGCATTTTCAACACCTATGGCCCGCGCATGAATCCCGACGACGGACGCGTCGTCTCCAATTTCATCGTGCAGTCCCTGCGGGGGGAGGACATCACCGTTTACGGCGACGGATCGCAGACGCGGTCCTTCTGCTATGTCGACGATCTGATCGAGGGTTTCCTCCGGCTGATGGAGCAGGAGAAGACGGTCGGTCCGGTCAACATCGGCAATCCCGGCGAGTTCACCATGCTTGAATTGGCCGAACTCGTTCTGAAAAAAGTCGGCGGCAAATCGAAAATTGTCCACCAGGACCTGCCGGCCGATGACCCGAGGCAGCGGCAACCCGACATTTCGCTGGCGAAAAAGTATCTTGAGTGGCAGCCCGCCGTGCCGTTGGAGCAAGGAATCGAGAAGACGATCGATTACTTCCGCAAAGAATTTGCCGGGTAGAGACCGGTCGGCTCCCGGCCTGAGCCGTCCTTTGCCAACAGCGCGGCCCCCGGCCACTTCCGGCTTCCATCCTGGCGCTCCCGTGCAAACATCCGCCGATGCTGACCAAGGTCTATTCCGCCGCCCTCCACGGTGCTGACGCCCGGGAGGTGGAGATCGAGGTCAACGAGGGAAGCGGCGATCCCAAAGTCATTATTGTCGGGCTGCCAGACGCTGCGGTGAAGGAGAGCAAGGACCGGGTGACCACCGCCATGGCGAACAGCGGTTACCGTTGGCCGCGCGGACGCACCACGATCAATTTGGCCCCCGCCGACATCAAGAAGGAGGGGCCCAGCTTCGATCTCCCCATCGCGCTAGGCATGCTGGCCATCGTGCAGGGGCGGGACCTGCCACGCTTGGCCGATTGCTGCATTGCCGGCGAACTCGCTCTGGATGGAGCGGTGCGCTCGGTCAAGGGTGTCCTGCCCATCGCTCTCGAGGCTCGTCGGCGGGGCAAGCCCGTGCTGATCGTCCCGGCGGAAAACGCGGACGAGGCTTCCGTGGTCCAGGGCCTGTCCGTGCATGGGGTGCGCAATCTGCGGGAGTGCTTTGAGTTCCTCGAGGGACAGCGGAAGATTCCCCCGACGGTCTCGGACTTGGATACCGTCTTCCACCGCAACCAGCAGTTCGACGTGGATTTTGCCGATGTGAAGGGTCAGGCCGGGGTCAAGCGCGCCCTCGAGGTAGCCGTGGCGGGCGGACACAACCTGCTCGTCCTGGGCTCGCCCGGGGCGGGCAAGAGCATGCTGGCCAAGCGCATTCCGACCATCATGCCGGCCATGACTCTCGAGGAGGCGATCGAAACGACCAAGATCCACAGCGTGTGCGGACTCCTGGCCGGGAAGCACAATTTTATCGCGATCCGTCCGTTCCGCTCCCCGCACCACACCATCTCCGATGTCGGACTGCTCGGCGGATCGACCAATCCGTCCCCCGGTGAAGTCAGCCTCGCACATCACGGTGTCCTCTTCCTCGATGAGTTGCCGGAATTCCGGCGGGGCACGTTGGAAGTCCTGCGTCAACCGCTCGAGGACCGCTGTGCCGTCATCTCCCGCGCTGCCGGCACCATGACCTTTCCCGCGGACATCATGCTGGTCGCTGCGATGAACCCTTGTCCGTGTGGCTATTACGGGCACCCGAAGCGCGAGTGCCGCTGTCCGCAGGGCCAAATCGAACGCTACCGCCAGCGGGTTTCCGGCCCTCTGCTCGACCGTATCGATATCCACATCGAGGCACCGCCGGTGGAGTATGACGAGCTGACCTCCCGTACCGAGGAAGAATCTTCCGCCGTCATCCGGGCGCGCATTGCAAAGGTCCGCGCCCGGCAGGCCGAACGCTTCGGCGACACTTTGAGGCCCGCGTTGAATGCGCGCATGCAACCGCGCCACATGCGCGAGTTCTGCCAGATTTCCGCCGGTTGCCACGCTTTGCTCAAGCATGCCATGGAGGATCTTCACCTCAGCGCGCGGGCCCATGACCGTATTCTCAAGGTGGCCCGGACCATCGCGGATTTGGCGGAGGCCGAGAGCATCGGCGAGGACCACCTTCTTGAGGCGCTGCAATACCGCAGTTTGGACCGGTCGGTCATGATGTAAGGGCGGCGCGGTTTTCCGCTCGGTTTTTCACGGCAAGGGGGCCCGGTCGGATGGGAAGGTCAGGGGGGGGACTGATCTCTGTGGACCAATAGCGGTTCTGAAACGTCCCCCCACACATTTGCCCCTGCCGCAAATTAAATTGAACGATCGTTTGGAACGTCTGTCAGAATTAGTGACAGACAAACCCCAATACCACCAAATACCATGGAAGCTCCTGACAACAATATCGGTCTCTATCTGCGTGAGATCAGCCAAGTGCCGCTCTTGAGTCCTCAAGACGAGGTCAAGCTGGCCGGGCAGATCAAGCGCGGCAACAAAAAGGCCCGCGAGAAGATGATCACGGCCAATCTCCGCCTGGTGGTCAAGATTGCCCACGACTTCGGCAATTACGGGCTTCCCCTTTTGGACCTCATTTCCGAGGGCAATATCGGTTTGATGAAAGCGGTGGAGCGTTTCGACCCGAAAAAGGGCGGCAAGCTGAGCACTTATGCGTCTTGGTGGATCAAGCAATCGATCAAACGCGCCCTAGCCAACCAGAGCAAGACCATCCGGCTGCCGGTTCACCTCGTGGATAAAATCGGCAAAATCCGCCGCGTTGCCGCGCAAATGACCGAAGAGCTCGGCCATGAGCCGACCACCGAGGAGCTGGCCGAGGAGCTGGGGCTGCCCGTGGCCAAAGTTGCCCACCTCAAAAATGTGGCGGTGCGCCCGGCTTCACTCGACGCGAAGATCAGCGCCGATGACGACACTGCTTTCGGCGACTTGGTGGGCGATGACCGTGCCGAAGACCCCTTCGAGGCGCTGCGTGACAAAGATCTGCAAGGCGAGGTGGGCGACCTGTTGGATGCCCTTGACCCGCGCGAACGCAAGATCATCTCCTTCCGCTTCGGACTGGATGGTGGCCGGGAGCGCACGCTTGAGGAAGTCGGGCATAAGTTCGGTGTGACGCGGGAGCGCATCCGGCAACTGCAGAACATCGCCCTGCTCAAAATGCGCAAGGCCCTGCGCAAACGCGAAGAACTCAACCTCCCCGAACCCCAAACGGCGTAACCTGCGGGGGCGGGATAAGATTTGGTGGGGCCGGGCCCGCCGGGTTCTCCCGGTGGGCCCGGTTAAGTTTTGGCCCGGGCTACATCCGGTTGTGCAGAGAACGAGAACCGGCCTTTAGGGAACAATACGCAGTTGCACCGATTCGTGCCTCCGGTCGCCGTCGAGGATATCGGTCACGACCACCAAGTGATCGCCGGGTTCGGCCAAGCCCTTAAGCAATAGTGCCGTCTCGGCGGCAAAGACGTTTTTGTCCGGTTCGGCCACGAATCCCATACGGTGGGCCTGCACACCGTAGAGCAAGGCGAGGCGGCGGCAGACCCGCTCGTCGGGGCTGAAGGCGAAAATAGGGGCGTGCAGCGGGCGCAAGTGCGAGACATAGAGCGCCATCGAACCATGAAAGGTGAAAACCACCATCTTCGCGTGGGGGAAGCTATTGGCCAGCGAGACCGCCGCCGCTACGGTCTTTTGCCGCGGCCCATCGATGACGGCTTCACTCGCGTAACCGGCACCACCGCTACGTTCGATGCGCCGGGCCACGCGGTCGAAGGTTTCCACGCATTGCACCGGGTATTTTCCCACGCTGGTTTCGCCGCTGAGCATGATGGCATCCGCCTGCTCGTAAACGGCGTTGGCCACGTCGGTTATTTCCGCGCGGGTCGGAAGGGGGTTGGTGATCATCGACTCGAGCATGTGGGTGGCAACGATGACCGGTTTGCCGACTTGCAGGCAGGTTTTGACGATGCGGCGCTGGATAATGGGAAGTTCCTCCATCGGGCATTCAATCCCGAGATCCCCGCGGGCCACCATGACGGCATCCGCGGCATCGATGATTTCCTTGACGTGTTTCACCGCGTGCTGGTCCTCGATTTTGGCGATGATGTGGGCGTCACTTCCGAGGCGCTTCAATTCGGCTCGCATGGCATCGACATCGGAGCGCTCGCGGCAAAAGCTCAGGGCGAAATAGTCCACCTCGGTCTCCACCCCGACGACAATGTCTTTGAGGTCCTTTTCCGTCATGGGGGGCAGGTTGACCTTCACTCCCGGCAAATTGATGTGGCGTCTCGAGCCGAGTACGCCCTGGGTTAGCACCTCGCATTGCACGCGGTTTTCCTTCTTGGCCAGGACTTTCATGTGGATGTTCCCGTTGTCCACCATGACGACGTCCCCATCGTGAATGTCGTCGATCAGGCCATCATAGTTCACGTCCACCGAGTAGTGCTCCTCGCTTTTGGCTCCACGCACGGTGAATTCCACCACGTCCCCCGGGTGCAGATCCAGATTGGTGGCCACGTCGCCGGTGCGGATGGCGGGGCCCTGGGTATCCATCATGATGGCGATGTTGGCTGATGTCTGGCGCGCCACCTCGCGGATGCGCGGGACAACGGTTCGGACCCATTCGTGGGTGCCATGGCTCATGTTCAACCGGAAGACGTTGGCGCCGGCGCCGATGAGGCGGGCGAGCACCTCGGGCGAGTCGGTGGCCGGACCGAGGGTGCAGATAATTTTAGTTTTGCGCATGGGAAAGGAAAGACGGGCAGGCAGGGAGTGGCAAGAGGAACTTGCCCTGAGGTGAATTCAAGCTTGCCGACAGACAGTGCCGGAGATTTCTTGGAAGGTCATGCACGATCCGTTTGCCGCACTGGAAAAATTCACGCCCGCGCCCGGGCGCGAGGGAGTCTTTTATTCGCTGCCCCGTCTCGAGTCTGCCGGCCTGGGACCGGTCTCGAGGTTGCCGGTCAGCATCCGCATCGTTTTGGAATCCGTGCTCCGCAACTGCGACGGGCGCAAAGTGCGCGAACAGGATGTGAGGATGCTGGCTGCCTGGCATGCGAAGCGGCCGGCGGCCGAGGAGATTCCCTTCGTGGTCGCCCGCATCGTGCTCCAGGATTTTACCGGCGTGCCGCTGCTGGTCGACTTGGCCGCCATGCGCAATGCGGTCGCCGCGGCGGGGAAGGATCCCGCCATGATTGAGCCGCTGGTTCCGGTCGACCTGGTCGTCGATCACTCCGTGCAGGTGGACTTTTTCGGCAGCGCCGACGCCCTGCGCCTCAATCTCGATATGGAATTCAAGCGCAACCGCGAGCGCTATCAATTTCTCAAGTGGGGGCAGCAGGCCTTCAAGACTTTCGGCGTGGTTCCGCCGGGCATCGGCATTGTCCACCAGGTGAATCTCGAGTACCTCGCCAAGGGGGTGCTCTCGCAGTCCCTGGACGGGCGGGAACTCTACTACCCGGACACTCTGGTCGGCACCGACTCACACACCACCATGATCAACGGTCTCGGTGTGGTTGGCTGGGGGGTGGGCGGCATCGAGGCGGAGGCCGGTATGCTCGGCCAGCCCGTTTATTTCCTCACCCCTGAAGTGGTCGGAGTGAACCTCACCGGGCGTCTGCGCGAGGGCGTCACCGCCACGGACCTCGCCCTGCATGTCACCGAATTGCTGCGCAAGACCAAAGTGGTCGGCAAATTCGTCGAATTCTACGGGGAAGGCGCCGCTTCGCTTCCGCTGCCCGACCGCGCGACGATTGCCAACATGGCGCCGGAATATGGTGCGACTATGGGCTATTTCCCGGTTGACTCCGAGTCGGTGAACTATCTTCGCGGCACCGGACGGACCGACGCGCAATGCGACGCGTTCGAGGCGTACTTCCGGGCGCAGCAGATGTTCGGCATGCCGAGGGCGGGCGACATTGACTACAGCACGGATCTCGAACTCGATCTGGCTTCCGTGCAGCCGGGCGTGGCCGGGCCGAAGCGCCCGCAGGACCGGATCGATTTGCCCGACCTCAAGACGGTTTTCAGCTCCCTCCTCGAGAAGCCGGTGGCTGAAGGCGGATACAACAAGCCGTCCGCCTCGCGCGGCAAACCGGCGGAAATCAAAGTCGTCCATCCCCGCTTTGAAATTCCGGCCGACGAAAAAAGGCAGGTTGAGGAAATGGAAGACGACCGGCCCACGCCGGACAATGTCCGGGGCCGTGCCGGCCACGGATCCGCCGCCCTCGACCACGGCAGTGTGGTCATCGCCGCGATCACCAGCTGCACGAACACAAGCAACCCAAGTGTCATGCTCGGCGCCGGGCTTTTGGCCAAGAAGGCCGTCGAGCGCGGGCTCCATGTTTCTCCCGCGGTGAAAACCTCGTTGGCCCCCGGTTCCCGGGTCGTGCAGGACTACCTGCATTCCACCGGACTCCAGCCCTATTTGGACCAGCTCGGGTTCCAGATCGTCGGCTACGGATGCACGACATGCATCGGCAATTCCGGCCCGCTGCCGCAGGCCGTGGAGGAGGCCATTACGAGCCACGACCTGGTGGCGGCCTCCGTACTTTCCGGCAACCGCAACTTCGAGGCCCGCGTGCACCAGAATGTGAAGGCCAACTTTCTCATGTCACCTCCGCTGGTGGTGGCTTTTGCCCTCGCCGGCCGGGTGGACATCGACCTGACCACCGAGCCGCTCGGGCAGGACAAGGATGGCCGTGACGTCTACCTGCGCGACCTCTGGCCGTCGTTGGAGGAAATCCGTGCCGCCATGCAGTCAGCGCTCAAGCCGGAAATCTTCCGCAGACTTTACCGCGACTTCGCCGAGCAGAATCCCAAGTGGAATGAGGTCCCCGGGTCCTCTGGACAGCTTTACGCTTGGGACGACGAAAGCACCTACATCCAAAATCCGCCATTTTTTGCCGATTTTTCGATGCAGCCGGGCACGATTGCCGACATCAAAGGGGCTCGTCCGCTCGGTATTTTCGGTGATTCGGTCACGACCGACCACATTTCGCCGGCTGGTGCGATCAAGGCCGCTTCCCCGGCCGGCCGGTATCTGGTCGGGCACGGGGTCGAACCGCAGGATTTCAATAGCTACGGGTCGCGTCGCGGCAATGACCGCATCATGACGCGCGGCACGTTCGCCAACGTGCGGATCAAAAATTTGATGGTGCCCGGGGTGGAGGGTGGAGTGACCAAGTACTTCCCCAAGGGCGCGACGGAGGGCGAGGTTATGGCCATCTACGATGCCGCGGCCAAATACAAAATCGATGGCACGCCGCTTGTGGTGCTGGCCGGCCAGGAATACGGCACCGGATCCAGCCGCGACTGGGCCGCCAAGGGGACGATGTTGCTCGGGGTGAAAGCGGTCGTGGCCCAAAGCTACGAACGTATCCACCGCTCGAACCTGGTCGGAATGGGCGTGCTTCCGTTGCAATTTGAAGAGGGGACGAGTGCGCAAACGCTCGGCCTGGACGGATCCGAGACTTTCGATGTGCTCGGGCTCTCCGAGGAGGTCAAGCCGCGCCAGAAACTTACCCTGCGCATCACCCCAGCCCATGGCGCTTCCCGGGATGTCCCGGTTGTGCTGCGCATCGACACC
The DNA here is from genome assembly GCA_903934135.1 of uncultured Verrucomicrobiota bacterium. GTDB lineage: Bacteria > Verrucomicrobiota > Verrucomicrobiia > Chthoniobacterales > JACTMZ01 > JACTMZ01. The sequence goes on from CAIZMQ010000013.1 coordinate 19,815, forward strand.
CCGATCGAGGTGGAATACTACCGCCACGGAGGCATTTTGCCCTTCGTCTTGCGCGAGTTGATCGCAGCGGCGCGCTGAGGAGGTCACCGTTTACGCCGGGCCGGAGCGGCGGTTGGTTGCCGCTTTCCCCTCGCGCCTCGAATCTGATCAGCCCGACTTCAACACTTCGATGAAAGCCTCCTGGGGGATATTGACCCGTCCGATGCTTTTCATCCGTTTTTTGCCTTCCTTCTGCTTCTCGAGAAGCTTGCGCTTGCGGGTGATGTCGCCGCCGTAGCATTTGGCCGTGACGTTCTTGCGCATGGCGCTGACGCTCTCGCGGGCGACAATCTTGCCGCCGATGGCGGCCTGGATGGCGACCTGGTAAAGCTGGGTCGGGATGACTTCCTTCAGCTTGGCCGCGAGTTGGCGTCCGCGCGCTTCGGCCTTGTCGCGGTGGACGATGGAGGAGAACGCATCCACCGGCTCCCCGTTGACCAGGAGGTCGAGCTTGACCAGTTTATCGGCTCGCGTGCCGGCGTGCTCGTAGTCCATCGAGCCGTAGCCGCGGGTGATGCTCTTTATCTTGTCGTTGAAATCCACCAGTATTTCGTTAAGCGGCAGCACGCAGGTGAGCATGACGCGGCGCGTGTCGAGCGACTCGGTATGCTCGAGTTGTCCCCGCTTCTCCATGATGAGCTGCATGAGCGGCGAGATGTATTCGTTCGGCACCATGATGAAGCACTTGACGATCGGCTCGCGGATTTCCTCGATGACGCTGAAGTCGGGAAGATACTCCGGGTTGTCCACGTGGAGAACGTCGCCGTTGGTTTTCACCACTTCGTAAATGACCGAAGGATACGTAGCAATGATATCCATGTCATATTCCCGGCGCAGCCGCTCCAGGATGATTTCCATGTGGAGCAGCCCGAGGAACCCGCAGCGGAAGCCAAAGCCGAGGGCGACGCTGCTTTCGGCCTGAAAGACGAACGACGAGTCGTTGATCTGCAGTTTCGCCATGGCGGACTTGAGGTGTTCGAAATCCGCGGTGTTGATCGGATAGACGCCGCTGAAAACCATCGGCTGGATTTCCTGGAATCCGGGGAGCGCTTCGGTCGCGGGGAAGCGGGTGCCGGTGAGTGTGTCCCCGATCTTGATTTCGCTCGATGTCTTGATGTTGGCGATCACGTAGCCCGTATCGCCCGGAGAGAGGCTTTCCCTCGCCTCCATTTTCGGGGTGAAGACGCCGACCTCTTTGACCTCGTAAGGCCGGTTGTTGCTCAACATTTTGACACCGTCGCCCGCTTTGAGCGAGCCGCTCATCATGCGGACGTAGGTGACGACCCCGCGGTAGGAATCGAAGGTCGAATCGAAGACCAGCCCGCGCACTTTGTCATCCGGCCACTTGGCCGGGGGCGGAATACGGTGGACTACTGCCTCGAGGATATCCTCGATGCCGATGCCCGCTTTCGCGCTGGCCAGGATGGCTTCGCTCGCCGGGATGGCGAGGATGTCTTCGAGTTGTTTTTTGACCGTGGGGATGTCCGCGTTCGGCAGGTCGATTTTGTTGATAACCGGGACAATGGTGAGCCCTTGTTTGTTGGCCAAGTGTACGGTTGCGACCGTCTGCGCCTCCACGCCTTGGGCCGCGTCGACGATGACCAGCGCTCCTTCGCAGGCGGCGAGAGAACGGGAGACTTCGTAGGCGAAGTCCACGTGCCCCGGCGTGTCGAGCAGGTTGAGTTTATACTCTTTCCCGTCTTTCGCTTGGTAGCGCATCGCCACGGGATGCATTTTGATCGTGATGCCGCGCTCGCGCTCCAGATCCATGGAGTCGAGCAACTGGTCCTGCTTTTGCCGTTCGGAAATGGTGCGCGTGGTTTCGAGCAGGCGGTCGGACAAAGTTGTCTTGCCGTGGTCGATGTGGGCGATGATGCAAAAATTGCGTATGTTCCGCATGGCGTGGAACCGCACAGTATCCTTGACCCGTGCTCCGGGGTCAAATGCCGCGTGGTCTTCCGGGGTTTGCCCGCCGCGGCAGATTGGTTCATCATGGCACCATGGACAACGCGCGCATCCGGAAAATCATCATCATCGCGGCCGTGGTTTCCGGCGCCCTCCTCCTGCCGCTCGGGCTGGTCATCTCCGGGGCCCGCGGCATGTGGAAGGAGCGTGAGGAGCGGCAGGCCGCGGAAGCCCAATTCAGCGAAGCACTCCGTCAGTCGCTGGAGAAGACGGCCGACGTCATCCTGCCTGTTCCGACCCTGGGCGAGGGGGCGATGGTCGTGGAGTTGCCGATGGACAAACTCGAGGAAGAACTGCAGCGCGTGGTGCGTTTGGCGGCGGGTCTCGGGGGGACGGCCTCCTCGTGGAACGATGGCGGGACAGTGCGGGTGGTGGCCAATGTCCCGTCCAGTGCGGAGGTCCTTTTCCGTGAATCGGTGGAGCGCGGGGTTTACGACCTCAATGCCGCCGGGGAGACCGGCGCCATGGTCATGATCGAGGTGCTGATCAAGCCGGCCGCCCCGAAAAAAAAGTCGAAGAAGTGAAAGTCGCCTCCGGCCGCTTCAAGGTTTCCGTTTTGCGGCCACCCCGAAGATTTGTGCGCTGTAAGGCGCCAGGCTGACCGGCCTTGTTTTACCGGTGTCGCCCCTCGGGTCGGCTGACATGCCGGTGAAACCCTTCCCGTATTGCGGATCGTCGGTGTTGACCAGCAGTTGCCAATACGCGTCGCGCGGAAAGACGAGGGCTCTGTCCTCCACAGGGTTTGGCGAGAAATTGACCACCACAACGAGGTCCTCGTCCGGTCGCCCCGGCAGGTAACGGCGGTAGACCAGCAGTTGCTTTGCCGTGTCTTCCTCGAGGATGCGGATGCGGGTGTCCTGCAAGGCGCCGCTTTGCCCATTCAAGTTACGCCTCAAATGAATGAGGTCCCGGAAGAGTTTGGACGACCTCGCCGCGACATCCCCGCGGCCCCAATCCAGCGGATTCGAGTCGTGGAATTCCGCTTCCTCGAGCAGTTCCTGTCCCATGAAAATCAGGGGCACACCCGGTGCGGTGAGGGTGAGAACGGCGGCCAAGGCACTTTTTCGCCGCGCGACCAGACCCAGCGGGGCATGTTGGTCGGCATCGGTGATCAGTCGTCTTTTTTGATTAAGGCGTCCGGTTTCATCGTGGTTTTCCGTGTAGACCACGCGGCCCAGTCCAAGGTCCGACTGCATCCGTGAGGCGACATCGGCGACGTCGGTCTCGCCCGGTGGCCGCAGCAACTGGGGCACCACGCCCGACTCGCCATTGTTCCCCGCGTGGTGGAAGTCGTATTGCCAGGACCCGTCGAAGCGGTCGTCGCCGACTGCATCCTCGGCAATGCTGATCTTGCCCGGGTATTCGGAGCGGAGCATCTTGGCCATCTCGTCGATCAGCTTTTCGCCGTCCGGATTTTCCGCGGCGCCCGAGTTGTAGCGGACAATATTGGCCACCGAATCCCATCGCAGGCCATCGACCCGGTATTCGTCGAAAAGCATGCGGATGCTGTCGGCAATGAAGGCCCGGACCTCCTTGCGGCCGAAGTCCGGACGCGGTCCCCACGGCGTCGTCCCGCGCTCTTTGTCCTCGTAAAAATAAACCCCGTGCCCGTTGTCGCCGCCGCTATGGCCGTCAAATTGTTTCAGATCAAGCCCGTCCGGCCCGTAGTGGTTGTGCACCACATCAATGTGCACGGCGATCCCGCGGCGGTGTGCCTCCCTGATAAATTCGCGCAAGGCATCGGGTCCTCCGTACGCCCGTTCGATGCTGTAAAGATCGGTGGGATTGTAACCCCAGCTGTGGTTGCCCTGGAATTCGTTCACCGGCATGAGGAGCACGCAATTCACCCCGAGTTTCTTGAGGTGGTCCAAACGGCCGGTGGCATCGCGCAAGGTGGCCATTTTACCATCCTCGGGCGAGGGGTCGTGGAAGGTGCCCGCGTGCAGCTGGTAGATCACCAAGTCGCCCGGCTGGCAGGTCGGCGGCACGGTGTCCTCCCAGTCGAAGGCGGCCGGATCATGAATCACCGACTTGCCAGACTCGGATAACTCGCGTCCGCGCGGGTCGCGCCGTTCGAGTTCGCCGTTGATCAGAAACATGTATTCCCCGCCCGGTTTTGCCTTGGTCAATCCGGAACTCCACACGCCGTTCGCCCCATCCAAGGTCATTTCGTCCGCCTTCGGCCGCCAATGGTTGAATTCCCCGATGACCGCCACGGTCTTGGCATGGGGTGCCCAGACGCGGAACGTGGTGCCGAGAATTTTTCGCGTCCGGTCGCGATGAAGTGACGCACCGAGTTGGTCGCCGCGCGACTCGGCAATGATTGCGTCGGGCGTCGCGCCGGGCGTTTCTGCGCTGATTGGTGGCGGGGTGGACGCCGGCCTGGTCATTTCTTCGGCGGCGACTTCGCGCAGATTCGTTGCCTCGTGGGGAAGCCTCATCGTGCCCTCCCGGTAGCGGACCAGCACGGTCCCGGCATCGAGTCCGGCGAGTGCCACTTGCCTTCCGCGGTCGACCTTCACGCTGCCGGCCGCGCGTCCTTCGTAAATGACCGGAAAGACGACGTCTTCGCGCAGAGTGAGGTTTGCCGGTTGGCGGTGAGGATTTTCGATCAGCCAGGCCACGGGGTCTGGTGCCGGGGGAGCCGATTCGGGGGTCGGCTCGGGTGTCGGCTCCGGGGGCAGTACGGGCACCGGGGTCGTTGACGGCGTCGGCGCCGCCGGGGAAGAAGGTGGTCTGATCAAATCACTCAACCATTGGATTGAGCGATTCGCCAGATCGCGGATTGCTTCGACCGCCGGGCGCTCGCCTTGCCATTGGTGGAATCCCCAGGCCGCGCCGCCAAGCAGTCCGAGGAGGGTCAGGGCAAAGAAAAACCGGCGAATCCGTCGCCGACGGTTCCAGGCCTTCAGCTTGAAGTTGGTCTTTGCTTTGGGGGGCGGGGGAGGGGCCGGCGCCGTTGGATCGGAAACCGGTGCTGCGCCCGCGGCTGGAAGCGGCGGCACGACAAAACTGCCCCCGCACAAAGGGCACGCCATCTCGAGTTCCGCCCACGCGGCGTCCGCTTCGAGTTCTTGGTGACAGTGGGGGCAGTCGATACGCACGGTGCGGATGTGATCAGCAGGATTTAAGTTGGCCCGCGGTCTCAGTGCAATCTCCCCGCGACACCGACTTTTTGACGTGCCGTGGCACCCTCTGCCCGTTAAGTCTGTCGGGCTGATGAGTTCCCCGGCGTCCCGCGATCTGCGTATTTACGACCGCGCGGCGAATATTGCCGACCTCTACCGCTTGGCCGCCGTGGTCTATGGGGACTTCCCGGCGCAAGCCCACCGGGGAAAGTCCGTTGATTTTCAAACCCGCAGCTACCGTGAGCTTTATGATACGGCGTGCGCCTTGGGTACGGCTTTTATCTGGCTCGGACTGCAGGCCCGCCAGCATGTGGCCATTGTCTCCGACAACCGTCCGGAATGGATGCTCTGCGACGCGGCGGTTCTGCTTTGCGGCGCGGCCGACGTGCCGCGCGCGGCGGACACCACCGAACAGGAGATTTCCTTCATCGTGGCCCACAGCGACGCGGTGCTCCTGATCGCCGAAAACAAGACCGTCCTGCAGCGGGTGTTGGCGGTCCGCGCCGCCCTGCCAAAAGTGAAGCATATTGTTCTCCTCGAGGGTGAGCCGCCCGAGGGCAGTGCGGTGCACAAGTTGACCGATCTGCTCGAGCGCGGACGCCACCTGCGTGCGACCGGTGATCGGGTCATCGAGGAGCGTCTGGCCGGTATCAAGGGCGAAGACCTCTTCACCATCATCTACACCTCCGGAACGACCGGCGAACCGAAGGGGGTGATGCTGACTCACGACAACATGCTTTCCCAAGCGCGCCTTCTCCCGTTTGACCTGACCCCGGGCGACCGCATCCTCTCCATCTTACCCGTCTGGCACAGTTACGAGCGCGTCTTTGAAATGGTCACGGTCAGCCATGGCAGTTGCACCTACTACACCAACCTGCGTGCCGTCGGGGAGGATCTGCGCAAAGTCCGTCCGACCTGGATGGCCTCCGCCCCCCGACTCTGGGAGGGCCTCTACAGCCGGATCCTGCAGAATGTATCCCAGGCTCCGCCCTTGCGACGTGTCCTCTTCCGCTTCGCCTATCATTGCTCGCGCGAATACCAGTCGGCTTGGTTTTTTCTCACCGGGCGCCGCCTCGACCTGCACGGTCGCTCCCTGCCGCAGTCTCTCCGCCTGGCCGTCCTGAGCATCGGACAACTGTTTCTCTACGCGCTGCCCCACAAAATCCTTGATGCCCTCGTGCTGAAAAAGCTGCGCGGGGTGGTTGGGGGAAAATTCCGCGGCACGGTTTCCGGCGGAGGCGCCCTGCCGCCGCACATCGACGAATTTTTCAATTACATCGGCATCCCCGTGCTGGAGGGCTACGGCATGACCGAGACCTCGCCCGTGCTCGCGGTGCGCACCTGGCGTAAGCTGGTCATCGGCACGGTCGGTCCGTTTTGGCCGCGCACTGAAATCCGCATCGTGGATCCTGCGGACGGCAAGGTGATCTATCCTTCGGGCCTCGGCGGTCGGGGCGGTCGGGGTTGCAAAGGCGAGATCCAAGCCAAAGGCCCTCAGGTCATGAAGGGCTACTACAAGAATCCCACGGCCACCGCCAAGGTTCTCCGGGACGGCTGGATGAACACGGGGGACATCGGCATGGTCACCTTCAATGATTGTTTGAAAATCCTCGGCCGCTCGAAGGAAACCATCGTTCTCCTCAGCGGCGAGAACGTCGAACCCGTCCCCATCGAGGCCCAACTGCTCGAGTCGCGCTTCATCGAGCAATGCATGGTCGTTGGCCAAGACGAAAAGAATCTCGGTGCGCTTATTGTCCCGTCGGTCGAGGCACTCCAGGCCCAGGGCTTCCCGGTTGCCGACCTTCCCTCGGCCGAAAACAACCC
>CAIZMQ010000014.1 GCA_903934135.1 uncultured Verrucomicrobiota bacterium
ACTCAGTCCCCCCTCGGAGTCGGCATCAACAGCCTCAGTGGCGGGACTCTGAACGCGACCGTCGACACGGATATCTCTCGCATGTCGACCTATGCAGACAGTAACAACACCTTTTTCCGCATAAACGGCTACGAAGCTGCATTCAACGGCCCCGTCACGCTGAATGTGGATGCCGACAAGACGCTCAGTTGTTATACGCTCGCCGGCAACACCAACTCGGCCAACCTTATCACCAAAAACGGTGACGGCACTCTCCGGCTGCGCGGTGGCGGTTCCTCAGGTTTCATCGGCGGCTTTCAGGTTAATGCCGGGACCCTTTACATCAACGTCAGTGCTAACTCCGGCACGGGCACAAATGGCACCATCACGATGAACGGGGGCAACCTTCTCCTCTCCAAAGGTGTAGGCTCGGCTGGTATCTACTCCGCTCTCGATATTTCCAACACCATCTCGGTGCTGGCCGACACCACGATCACCTTGGATCCCAATACGAACACGGCGACAGAAAACAATTTATCCAGCGCCCCTTTGCTCCAGTCGAGTGCCACTAAAACGATCACGGTGGCCAAGACCGCGAATGCCAACGCCGGTGCACAGATGCTCTTCAAGTCGGCCGAATTGGGTGGAACGACCACCTTCAATGTGGCGGATGCCACTCAGGTCGCTCTCTGCGGCGCAATTGGAACTGGAGCGGTGACAAAAACCGGACTCGGCACGCTCGTGCTTTCCGTGCTCTCTCCCACCACCATCTCCAACAACACCTACACCGGCACCACGGCCATCAACGCTGGCACCGTTGTCTTCGGTGATGCCAGCGTCCAAGCATCCTCTATTGCCATCGCCAGCGGCGCGGCAGCGAATTTTACCCTCGGTGCAGCAACGCCGACGACCACTGGTTCACTCACCTTCTCGAATGGTTCTACGGTGCGCGTTTCGGGAACCCCGACGACAAACTCCGCTCCCTACACCTTGGTATCTGCCTCAGGGGGCATCACGGGCACGCCGACTCTGGATCCGGCTGTTCCCGGTTACTCGCTATCCAACAGCGGCACCTCGCTGTTCCTAGTGGCGAATTCTTCCCCGGTGTCCTTCTACTCCGCTTGGCTCACCAACTATCCCACGCTGAGCAACACCAATGGCACAGCGGATCCAGATGGCGACGGCTTCGACAACAACATGGAGTTCGCCTTCGACGGGAATCCGACGGTCGGCACGGCGTCTTTGCTCACCGTGACCTCGCGCGGATCGAACGCGGTGTTCAACTTCCTTGCCAGCACAAACCCCGCCGCAGTCTTCTACACGGTTCAGGCCACGACCAACCTCAGCACGAGCCCTTGGGCGGATGACATCGGGGTCACGGCATCCGTAACGAACTCGGCCAACCAGACGAATCCGCCCATCCTTTTGGCTCCGGAATACGTTCGCAGAGAGTTCTCGTTGCCGGCCACGAACAAGTCTTTCTACCGCGTGAAGGCCACCATCGCGCCGTAGGTCGGGAAAGAGGCTTGGGAAGTTTATGGCTGGGAGTCGGAGCGAGGCGGAGATCACCGAAGACCATTGCTCGCTCGAATGACCACGACTTTTCTGTGCCCCGTCTGGAGATCCCGGCGCCGATGATGGCGAGGTCAAGGGGTCCGTTCGGATGCCATGTGAGATTTGCCGTCCATGAAGCGATCGGTGGAGGTCAACTATCCACCCCTGGTGCTCAGGGCGAGAGCGCTTGCGCCGCCCTGACCTTGCGTCAGGGGAGTGCCATGGGATCGTTTTCTCTGGACGGTATTTAACTCGTCCCCAGGGTCAATGAGCCTGCTGCGGCCATGGTCCGGTTCGTTCGGTCGAAGCCGCAACGATCCTCACGCGGTCAGAATCAGCCGCAGGGCTGCGGCGGTGGCCGTTGCGATGGTGATCCATTCGAAAAGTTGTTGCGGGACGCGGTGCAGGAGGAGTCGCCCGGCCGCGCAGCCGAGAGCGACCACTGGCAGCAGCATGAGGTCGAAAGAGAGCGACGCGGGACTGATCAGGTTGAGTTGAATGCTGAACGGGACCTTCGATAGATTCACGATGAGATAAAACCAGGCCGCTGTGCCGACGAAGGTCATCTTATCCATGCGGCGGGCGAGGAAATAGAACGCGGTGATCGCGCCTGCGGCATTGGCCAGCATAGTGGCCAGCCCGGTGGCCACGCCGGCCGAAAGACCGAGCAATGGATGCTCCACGGCGTGACGGAGAATGCCAGGACACTTTCGCTGCAAGACAGTCAGAGCCATGAGGGCAAGGATGAGCCATCCGAGCAGGACCGCGAATTGCCTGTCTGGGATGAGCGGCATGATCCACCAGCCGACCACTATTCCGGCGAAGGTGGCGGGCAGCAGTCTGCGCAGATCCTTCCAATTGGCATGCCGCCGGTAAAAGAAGACAGCGAAACAATCGGCAAAGATCATGAGTGGCAGCAATGCGCCGGTGGATTCTCGTGCCGGGAAGAGCTGGGCGAACAACGAAACGGAGACGATGCCGAGCCCGGCAAACCCGGTTTTCGCCATGCCCACGCAAAGCGCGGCGGCTACCGCTGCGGTCCAAACAAAAGGAGAGGCAAGGTCCGGCATAGCGCTTCAGCGGTTGCTCCAGTGGGAGGGGGAGAGCCCGGTCTGTTTGCGGAACCAGCGGGCGAAATAATTCGCATCGGAGAAGCCCAAATCGGACGCCACGACGGCGACCCTGCGTCCTTGACGCAAGCTCGCTTCGGCGGCGCGGAGCAGTTCTCGGTCGCGCCATTGACCCAGCGTCAGGCCGGTGGCGCGCCGCACAAGGCGATTGAGGTAATCCTTTTGCAGTCCCACGCGTTTGGCTAATTCCGCCGGACGCACCCACGAAGATCCGCGTGCCGCGTCCGGACGCCAAGCGCGCTGCAGACGTTTCATGATCGCTGCTCCGCCGGAACCTTGCGGTTCTTTGAGGCAGGCGCGGCGGCAGCTGTCCATGACCAGCAGCGCTGCGCCGCCCGCCGAAAGATCAAGTCCTTTGCCGCTTTCCGAAGATAGCGAGGCCACATGCTGGCGAATCGAGGCGAGAACTTCGGCCGAAAGCCATCCATGGCGGAATCCGAGCGCGCGGGGACCGTTGCCCCCGAGGTCGGCCACGAGGCAGATGGCCCTGCGAGGAGCTTGCTCGCGGAACTCGTGGACGCGAGCCGGGGGAATGAAGAAGACTGCGCCTGGCCCGACGGGAAGCTTCTTGTCTCCGATACGCTGCTCGCCGCGCCCGCGAAGGTAGAGCAGAAGCTGGCCGTGGGCGTGGCGGTGCGGCGCATAGCGGTCGAAAGGCTGAAGGTGGCGGTTGACGCGCAGCGAACGCACCGTCCAGTCCCCGCACCGCAGGTCAAGCCGGCGCAGGACGATAGGTTGGACGGGAGCTTTCAGCATCAGCACAATAAATAAAGTCGTTCTTGTGCTAAATAAAGCGTTTTCGCACGTAGCAGGAATCCGTGGCAGGCGGTAGATTGTCCTCATGTCACGACCGGTTATTCTCGTCACGGGCGCCAGCCGCGGTCTGGGCCGCGGGGTGGCGCTTTCTTTGGCCAAGGAGGGCTACGATGTGGCCATCCACTACGCGAGCAACCGTGCGGCGGCCGATGAGGCCGCGCAACTTTGTCGCGATGCGGCGCCGGACAAGGCGCAGAGATTTTTTCCGGTCTCCGCGCAGCTCGCCTCGGCCTCCGAGCGCGCCGCCATGATCGATACGGTGCTCGGTGAGTTCGGGCGCATCGATGGATTGGTCAACAACGCGGGGATCGCCCCGAAGCTGCGCGCCGATATCACCGAAACGACCGAGGAAAGTTTCGACGAGGTCATCGCGGTCAATTTGCGCGGCCCGTATTTCCTCAGCCAGCTGGTCGCCAAATGGTGGTTGGCTCATCCCGGCCAGTCGCGGTTGCCCGGCGGATACAAACTCGTCTTTGTCACCTCGATTTCGGTGCATACTGCCTCGGTCAACCGAGGCGAGTATTGTATTGCCAAGGCCGGACTCTCCATGGCCTCGCAGTTGTGGTCGGTGCGTTTGGCCGGCGAGGGGGTGCAGGTCTACGAGGTGCGGCCCGGTATCATGAAGACGGACATGACGGCCAAGGTGACCGACAAATACGACAAACTCATCGCCGAAGGTCTCGTCCCGCAGCTTCGCTGGGGTACGCCGGAAGATTTGGGCCTTTCCGTGGCCGCGCTCTGCCGGGGGGATTTCCCGTTCAGCACCGGGGCCGTGATCGACGTCGACGGCGGGTTCCAGTTGCGGCGTCTCTGAAATAAAATCCTATGATCAAAATCGACCATTCCCTGACCGCGCAAAAGCTAAAGAAGGCCGCGCACGCGGTCTTCGAGGCATCCGCCCCCAAAATCAGCGCTCTGCAGAAGCGCTGGAAAGATTCCGACGGCACTCCGGTTTTCACCATCGAGGGACGCTACACGTCGCGCGGCTGGACCGAGTGGACGCAGGGCTTCCAGTTCGGCGCGGCCATCCTGCAGTTCGATGCCACGGGCGACGAGGAGATGCTGCGCATCGGGCGCGAGGGCACGTTGAAGCTGATGGCTCCCCACGTCACACACGTCGGCGTGCATGACCACGGATTCAACAATGTCAGCACTTACGGGAACCTGCGTCGGTTGCTTCGCGAGGGACGGTTGCCGGCAGATGAGTGGGAGGGGCATTTTTATGATTTGGCCCTCAAGTCCAGCGGCGCGGTTCAGGCGGCGCGGTGGACGCAAATCAGCCCGGAACTTGGCTACGTTTACTCGTTCAACGGCCCGCACTCGCTCTTCTCAGACACCATCCGGACCATGCGCGCACTGGCTGTGGCCCATCTCCTTGGTCACCGCTTGATGGAGGAGAACGACAAGGCGGTGTCACTCCTTGGACGCATCATCCAGCACGCGGATACAACGTCGCGTTATAATGTCTATTTCGGCAAAGGCCGCGACATCTACGATCTGCGCGGGCGCGTGGTGCACGAGTCGGTCTTCAATACGAATGACGGCAACTACCGCTGCCCCAGCTCGCAGCAGGGCTACTCGCCTTTCACCACTTGGACGCGCGGTCACGCATGGGTGCTCTGCGGCTACCCGGAGCAGTTGGAATTTCTCGAGACTTTGCCCGCCGCCGATTTCGTTCCCTACGGCGGCAAGGAAGCGGTGCTGGCGCGTTTCTTGGAAACGGCGAAGGCCGCGGCGGATTTCTATCTCGAACACACGCCGACCGACGGCGTTCCTTATTGGGACACCGGAGCGCCCGGTTTGGACCAGATGGGTGACTATCTGGATCGTCCGGCCGACCCATTTAACGATCATGAGCCGGTGGACAGTTCCGCGGCGGCCATCTCCGCGCAGGGCTTGCTGCGTCTTGGCCGCTGGCTGGAGAACCACGGCGAGCCCGAGCCGGGCAAAAAGTATCTTGCGGCGGGATTGACCACCGCGAAAACCCTTTTCGCCGAGCCTTACCTGAGCAGCGATCCGAACCACGAGGGGCTCCTTTTGCACAGCGTCTACCACCGCCCGAACGGCTGGGATCATATCCCGCCCGGGCGCAAAGTGCCGTGCGGCGAGGCGGCCATGTGGGGCGATTACCATGCCCGCGAACTCGCGCTTTATCTGCTGCGCTTGGCCGGCAAAGGGCCTTATCTCACCTTCTTCTCATGACCATCGCCGACCTCTCCGAAATCCAGGGCCGCACCTATCCCGCGCGGCGCCGCACGCAAAACCTTGTCGGGGGAATGTCCCCGATCCAGGCGACCAACTTCGCCATGGGCAATGTCACGCTCGAGCCCAACGGGGGACAGGTCCCGTGGCACAACCAAGAGCAGGAAGAAATCTACTTCATCGTCGAAGGCGAGGGGGAGATGTGTCTCGGCGAGGAACGCCGCGCGGTCAAAGCAGGGCAGGCGGCTTACATCCCATCGGGAGTATTCCATCAGCTGACCAATACCGGTTCCACGCCGATGCGCATGATCTACGTCTACGGACCGTCCGGCGACGTGGCGCACTGGCGTCAGGAACTCGACGGCACGCTTCCTGTGGCGGGTGTCGATGTTCCGGCGTTGCCCGCGGGGGCGCAACCGCAGTGTCACGCAACGTTCGCCAAGGACGCCACGGAATGAAGGAGGAGGACGTTTTGGCCAAGCGGGTGCTTGATGAGGCTTTCCGGCTGCATACCGAATTGGGGCCCGGGCTGTTGGAGTCGGTTTACGAGCAGGTGTTGGCGGCGCGACTGCGCAAGGCTGGTCTGCGGGTCGAGGCGCAGAAGAGCATCTCCGTTGTGGTCGACGACCTCACCATCCCGGAGGCCTTCCGTGCGGATCTCATCATTGAGGGGGAAGCTCATCGTCGAACTCAAATCGGTCGAGGAAATGAAGCCTGTCTTCGCCAAGCAACTCCTCACGTATCTCCGTCTCTCCGGCCTGAAACTCGGCCTGCTCCTGAATTTTGGCGCCCCCAGCCTGAAAAACGGCATCGAGCGCGTCGCCAACAACCTCTGACCCCTTTGCGAACGCGGCGAACTTTGCGTGAAAAAATCTGAGCTTATGAAAACACACAGCGTGGGAATCATCATGAACGGCGTCACGGGGCGCATGGGAACGAACCAGCACCTGATCCGTTCGGTCAAGGCCATCATGGACCAGGGCGGCGTCAAAATCAGCGATGACGAAGTCATCATGCCCGACCCGATCCTCGTCGGTCGCAGCGAGGCCAAACTGGCCGCTCTCGCCGCACGCACGGGCGTGAAGCGCTACACGACCGATCTCGATGCGGCGCTTAAGGATAAGCACAACATCATTTATTTCGATGCCACGCTCACCGGACAGCGTCCGATCGGCGTGCGCAAGGCGAT
>CAIZMQ010000015.1 GCA_903934135.1 uncultured Verrucomicrobiota bacterium
CGCTTGTCGCTCTCGTATTCCACGTGCGCGGTGTTGATCGTGATGCCGCGCTCTTTTTCCTCGGGAGCCGCGTCGATGTCCGCATAACCGCGGGCCTGCGCCTTGCCGGTCTTGGACAGCACGGTGGTGATCGCCGCGGTGAGGGTGGTTTTGCCGTGGTCCACGTGGCCGATCGTGCCGATGTTCACGTGGGGTTTGTCGCGTTTGAATGCTTCCTTAGCCATAGTGCTTGATGTGTTTGGTTTGGATGTTGCGAATTTTGCGTCGCGCGCGGCTGGAGCCCATGACCGGGATTGAACCGGTGACCTCGTCCTTACCAAGGACGTGCTCTACCAACTGAGCTACATGGGCAAACTCCGCAAAGTGTTTTTGGGTTGATGTTTCTGTGTTGATCGCGGCCTCAAAAAAAGCGAAGCAGCCCGGGGCCGTCTCCCGCGTTTTTCAGCGGATTTACGACCTGCGGACTGCGCGACTTTTTCGCAGCGTCCGACCTTTATGCCTCTGAAGCCGCCTTGTGTCAAAGGAGATTTTTGCCCAACCCTTCCCCCGGAGCTGTGGGCAGGACCTTTTCCTGCACTCGTTGGATCGCCATGGCCCGTCCCGTGGCTTCGTCCACCTCCACCACCACCCCGCACACCCGCACCTCGCCCCCGGCCACCGGCAGGGTGGTGGGCATCCCGGTGAGAAAACGCCGCAGGATCGACTCCTTGGTCCGGCCGAGAACGGAGTCCGCCGCCCCGCACATCCCGGCATCGCAGAGGAAGGCCGTGCCGCCGGGAAAAATCTGCTCGTCCGCGGTCTGCACGTGGGTGTGGGTGCCAACCACGGCGGAGACCTTGCCGTCCAAATACCGGCCGAGCGCGATCTTCTCGCTTGTCGTTTCGGCATGGACGTCGACAAAAATCACCTTGGTCGCCGCGCGCAGTTTTTCCACTTCCTCCATGGCGCGATGGAACGGGTTGTCCAAGGGCGGGTTCATGAAAGTCAACCCGCGCACATTGAGCACCGCGACCGGACCCTTGGCCGTGTCCAAGACCACCGACCCCGCGCCCGGCGTCCCCTCCGGATAGTTGCACGGGCGGAGCAGGCGCGGCTCGGTCTCGATGTAAGCCGGCAGGTCCTTCTGGTCCCACACATGGTCGCCCGTGGTGATCACCGTGGCCCCCGACTTGAGCAATTCGATACACTGCTTCCCGCTGATTCCGCGGCCGCCCGCTGCATTCTCACCGTTGACGATAGTGAAATCGACCGCCAACTCTTCCTGCAGACCCCTGAGTCTCTGCTGCAGGGCTTTGCGCCCCGGCTCCCCGACCACGTCGCCCAAAAAAAGTATCCGGATCATTTTGCACCGCCGATTCAACCATGGATTTCACTAATGTCACTGATGGAAACATCAGTGCCGCGAACCATCGCCAAGGGCGAATGGGAAGAATTCGCTCGCCTGCCAGTTTGACTCCTACCGGAGCTCAGGCCCCCCAAAGGATCAAAGAACCAAAGGTCAAAGGTTAGCCTTCCGGCGCTTCCAAAGCAGCCATCCCGCTCCGACCATGAGAAGCAACGCGTAGGTCGAGGGTTCAGGGACACTGGCGACGCGGAAACCGATGATGCCGAAGCTCTCGAACGCAGGGGTGGTGCTGCTGCGGCTCGAGCGGTGCAAACTGAGCGCATCGCTGGTCCAGTTGCCGCCGCGGAACACACGGTCCTCGTCCGGAGAGTTGTTCGTGCCATCAAAAGCCGTCTCAACCCACTCCCACACATTGCCGCCTTGGCCCATCGTGCCGTGCATGCTCAAGCCGCCGGCAGCCGACACCTCCGCCGGCGAATTTTGGTCCACCTGATCGTAGACCGCCGTATATCTCTGCGAAAGACTCGGCGTCCCGCTCCTCATCGGTATCGGTATGCCATCAAAGTCGGTCGGATAATTGAGATACCCCGCGCTCGGAACATAATACGCCGCTTTATACCATTCGTTCTCGCTGGGCAGAAAGTAGTAAGCATCTTTGTGTCGAAAGAGGTTTTGTCCGCCCGGCGACCATGCAAAGGAGGGCGTCCATGGCGTCATGCTCCAAGCGGAGCCGTTCCATGACAGGTCGTAAGCTGCCTGCCTCCCCGTGCTCGTATTCATCCAATTGACGAAGGCGGCCGCCTCATACCAACTCACATCCGCCGCCGGCCGGTTGCCGGTCCATGGCCCTGCCGCCACGTTCGCCATCCCACTGGCCGTCGCCTTGTCGATCGCGCCCTGCGGGATTTCGTAGGTGCCAATTCGGTATTCGTAAGTCACCGCCCCATAGGTGGTGGTATCAGCCGCATTGCCCGCGTTGCCGATATCAACGAAGTCGATGGTGAACTCGTTGCCGCTCGTGCCGAATGTGTCGGCCTGCGCGGACATTTGGGTCATTAGGGTGAACGCGGCAAACAAGACCGCGACAAAAGACATAAGAGTTTGTGATTTACTCATAAAGCGCGGAAAATAAATCGGGCGTTTCTCGGCTGGTCCAGCCATACCCATCCCCCATGGCCGAGATTTCCCGCTGGTTCCTGCCGGTCGGCCTGTGGCTCTACCGCCGTCTCCTCGTCATCCACAGGGCCCCGGCGGCGGTCATGGCGAGCAACGCATAAGTCGACGGCTCGGGGACAGTGGCAACACGGAACCCTACGTTG
This sequence comes from uncultured Verrucomicrobiota bacterium, assembly GCA_903934135.1. Lineage (GTDB taxonomy): Bacteria > Verrucomicrobiota > Verrucomicrobiia > Chthoniobacterales > JACTMZ01 > JACTMZ01. The sequence goes on from CAIZMQ010000015.1 coordinate 2,665, forward strand.
TAATCCTCGTACGTGGGGTCGCCGTAGCCGCTCTTGCTGCGGACGGAAGACTGCAGGAAATCCCCGCCGGAGTCCCAAGAGCCCCCGCGGAGGCCACGGA
>CAIZMQ010000016.1 GCA_903934135.1 uncultured Verrucomicrobiota bacterium
CGAGCGCAACGGCTTCTCGCTCCGCGTGGTGGCGGAGAACGAGACGGCGCGGGCCGAGGCGCAACGGGCGAGCGAGGATGTCTTTCCCGCCTTCGCGCGGCCGGAAAGCATCGTCACCGCAACCATCGTCCGCAACGCGCTGGGTAAAACGCCGCGGTATTGATCGTCCGGGCCGCCGCTCAGGCGCCGGTGCCGAGCGCGGCGCGAATTTCCGCCGTGAGGGGCAGGGGCTGTCCGGTCGTCTTGTCGATCAGGACATGGACCGTGCGGATGCGCGCGGCAGTGCTGCCGGCGGCCTCGAGGAATTCCACCAGGAAGGTAACCGATGAGGTGCCCGTTTTCTCCACGCTGGCGCAGACTTCAAAGGACTGGCCGGGTTTCATCGGGAGGAAAAAATCCGCCTCGGCCCGGCGCAAGGGCGCCGCGTAATGGGGCGAGGCAAACCATGCGTCCCAACCAAGCGCGCTGCGCCGCAGCAAATCCTCCACCGCAGCGTGGGCCAAGGCGATGGCGCGCGGATAAAAAACGACGCCGGCGGGATCGGCGTCCTCGAAGCGGATGATGATCGATTGCTGTGCAGAGAGCATAAGCCAGAACATCGAGCGAAGCGCAAAGCGCGGCTCTTGGGAACGAAGAAAAGCGGTGGTGTAGGCCGACGGAATGGTCCGGCGGGTCCAAAACACGGCGGGCCTGAGGTTGAGGCCGCGCTTGACTAAATGATGGAGGATCCGACGCTGAACGTTTTTGGCGCCATGGATACTCCGACCCCTGACCCAGTCAACCCTATGCCCAGCCGGTCGCGTTCGCGCCGGAGAAAGCGCCCTTCGTCCGGCCGGAGGCGCCCGCGGCGGAAAAAACGACGCCTTTCCCCCGAGGCGCTCCTGCGCCGGAGAAAACGGCGGATAATTTTCTGCACCGTATCCGCCTTAGTTGTTCTTTCGTCCTTCGTGGCAAGCTTCTTCTGGCACCGGCTGCAGCTCAGGCGGTTGGCTGCGGCCTCGGACATTCCGCCGGCGACCGAAGAGCAGCGGGCCTCCGCCTTGCGGTCGCTCGATGAGGCCGTGAGGGCGCGGTACGAGGAACGGATGGACGACGCGATGGCCCAGCTGGCCATGGCTCAACAGGCCGATCCGCAATTGCCCGGGCTCGAATTGCTGGCCGGCGAAATCGCCCTGCAACAAAGGGACACCGACGCCCTGTCCCGTGCTTCCGCCAACGCCTCGCAGCGCGGGGACAGCGAGGCCCCGGCCAAATTGCTGGCTGCACTGGGGGTGTGGCTGCGACGCGGCGAGTTGGGCGTGGAGCGGGCCGGCCCGCAGGCCAAACAACTTTTGCTCGAGGCGGCGGAAAGCAGCCCCTCCGAAGCTTCCGTCCACTTCTTCCACGGCGAACTCAGCCGTCAACTTGGGGAGGGTTCCGCCGCGCACGCTTATTTGCTCTCGGCCTTGCGGCGCCAGTCCCCTTGGAAAAGTTCCGCCTTGCTGCGGATCAAAATGCAACTGGCCGCCGCCGAGGCTTCGGAGGCCGGGGAGGCCGTCGAGGTGTCCGCTCCGGACTCCCAGTCCGCGGTTGCCCTCCGCTGGCGCGAGGCCGTGCGCAGGGGGACCGACGCGTCGGAGGAGCTCAAGGCCATGATCGCGCTGGCCCCGAGCCTTCAAACGATCGTTTTATTGCCTGACCCTGCGTTGAAATTTGGGGATGATGCGGCGGCAGACCGAGCGCTGCGTCGAGAGCTGGGCTCTTCGGTCCTGCCCCGCGGCGCAATGAGCATTGCGACCCCTTGAAAAGGCCGCTCTTTCGAAAAAAAAAGAGGCAGAGGCCAAGCCTGATGCTAAACTGCAGGCCATCAACATGATAAGCAAATGTGACAATTTCGCAACAACCGCCAAAAAATCTTTGACAACCATCCAGTGCTCATTATCTTTGCGGAGTATGAACATTACTCGTTTCTCCCTCGCGGCTGTTTTCGCCTCGTCTGTTTTGCTGACCGGCGCGAACGGCCAAACAACCGCAACCACCGAACCGGTAGGTTTTGTCACCGTTGGTATCACCGCCGGCACTGGGTCGGCCAAGAAAAACACGCTTTTTTCGGTTCCCCTCATGGAAACCGAAGCGATCGACGGACAAGTCGCCGGCATCATCACCGGAGTCACGGCCAACACAATCTCCAACAGCAACGCTGGGTGGACCGCCGGCGCGCTCTCCCAACCGGCCACGCCGTTTTTGATTCAAATCACGAGCGGCGCAGCGGAAGGCCGTCTTTTCCTCATCTCCTCTTCCGCCAACACTGGTGGTGCTATTGCCGGGACTGCCAACACCGGCACTACGGTTACGGTGAGCTCAACCGACGCAGCGCAGGTCAACTTGACCAATCTGGGTATCGTTGCTGGCACGGACACCTACAAAATCTTTGCCTGCGATACCCTCAGCTCGTTCTTTGGCACACCGGCCTCGAGTGGCGTCCAAGGCGGCACTTCCGCCGCGACAGCGGACACGATTGTCGCTGTGAGCAATGGCGTGCCCAGCACTTACTTCTTCAACACAACCTCCGTCAAATGGGTGAAGCAAATTCTCGGATCACCGGACGCTTCCAACGTCGCCTTGCTCCCTTATTTCGGCATCCAGTATTCTCGCCTGCCAAATACGCCCCTGTCCTTTGTCGTCACCGGTCAAGTTCCCACAGAACAGCGCGAGGTCGCGGTCAAAAATTCCGGGACAACGATTATTTCCCAATTTTGGCCGACGGACACCACACTGGGGACATCAGGACTTTCCAGCGTGGTGACTTCAGGTGCCAGCGCAACTCTGGCTGATACGGTCATCCTCACGGCTAATGGCGTTGCCTCAACCTACTTTTTCAATGGCACCAACTGGAAAAAACTTCAATTGGGCACCCCGAATGCGGACACCACTGTTCTCAGTATCGGTACTTCCATCCAAATTGTCCGTAAAGGATCGGCGTCTGGCTACAGCACGCTAACCCAACCGGTCCCTTACACTCTCTGATAAGAGTCCAACAAATCGTACTTAAGCTAAACACAGACGCCAAACCCACCACCTAAATAAAATAAATAAAAAAATGAAGACCATAACATCAGGCATCCTTGCCATCATGCTCACCCTTAGCCTGGCTCAGGCTCAGGGCTACATTGATCTAGCTGACTTTGGCTCAGGATCATACACCGTTGACGCAGGCGCGACCACGCCCACCTTATCATACACCCAAAGCTTGCTTGGAATCACTTTTAGTCCTACCGTGGCCCTTGCCGACACATTGGGCGGAACCTGGAACAGCGCTCCTCTTAATTGGAGCAGCTACTCCGCAAATTTGGCCAACACCATCTACTTAAAAGTCGTTTTCACGGGAGCCAATCCTTTATCTCCCATGGTTCTCAACATCTTCAATGGTGATTTTACGCAGAGCCTTCAATATGAGGGGACTTCAATTCCCATCGGTGAAGTCATTGGGGCTAATTACCTGCCATTTACTCTCTCGGGAGCATTTACATCCGCGATTCTTGGCGATGTTGGCGGAGCCCAAATTACTTGGGGCGGCAGTGGCGCGGCAGGTGTTCGGGTGGAAGCTGTTGCCACCATTCCCGAGCCCTCGACCTACGCGCTCTTGGGCCTCGCAGGTTTGGCTCTCGCAGGATACACCGTGCGTCGTCGGCGCGCTTAAATCTTAATTGTTCATACTCGCAAAAGGGCGCCCTCGGGCGCCCTTTTTGCTTTCTGGCTACGCTCTGACCGAGACCGGAACGAAGGCGAATTTATGGCCGTCGAAGAGACCCAGGTCGCTGAGCTTCAGGGCCGGGATGACGAGGAGGGCGAGGAAGCTGAGGGTCATGTAGGGGGCGTGGAGAGGGCTGCCGAGGGCCTGGGCCGCTTGGCTCAGGCGAGCGTAGGCGGTCGCCGCATCCTCGGCGTAGCCGTCACTCATCAGACCGGCCACGGGGAGAGGCAGCACATCCTCGAAGCCGCCGTCCCCGACGACGGCAATGCCCCCCTCGTTTTGGATCAAGAGGTTGACCACCCGGGCCAGGTCCTCATCGGAGGTGCCAATGGCGACGATGTTGTGGCAGTCGTGGGCCACGCTGGAGGCGATGGCGCCGGACTTGAGCCCGACGCCGCGGACCAAGGCCACGGCGGGCGGAGCGTCTTTGTAGCGGTTGACCACGGCAATCTTCAGGATGTCTTGCCCGGGGTTGGCCACGATTTGCCCGTCACGGAGAAGGGCTTCGGCCTGGCCGGCGCCGGTGATAATTTGTCCGTCGAGGGCTTCGATCACGCGGATCCGGAGTGGTGACGAGGACGCGGGTTCCATTGCCGCGGCCGGAGCGGGGAGGGCAAAGTCGGAGGCAACCTTTGCCGTAGCGTGGAAGTGGTTGACCCGGGGGGACTTTGATCTCGGAAGGAGGGATTGGCCCCCGCGGGCCACAAGTTGCCCATCGATCCAAGTTTCCATGACCTCGAAACTGATGAGGTCATGGAGGCGGATGAGATCGGCAGGGTCGCCGGGGCGGAGGAGTCCGCAGCGGAGTCCATAGTGCTCGACCGGATTCACGCACGCGGCGCGGAGAACGTTGAAGAGCGGGACGCCGTGGGCCACGGCTCGAGCGCAGAGTTGGTTGATGTGGCCCTCCATGAGGTCGTCGGGATGTTTGTCGTCGCTGCAGAGCATGCAGGACTCCGGCGCTTCATTGAGCAAGGGCCAGAGCTCCTCGAAATTTTTCGCCGCGGAGCCTTCGCGGATGAGGATTTTTTGCCCGAGGGCGAGCTTTTCCCGCGCCTCGTCGATCTGAAAACATTCGTGGTCCGTCTCGATCCCGGCGGAGACATATTTCTTGAGGTCCTCGCCGCGGAGGCCGGGGGCGTGTCCGTCGATCCGTTTGCCGTATTGCTTGGCGATCTCGATTTTTTTCATGACCTCGGAGTCGCGGTGGATGACCCCGGGGAAGTTCATCATCTCCGAGAGGTAGAGCAGTGATTCGTCGCGGCAGAGTTCTTCGATGCTGTCGGGGCCGAGGGTGGCGCCGGCGGTTTCGAAGTTGGTCGCGGGGACGCATGAGGGGATGCCGAAGTGGATTTTGCAGGGGGTTTGGGCGGCCAACTTCTGCATGTAGCGCACTCCTTCGATGCCGAGGACGTTGGCAATTTCGTGGGGGTCGGAAACGGTGCCGACCGTGCCGTGGGTCACGGCAATGCGGGCGAATTCCGTCGGGGTGAGCATGGAACTTTCGATGTGCACGTGGGCATCGATGAAGCCCGGGCAGAGATAGCCGGGATCAGTGACCGATTGGTCTTCGCGGACAGCGACAATTTTGCCGTCGGCTATTTCGATTACTCCGGGGAAAATGCGTTGGTTGGGGATATCGATGATTTGGCCGCGGAGGTGCATGGTTCGGAGCGTTGAGGGTTGAGAGTTTGGGGTTGAGGGAAACAAAAGGTTACCGGCGGTCATATCAGTTGGCTACGCCCGGCTGACCACCGCTGCAAAATTGGGGAGGTTAGCGGAGGGCGCGGGCGGGGTCGGTGAGGCGGTTGTCTTGAAAGTGGATACCCTCGGCGGTGAGTAAGCGGAGCTTTTTGGCGCGGGCGGGGCCGGATTTTTCGCCTTGGAAGCCGCCGATGGTCAAATCGGACGCGATGACGCGGTGGCAGGGGACTTGCGGGGCGAAGGGGTTGGCGCGGAGGGCTTGGCCAATGGCGCGGGGTGAGGGACAGCCGATCCGGCGACCGAGGGCGGCATAGGTGATAACGCGGCCGGGTGGGACTTTTTGGAGCGCCGCGTAGACTTTGGCGGCGAAGGGGGAAGGGGAGTGTTCAGTTTTCAGTGCTTCAGTGTTCAGTGGGATTGAAGAGGGCGGAGACGGCGTGCGGCGCGCCGGTCAATTTTTCGAGGCCTCGTTCGGGGAGTCGGCCAGCACGCGATACATCGGGCCCAAACCGCACATGATGCGATGCCAGGTGCTGTCGTCGGCATCGGCGCCAAGCAATTCCGGGTGCGGCTTGACCACGAGCCACGAGTTGATCGCGATTTCCTGCTCGAGTTGGTTCTTCGACCACCCGGCATAGCCGAGAAAGACGCGGAGTTTTTCATCATGGCCGGCGGGCAAGTCCAATTCGCCTTCCGGTCGCTCCATGGGTTGAAATTTGCAGGCTTGGGCGGCCGAATCCCACTCGAGGGTTGCGACGATGACCTGATTGCGATGGACCGGTCCACCTTCGTAGATCGGCACGTGGGGGATTTGGTCCAGGGTGTCGCCGATGTCCAAGTCGGCGGCGTTTTGGCCGAGCGGCCGGTTGAGAATGAAGCCAAGTGCGCCCTCATCCGCGCTGTGGTGGGAAAGGTAAAGGATGGTCCGCCGAAAATTCGGGTCGGCCATCATGGGGTGGGCAACGAGCAATGAACCCGACAGATCCCCTGCTTTGGGTCGGCCTTTCATAGACAACAAATTTAATACGCGCTTCGGGCCGATGCAACTGCGGGGCAAAAGTGGTCTCGGCATGCGGCCGCTGATCGTCAACGGTGAGGGTAGGTTTCCCGCGCGTCAGGGACTACCCGGGTGGTGTTCACAAAGGCAGGGCGGAGCCTCCGGACCCGCCGCGTCCATGCGATATTCTACCGCTTTCTCCGCACGGCCGCGAGGCCGAGGAGGGCGACGGTGGCGACAAGGCAGGCCGAGGAAAAAGCTTCTCCATATTCCATGTAGAAGGTGGTCGGGGGATTGACCGGCACCTCCACCTCGGCGAAGAGAACGCCCTCCCCGAAGATGTCGCCGTCCGCATCGGCGAAGCTGTGCCGAACGCGGCCGAGGTGGTCCACGAAGCAGGTGACACCGTTGTTGGCACTGCGGACCATGGGACGGCGATTTTCCGCGCAGCGGAAGACGGCGTGGGCGAGGTGCTGGTGTCCGCCTGCGCTGCGTTTGAACCATCCGGTGTTGGTCACGGTGACGAAGAGCTGCGCCCCGAGGTTGGAGGCGCGTCGGGCCAGGTAGCCGAGGGTGTCCTCGAAGCAGACCAACGGGGCCAGGGCGAGAGGCGGCTTGGAAAGATGAAAAATGACCGGACCACTCCCCGCATCGAAGTCATCCGGCACCATGTCGCCGACAATGATGGCAAAGAGCGGGAAGCTGTAACGGAAAGGAATGTATTCGCCGAACATGACGAGGTGAGACTTGGGATAAAACTGCGGCGGGTTATCAGGGCCGGTCAGCAGGACGGCAGCGTTGTAGTCAGCTTCGTGGCTCAGCCGCAGGGTGCCGAAAAGGAGGGCATGGTCGCCGGCAGCGGCCCACTTGTTGACGAATTCGCGGGCCACGCGGTCCTCGAAGAACCCCCGGGGGGTGGCTGCCTCGGGCCAGAGGAGGAGGTCGGGCTGGAGGGCTGCGGCGACGGCAGTCTGGCGCTCAAAGGTGTCATAAATGCGCTGTTCGAAAGCAGGGTTCCACTTTTCATTCTGCGGGATGGATGGCTGGACGGCCGCTACGCGGAGGGGTATGACCTCGGCCGGGCGTCCGATTTGGCGAAGCCCGTAGCCGAAGGCCGCGACGATGAGGGCGATGGTGATGGTGAAGTCAAAGTGGGCGCGGATTTTTCCGCCGCGGACTTCGATCATCAGGCGGCGTACGGTGGCCACGGCGATGGCTGAAGAGAGGACGGCCAGAAAGGAGAGGCCTCCGACACCGGTGAGCGAGGAAAGCTGGATGAGCGGAATATTGCGGTGCAAGGCGATGCCGAGCGAGTTCCAGGCAAAGCCAGTGAAGATATGAGCGCGCAAGATTTCGAGCGCCACCCAAGCGGCCGCCGCGATGCCTGCGGTGGCAAGATTGTGCCAGGAACTGAGCCAGACCGAGCGAAGCGGGTCATGGTCGTTGTCGCGCGGGGTGGCGATGACAAACACAATCCCGGCCCAGACGGCAGGATAGAGGGCGAGGTAGAGGCAGAGAATGAACCAACCGGGAATGGTCAGGACGGTGATCCAGTGGAGTGAGCCGAGGAAGTAGACCAGTCCGGTCAGGTAGCCGAGTTCCACTTTGCGGAGCAAAGGGTAGCGCGGATGGAGGGGGCCGAACCAAAGAGCAGCCAAAAGTGGGGCGAGGGCGATCCAGACCAGCCAAGATTGATCAAAGGGGGCGAAGCAGAGGGTGAGCAGGCCCCCGCTGAAGGCAGCGGCCAGCCAGGGCCAGAGGTTGCGCAGGAAAGACATGGGACCAGAGGTTGAAACCCTATCCGCCAAGTGGGGTAAGGGCACGGAGAAAGCGGGCCGCTTGGGGCGGGATGGCCTTGGGGTTAGGGGGCAGCGGGGGACGCCCCGGGCAGGACACGCTCGGCCAGGGCGTTGATTTTTTCCTGGGCGAACTTGCTCGGCGGATACTGACGATGGGCTTCGAGATACCAGGCGAGGGCCGCGCCCGTTTCGCCCCGGGCCTCCAGCTCGTCTCCTTTGTTCAGTGCCTGGACGAAGGTGGCGGCCCCTCCGCTGGCCAGGTCGGCGCGCAGCCGGTTGATCTCGTTGTCCTCGGGATATCTGACCGCGGCCAACTGGATGCTTTCCCAAGCACCGGCCGCGTCTCCGCGTTGCTGGATTTCCCGGGCGCGCTGCAGGGATCCTTCAATTTCGGCCATGGCCTCGAGGATTGTGCCGAGTTTTTCCTGCCATTCGGGATAAAGTGCGGTGGCCGCGATGAATCTGGCGTTCTGGCGGTAGATGGTGCGGTGATCGCCCTGCTCGATGAGGCGCTGGAGTTCACTCAAGGCCTGCTGCTGCAGGTCGGTTTGCTGGAAAATATTTTCCCCGACCTCGGCCAGAGCGGGGTTGCGCGGCCAGATTTCCGTCGCGGCCCGCAGTTCGGATTCCATCGCCGCCCGGTCGCCGGAGACGGCGGCATTCTTCGCTTTGGCCAAGTGCATCGCGCTGATCGTCTTGGCCGTCTCGATCTTGGCCAGCGGCTTGCTCGCGTCGAAGTCGGCGGACGTTTCTGTCATCTCGTTGACCAGTTTTTCCGCCCGGGTCAGATCGTTGACCTCGAGCGCGGCGAGCAGTTCGTTCCTCATCTGGGTGAACTTAAGCGCCCGACGCTTGTCCTCGCGCGAGAGCAGGCGGACGCTCGGCATGAATTCCCCGAGGGCGAAAGTTTCGGCGAGGCGCTCGACGGCGCTGTTGAGTTCACCCTGCTCGAGAAGGAATTTGTAAGCCTCGACACCCTCGTTGACGTCGCGGATGGCCTCGTTGGCCAGGCTGTCGACCTGACTGAGAGAACTGACCAATTTGCTCAGGGTCTGGGCCGCGACGGCCGCTCCGCCGGTCAGGCTTTCGACGCTGAAGTTTTCCAGTCCGAGTTTCATCCCGCTGGCGGCAAAAGACCCCCCGCTGCTTTCATCCGTATCCGTGCGGTTGTCGACGCCGGCGGCCGCGCCATCCGTCCCGGCCCTTACCCCCGCGCCCCGGTCGCCGGAGCCTCCCGCGGCAGCCACCTTCGGGTCGAACTCGGCATTGATGCGGGCCTGGCCGGCGTCCCGGTTCACCGGGAGCGATTCGACCATCCGCTTGTAGACGTCGATCGAATTGTCCCCATCCTTGTAAATCGCGCGGTAGAAGCGGTTAGCCATGAGCACGTGCTCGAAGCGGCGCGTGGCGAAATACTGCATGATGAGGGCTTGGAGATGCCCGCGGGTGTTGAGTTCGGTCAACGCGATGCGCAGTTTGTTGTTTTCGATGGTCTGGGCGACGTCCGAAAGAATCCGTTTGGCCGAGGCCATTTTGGCGTCACGGGCGAACCTGACGTTTTCCTGCTGGGCGGCGACGGCTGCATCACTGCCGCCGGCCACTTCGAGTGCCGAGGAGCGGGCCGCCATCATGTTGTTCCATTCCGCGGTGGCGCGCTGTTTCTCGAGAAGGGTGTTTTCCCGCTTGAGGTTTTTGATTGTCTCAAGGCTGACCTGCGCCGCGTGGATCGCATCCGACATGGTGCGGCAAAGGTTGGCATCATCCTTGTATTCTGAAGCTTTGGGCAAGAGGGCGAAGGCTTGTTCGATGTTTGTCCGGGTCGCATTGCCCGGGGCGAGCAGCTCAAGGATACGATCGATCGTCTTGCGATAGGCCACATCGGCGGCGCCGGTTGCCGCCGGAGCGTTGAGATACTTTTCGAAGCGCGCGCGGAGCAACCGGTTGTTGTTGATGTTCCAGATTTTACCGTCGAAGGAGGCAACCTCGCTCCCCGGGTCGAAGGCGGGAATATCCCGGCCGATGAAGCCCTCGTTCATCTGGGGGGGGCGCGCCCCGCCGGTGGCGGCCGCGGAATCGCCCGCGCCCTCGGTGTTTTGCTGCGCGCCGAGAAAAGACCACGGGAGAAAGACAAAGAGTGCGGCCAGAATCGGTCTCATGATTTCGTGAGTTCCTTGGCGTACACGATGCCGTTTTCGCGGATTTCGACCAGAAAATGGAAGCGTTGACCCTTCTGCATGGCGATCTCGCCCGGCAAGGGCGGAACAACCACCGGGATGGGCGAACCGGAGCCGGTCGGTTCGACCGAAATGAGGCGTCCGGATTGCGGTGACCAAGCGATGGAGTTGAGGATCGCGCCGCTCAGGCGGTAGCTGTTTCCGCGCAACGAACTGGAGGAAGAAAGGTACTCCTGCACCGGGAACTCGGGCACGGTCCGGTAGGGTGTCCCGCCGGAGCCGAGGAAATAGCCGCCGAGGGCGACCAGGAGCAGGACGACAACCAGCGCGCCGGCCATGATTGCGGCTTTCGGTGTGCTGCGGGCGCGGCGGGCCATTGGACCATTACTATCGATCCCAAGCGGACCGAAGGCAACCCAGCCATGCCATAAAAATGCCGAAGATGATATGAAGGAGGAGGACCCAAGCGCAGAGCGAGGCGGCGGATAGCGTGGTGGGCAGGACCAGTTCAAGCACGTCATAGTAGCGGGTCTCGCGGAGACTCTGCAGGGCTCCGCTCCAACTCCAGTAAGCGGCAATGAAGGGGCGCAAAGCGGCGTCCAGCCCCGCGGGCAGCGCGAGCACGGCACCGGAGAGCGGTAACTGGAAGCCGACGAGGTAGATCGAAGCGAGGGAGGCTTGGTCGGCGGTGCGGGCCAGGGCGGAGATGCCGAGGCATGTCGCAGTGAGCGCGGCATTGAC
>CAIZMQ010000017.1 GCA_903934135.1 uncultured Verrucomicrobiota bacterium
GACCGACACGGCAATGGTCACGGCGAATTGCTGGTAGAGGCTGCCGGTGATGCCGGGAATGAAAATGGTCGGGATAAAGACGGAAGAAAGGACGAGCGCAATGGCGACGACGGGACCGGAAACCTCCTGCATGGCCTTGAGCGTGGCATCACGCGGGGTCATACCCTGCTCGATATGGTGCTCGACCGCCTCGACCACGACGATGGCATCATCGACGACCAAGCCAATGGCCAGCACGAGGCCGAAGAGTGAGAGGGTGTTGATCGAAAAACCGAGCAGAGGGAAAATGGCAAAAGTCCCGATGAGCGAGACCGGCACGGCCAGCAACGGGATGAGCGTGGCACGCCAGCCCTGCAGAAAAATGAAGACAACAATGATGACAAGAAGCAAGGCCTCGAAGAGCGTCTTGACGATTTCCTCGATGCCCGCCGTCACGGCCAGCGTCGTGTTGAGCGATTCCGTGTATTGCATACCCGGCGGAAAACGCCCGGCGAGATCGGCCATCAGCTTCTTGGCGGAAGCGGCGGCGTCGAGGGCATTGCTGCCCGGCGTCTGGTAGAGGGCGATGATGGCCGAGGGCTTGCCCTGAAACCGTCCTTCGACATTGTAATTTTGCGCGCCGAGTTCGATGCGGGCCACGTCCTTGAGGCGCAAAATGGAACCGTCGGAATTGGCACGAACCACGATATTGCCGAAATCCTCCACCGTGGTGAGGTAGCCCTCACCAATAACCGTGTAAGCGTATTCTTGTCCATCGGGGACGGGTTTGGCGCCGACTTTTCCAATCGGATTGACGCGGTTCTGCTGCTTGACCGCATTGATGATTTCCTGCGCGGTGACGTCGAGCTTGGCCAGTTGGTCCGGGGTGAGCCAGATGCGCATGGCGTATTGACCAGCGCCGAAGATCGCCACGTTGGAGATTCCCGGCAGGCGGGCCAACTCGTTGTTCAGGTTGATAAAGGCGTAATTGGCGAGGAAGAGGGCGTCGAAGGTCTTGTCCGGCGAAAAGAGCGAAAAAAGAAGCAGCGGGGCGGAGGTGCTTTGCTGCACGGTCGTGCCGTATTCGACGACCGGAGCGGGCAACTGCGAATTGGCCTGACTCTGCCGCATCTGGGTCAAGATCTGGTCGTCGGTCGGCGCGGTGTCGACGCCGAAAAAGACATTGAGCGTCATGCTGCCGTTGTTGGCATTGACCGAATACATGTATTCCATGCCCTCGACGCCATTGACTTGCTGTTCGATCGGCGTGGCCACGGATTGCTCGACAGTGAGGGCATCGGCGCCGACGTAGGTCGCATTGACCTGAATCTGCGGGGGAACAATATTCGGGTATTGCGCGATGGGAAGGCGCGCCATGGAAACAAGACCGACAATGACCGTGATGATGGCGATGACCATCGCCACGATCGGACGGTTGACGAAAAACTGGGGCATGGTCGGACGCGCGCCTCAAGCGGGCTTGGCGGAAGCTTCGGGCAAAGGAGTCGGGGTGGGCGACGGAGCGGGCGGGGCTGCGGGGACGACCGGGATTTCCGGCGCCGCCGCACCTTCCAGTGCCGCTTCTGGCGGCAACTCCACATAGTCGCCCCCGCTCGACGGGGGAATCTCCGGTTGCGGCAGGTTGGGTTCCACGTTGAAACCTTCGGGCATTTTCCACGGGGTGGTCTTCACTGTCATGCCCTGGCGCAATTTCTGCATCCCTTCGACAACCACCTGCTCGCCCGGTTGGAGCCCGCCGGTCACGACTTGCATCGAGGCATAGGTCGGGCCGATCTGCACGATGCGCAGGTCGACCTTGCCGTCGCTGCCGACCACGGCAATTTGCGATTTGCCTTGAAGGTCGTTGACCGCGCGTTGCGGGACGAGCAACGCATCGTCGATCCACTGCGTCACACCGCGCACGCGGGCGAACTGACCGGAACGCAGCAGGTTGCCCGGATTGGGAAATTGTGCTTCCAACTCGAGGGCACCGGTGTCCTTGCCGACCGCATTGTTCACCGCCATGAGGCGGCCGGGATGCGGGTAGACTGTGCCGTCGGCGAGGAGAATCTGCAGGCCGAATCCGCCCTTTTCCTCGGCTCGAATCAGTTTCTCCGGATCGCCATAGTAAGGATTGATGTAGTTCAAATATTGGTAGTCGCTGATGTAAAAATTCGCCTTGATCGGATCGACCATCGTGACGCTGGTCAACGTACCGGTCTGCGGTCCGATGAGGTTTCCGACCTGCGCGATGTTGATGCCGACAAGACCGTCGATCGGCGAGGTGATGCTGGTAAATTCGAGGTTGAGGCGGGCTTGCTCCACGGCGGCTTGGGCGGCGGAAACCGCGGCCTTGCTTGCTTCGAAGGCTTGGATTTCATCGTCGTATTGCTCTCGGCTGATGACATTTTTAGCCAGCAAATCGACGGCGCGCTTGGCATTGGCCTCGTCACGGACGAGACGCGCCATGGCCTCTTCGAGTTGGCCGGTGGACTGGTCGAGGACAGCTTTGAAAGGCCGGGGGTCGATTTGGAAAAGAAGTTGGCCTTTTTTGACCAGCGACCCGTTCTCGTAATTTTGCGAAACAAGATAGCCGCTGACCTGGGCCACGATGTTGGCATTGACCAAGCCGGAAAGCAGGCCGACCCATTCGCGAATGACGGGAACTTTTTGCTGGAGCGGAGCGGTCACCGGCACAGTGAGTTCCGGCATCGCGGGCTTCTCTTTTTTCGGACAACCCGTAAGGAGCGAAGGAAGCAGTCCGAGCAGCAACAGCAAGCGGAAGCGTGACATCAGCATGACAGCACCAATGAAACCGCCTCCGGTGCACCTTGCACAGCAGAAAACGGACACTACAGCCGCGCTGGCCACCCGCTTGTCCGACCCGGCGGGAGCGGGGAATGTTTCACCCTTCGCTTCCCGCGCGGCCCAGGAACAGACTCTTGCCATCGGGTCGGCTCCGGAGACAGGATAAAGCATCTCGGTCCCCAAACTCTGCCCGTTTCGGGGCAAGATCTCCCCATGGTTGCCGCCTTTCATCGTGCTGAACACCCTCAAAGGGATGCTGTTTTTCGGGGGGCCTTGCGGCAAGGGGAAGAGAAACAGGATCACCGAGCTTCGACCGCGTGAAAAAGAAACCGAAGCAACGACGGGCGGTGAAGGCGCCCGGAGCGACCAAGACAAGTGGCGTCCGGGAGCAACCTGCCAGCCCCTGCCGCCGCCGGTGGATGCGACTGGCCGCCGCCACCTTGGTACCGCTCATGATTTTCGGCGGACTTGAGCTGGGCTTGCGGCTGGCGGGCTACGGCTACTCGACCCGCTTGTTTCTCCCCCGCACCATCGGCGGCGAGGAATTTCTCATTCCCAACGAAAAGTTCACCCACCGGTTCTTCCCGCCGGCCCTGGCCCGCGCCCCGCTGTCCGGCAGGATGGCTGCGCACAAGCCGGCGGGGACCTACCGGATTTTCCTGCTCGGCGAGTCCGCCGCCTACGGAGACCCCGATCCTTCCTTCGGGGTAGGTCGCTATTTGGAGGCCCTCTTGGAGACCCGGTATCCTTCCACCGATTTCGAGGTGGTTTGCGTCGCCATCACCGCAATCAACTCCCACGTGCTTCTCCCCATCGCCGAGGAATGCACCAAGCACGACGGGGACATGTGGATTGTTTACATGGGGAACAACGAAATGATCGGCCCTTACGGAGCAAGCACAGTGTTTGGAGAAAAAGCGCCGGGCCTTGGCTTTGTCAGAACCGTTCTGGCACTCAAGACGACCCGAGTGGGACAGCTTATGGATCAGCTGATCACCAGCGTCCGTAGAGGATCCCCGGCGCCGGAATCGTGGGACGGCATCAACATGTTTAGCAAAAACCAACTGCCTTATGACGACCCGAAAAGACTGCGGACCTATGAAAACTTCAAAGGTAACCTCGATGACATCCTCGACGCCGGGAAAAATGCCGGTGTCCCGGTCATTCTCAGCACGGTGGCGGTCAACCTGAGGGATTGCTCGCCGTTTTCCTCACTGCACAAGGTTGGACTGGAACCGTCGCAGCTGGCCGAGTGGGAAGACCTGTTCCAGCAGGGTCTGTCCCTCGAAGCCGCCGGTTCGTTCCAGGCTGCCCTCGATGTTTACGCGAAAGCCGCCGCCATCGATTCCGATTTCGCCGAGTTGCAATTTCGCATCGGCACCTGTCAACTCGCCTTGAACGACCGCAGTGCAGCGCGGACATCCTTCGAGCGGGCTCGCGATTGCGACGCCCTCCCTGTCCGAGCCGATACCCGGATCAACCGGATCATCGAGGAGGCCGGCGCATCGGCGGCTGGGGTGGACGCCACGCAGGAACTCTCCAAGCAAACGCCCGATGGGATTCCGGGCAAAGAACTGTTTTACGAACATGTCCATTTCACCATGGCCGGAAACGAACTCCTCGCCCGCATCCTGGCCGAGAAAGTGGAAGAACAACTTCCGGCGGCGATCACCAGCCAGGGCGGCCCGCTGCCTGCCGAAGTCGAGTCCGAGGCCTGCCAGCGGCGTCTGGCTGCGACCGGCTGGGATCAAAAACGGGTTTGGGAAGTAGCGCTCGGACGGATTTCCGCTGCACCCTTCAACTCACAATCCAGCCACCCCGACAACCTGCAATACTGCAAGGACCGTGTGAAAGAAGCAGATTCCCAGGCAACCCCCCTGTCTCCCTTCCGCGATGAACAAATGTATGAAGCAGCACTGGAAGGCCAGCCCGACGATACTTTGCTGAGGTGGAATTATGCCCAGTTCCTCGAGCGGGCCGGACGTCTATCGGAAGCGGTCAATCAGGGGATATTGGTTTGCGAACTCCTGCCGCATGCCGCTTGGCCGCATTTTTTCGTCGGCTCGGTCATGGCCAGATTGGGAAGAAGGTCCGAGGCGGCCGACTACCTGCAACGCGCCCTGCGGATCAGTCCGGATTTAACCATCGCCCGCCAAGAGCTTGCTAACATCCGTTGAAGTCATTCTTCCGCCGTCTGCGGGGTGCGCCTGCTGCCTCGGAGAAACCACGGTGACACCCGGATTTGTCGGCGGTAGTTCGCCCCGCTGGCGAGAGGAGTCAAAGGACCGGGTACATAAAAGGCGCGAGCACCGCACTGCCATTGAATAACAGCACTGCCGCGAGAAGAGCGAGGATGACGATGAGCGGAACCAGCCACCATGCTTTCTCTTCGCGCAGGAAAAGCAGGAAATTCTTGACGTGACGCCACATGGTCGCTGGAAATTATCCGAATGTTGCTGGGCCGGCGGAGGCGAAAACCGGGACTCCGCACGGCACTAAGAAAACAATAGCTCCAGCCGTCCGGGAATCCAGTTAAAGCACGCGCTCACGGGCGGGCTCTGTCAGAAACGGCCACGTCATAGCGCAACCGATCAAGCCGCCTTCCGGCCGGCTTTGCCTAGGAGAAGGCAGCAGGACGGCTGGCCAGCTGCACAGACGCGTGCTCTATTGGAGCGGTGAAACGTTGGCAGATCCCGGCCGCTGTCGTCGCGGCGCTCTTGATCGCCGCGGGTGCGGCCTTCTTGATGCGCGAGAACATCGCGAACTACTGGATCAAGCGCCAGCTGGCCGCAACACTGGCCGACGCTCTCGGCGCAGCGGTAGATTTGCAGGGCGTGGCATGGAAAGACGGTGTTCTCCAGGCGCGTGTTTTTCGGATGTCCGGCGGGGACTATGCTTTCGAGAGCCTCGAGGCACGAGAATTGCGTGCGGTGGTCGACTGGAGGGACCTGCTGGGTGCCTCGTCGCAACCCCTGCAGGTCGAGGTGGCCGCAGTGGACGTGGTCTATCCGCCCCAGCTCGAACCGGGCAAGAAGCCGGGCAAACCGTCCTACCACGCTTCCGCTGCACGACCGCTCGACTTGCGGGTGGCAAAAAGCCGGCTCCGGCGCGCCGACGGCCGGGGGTGGACAGTCGACGGCGCCCAAGTCCATGCCGTGCAGAGCGCGGACGCCTGGACGTTTTCCGTGGCGGGCGGTTCGCTTAGCGCGGAGGCCCGTTCCCCACTGCAAATCGAACGCTTGGCCGCGGAAAACAGGGGAGGAACCTGGAGTATTGACGGCTTTGCCCTCAAGGATGTGAGAGGCGGCACCATGGCCGGTTCGGCCGCCAACCGCGGGGGGATCTGGTCGGCCAAAATTTCATGGCAGGACCTCGACCCCGCCGTGCTTGTACCTCCCGATGTCTCCAGCCACCTCGGCGGACGGGCCACAGGCGAGGCCGTGCTCAAAGACGGTGTGATCCGCGGAAAAATAGAAGTCGCGGGTGCGGAAACCAAATCCGTCGGTCTTTTTGTCAAACTGGCCGGCCTTCTCGACCACGAAGACTGGGAGTGCATTCCGTGGCGCATTTTCCGTTTCAATTTCAGCAGGCAGCCCGACGGCCAGATGAAGGTAGCTGACCTGCTGGCCGTTTCCCCCAAAGGATTGGCCGTGCGCGGAAAAGGAGCCTTTGCCACCGACTGCATCGATGCCGACCTGCATGTCGGGGTACAAGCTGCGGGCCGGCCCATCCTCGCCGCCTTCGTGCCAGTGCTCTTCAGTAGCCGGGAAGACGGCTATTATTGGACGCGGGTCAGGATCGGGGGGACACCCGCGGCACCGACGGAAAACCTCAGCGCGCGGGTAGCCGCCGCGCTCGCGCTCGCCCCGGCCGCGGGTGCAGCCAAATCTGTGGTCGAAATTCCAGACGTCGCATCCGAAGCCATCGGCGGGTTGTTGCGTGAGATGATGCCCCGGTGAGCGTCGGGGTATATCCGGCGGAACGGAATCAGTCCGTTTTGCGAAAAACCCGCAAGGCGGTGACGAGATCCACAGCGCGCTGCAGTGGACGGTCGATCAACCCCGGTTTGACCGCTACGCTGCCGATCTCGGGATTGGTGCCGGCGACAAGCGATGCCTCATCAAATTGCGCACGTTCTTTTTCGAAGACAAAGCCCGCTGAGCCATCCACCAGCGCCGCAGCCAGGATCGTCTCGCGCTCGGCGGGATCCTGCGGGATCTCGATGTCGGGCCGCAGCCCGCGCGGATAAACCTCTTGCCCAGCGACCAGGACCTCGGCCACGGCAACGCGCAAACTCGTCTTCTCCCCGACGGGGACCTCGGCAAATGCGACACAACGCCCGCTCGAGCGCGTTCCGACCAACAGAGCACGGGCGTTCCATCGCAACGTCGCGGCAAGGGCCTCCGCCGCGCCCGCGGTGTTTTCGTCGATCAGGACAACCAGTGCGCCGCGCGACAGGTTGTCGCCCGCAGAAACAAATTCCTCGCTCTCGTCGCGACCCGGACCAGCCAGCGTGAACAACGCGGTTCCCGGCGGGCAAAACCGGCTGGCCGACTGCGCGGCGGCGGCAAAGTCGGAGGACTCCGGGGTGGCACGCAGATCAAGAATGACGCCATGCACGTCCTTTGCCGCGAAGTCCCGCAAGGAGGCGTCGAGTTCGGCCAAGTTTTCCGTTTGCAGCGACCCAAGTCGGATATATCCGGCGCGGCCGTCGAGGATTTCAGCCCGGAAAGGCGAAGGGGGGACAGGCGCGGGGGCGTCGGCCGCAAGGGCCGCACCGGGTGCGAGGCTTTGGATCAAACCCTGCAGCGTCGCGCGCCCGAGGGCCGCATCATCGATCTTTGCCCCGCGCACGTGATCCCGCCGGAGGATGGAGATGGCTTGCTCCACCTGCCCGCCGTCGAGCGTTAGGAACGGGTCGGCGGCCGGCGCCACACCGGGCGAAGGAGTTGTTAATTCCGCGGCGTAAATCGGAGCGATAGCGGTCGAGGCCACGAAAATAAGGCCGAGTAAATTTTTCATCGGCCCCTTCCGTCCGCCCGGTGCTGCAGGGCGCGGGTGTGAACCCGGCCGCGTTTCCAGACGAGTTGGCGCGCGATGGCTTGGTGGAGGAATTTTTTCGCGCCTGCCACGGCCACCGCGAGGGATTGACCGCGGGCCAGGCCCGCGGCAAGAGCTGCGGAAAGCGTGCAACCGCTGCCGTGGGTTTCGCAACCGTTCAGTCGCGGCAGTGAAAATTCGCGCACGCCACGGCGGTCGCATAGGATATCGACTGCATCGTGGCCGCGCAAATGCCCTCCTTTGAGCAGGACCGCGGCTCCGTATCTCCCGTACAATTCCTCCGAAGCCGGGACCATGGCGCGATGCGAGGAGATTTTACAGCCGAGCAGGACGGCGGCCTCGTCGAGATTTGGGGTGATGACATCGGCAAGCGGGAGCATTTCCTCCTCGTAGGCGCGCACGGCGTCCTTTTTCAGCAGCGGATCACCGCTGCTTGCCACCATGACCGGGTCGACCACGAGATGAAACATGCCGAGGCGATCGGCCAATTCTTCGGAAACCACGCGGAGCAAGGCGCGGGAATAAAGCATGCCGGTTTTCACCGCAACGATCGGGTAGGCCTCGAAGAGGATGCGGATCTGCGAGCGCAGGACCTCAGGGGTGACAGCTTGCACTTTCTCCACCCGCCCCGGAACCTCGGAGACTACGCAGGTGACAGCGGTGAGACCGTAGACGCCATAGGCGCCGAAAGTTTTGAGGTCTGCCTGGATTCCTGCCCCACAGGAGTTGTCGGAACCCGCGATGGTCAGAACGACCGGTGGCGACGCGGCGCGCCTACTCATGGCGACGCGCCATGATAAGATAAGCAAGATTGCCGAGGGCCGCGACAAAGGCCGCCACGTAGGTAAGCGCGGCGGCATTGAGCACGCTGTTGACCCCCGCCGCTTCGCCGCCGGGTTGGACCATACCCATTTGCTGGAGAATGACCTTGGCACGTTTGGAGGCGTCGAACTCGACCGGCAAAGTGATCAATTGGAATACGGCAAGCACGGCGTAGCAAATGATGCCGAGCGTAATCAGGCCGCTGATTTGGAAAATGAAGCCACCGATGATGACCACCGGCAGGATCTGGGAAGCGAACTGCGTGACCGGGACAATGGCCATGCGCCATTTGAGCGGGGCGTACGCGCGGGCATGCTGGATGGCGTGACCCGCTTCATGGGCCGCGATACCCAATGCGGCCACACTCGGCGTATGGTAGACGTCGGACGAAAGGCAGAGGCGTTTCTTCATCGGGTCATAATGGTCACCGAGCATGTCGTTGATTTCCCGGACTTCGACATCGTGAATTTTGGCCGCATTGAGAATTTCCCGGGCGGCCTGCGCACCGGTCACGCCAGAGGTTGCCGCCACCTTTTTGTAGCGGCCGAAAGCGGAGGACACGCTCATCTGGGCATAAAGGCCGAGGGCCAGAGGAACGCCGATGAGGAGGAGGTAGATGGACATGTTCATGGAATTGGCAGAATTACCCGTTCAGACAACCAAGCCGTAATCTTGTTCAAAATCCGCTCAAAGTTCCAGCGGAACCCGTAGGCGGGAAAGGAGGCGGCAACCACTGGCGGTCACCGTGACCACATCCTCGTGCCGGGCGCCGCCAATCTCCGGATAATAAAGACCCGGCTCGACCGTGAAAACCTGACCCTTCCGGAAAACGGTGACCCCAAGACGCGGTTCCTCGTGCAGATCCAACCCCAAACCATGCCCCGTGCCGTGGAAGAATCCGGTCCAACGTCCGTCCCGGCGTTCCGTGGGATAGCCGCGGGCGACAAAAAATTCCTGCACCGCTTTGTGCACCGCGGCTCCTTTGGCCCGGGGCTTGATCGCACGGATGGCCAGACGTTGTGCGGCACACACCGTGTCCCAGAGCTGGCGCTGGGCGGTATTGGCGCGTCCGCGCACCACGGTGCGGGTTAGGTCACCGAAGTAGCCGGTGCAGGCATCGCGCGGAAAAATATCGAGAATGATCAATTCGTGCGCTCGCAGCGGACCATGCCCGCGCTCGTGGGGGTCGCACGCTTGCCGCCCGCCCGCCACAATTGTTCCCTCGGGAACACCGCCCGCGCGAAGCACGGTGGAATCGGCCTCGGCGCGCACTATTTCACTGGTCAGGGGTTTCCCTTTCCACTGAAGCAGTCCGGCACGGACGATCTTGGCCGCGCGCAGGACCTCGACCGCGCGCTCCAGCCCGACCGCGGCGAGCCGCGTGGCGCGGCCAATCGCGGCCAACTCGCTCTGATCCTTAAGCTCGCGCCCCGGCCAAAAATGTCCTTCGACCGGAACGACACGCAGACCCGCTTTTTCCAGCACGCGCGCGGGGCCGAGCGGGAAATCCGACGGCACATCGACACTGCGAATTTTACGCCGGAGCAAAAGACCGGCGGCAAGCACGGCAGGAGAGTTGCTGCCGAATTCGCGGGCGAGTTCCGAAGCGGAGAGAACCTCGTCGACCTCCGCCTCGCGCCGGCCCCGGTCGATCTCAAGATCATTGAGCACGATGGATTTCCGGCCACGATGTTCGAGGAAAAGAAAGGCATCCGGAGCGTGAAAGCCGGTGGCGTAAAGCATGTCGGCCGAACGGGGGCTCGCCGCATAAATCAATTTGCTCACGGTTTGCAGCCTCCCCTTTTCGACGCCTGCGGATCAAGCAACCAGATCATCAAGCGCCCCCGCGACCGCCTCGGGGGCTTCGAGCAGGAGGCGATGACCGGCCTCGCCGACCACCGGGAACGTGCCGGGAAACCCCGCGTCGCGCATCTGATTTTGCAGGCGGACAAATTTTCCGTCGCGGCCGCCGGCCATCCAAACCAACCGGGTCGGCAAGCGCAGAGGGTCGGTGAATTGCTCGGCCGCGGAGTGATCCGTAAAAGCCGCGGAAAGTTTCGGCCGGTCAAAATCTCTCTCTTCGCGCTGCGGCGCGGACCCTCCACGAAAAACCGCCTGCCCGTTCCAACGCCTCGTCACCGACTCCCACCGCTCTGCGGCAAAAGCGGCGGCCCATACGGTATCGGACTTTCTCCGCGCCACGCGTTCCTCCTCGGTTTGGAAATTCCCGGGGTTCGCCGAAAGCAGCAAAGCGCCCCGCCACCTCTCGGGATGATCCTGCAGCCAGCGCAAGGCGAGACGCGCGCCGAAGGAATAACCAGCCAGCCAACACGGACCATCTGCAGCCGGCGGCCCGACCGGTTCCTCGCCGGCCGCAAAAAGGTCCGGGCAAACCCAGAATAACCCCGCCTGCGAAGCGGCCCGCACACCATCCCAATCGCTGCCCCTCCCGAGAAAGCCGGGCAGCGCAACCACAGTTCCGTTCACGGGACCACCCGCCGCAGCAAGGTGAGCAGGTAAACTGCCATGGCGGCGAGCACGATGGTCGCGCCGGTGGCGGTCGAGGCGTAGAACGAGGCGATCAGTCCGACCATCCCGGTGACCAAAGCCACGACGATCGACCAACCGAAAAATCCGGCCGTGTTGCGGGCCAGATTCCGGGCCGCGGCGGCCGGGAGAATGAGGAGGGCGTTGATCACGAGGATTCCGATCCAAGGTAGGGCGCAGGTCACGACCACGGCGAGCAGACAGGCGAAGACCAACTCGGCCACGCCCGCATGCTTGGTCCGGCTGCGGGCCAAGGACGGACTCATCGTGGCGAGGAGCAAGCGGTTGAAGAAAACAAGAAAGAGTCCGGCCGACACGGCCCCGAGCGCGGCCAGCCAGACCACATCGCGCGGCGAGATGGCCAGCATGTCGCCAATCAGGAAGTTCGTGTAGCGCGCGAAGTCCCCACCCCGCGAGAGAATGACGATGCCGAGCGAGACGGTGAAGGCCATGACCAATCCGATCGCGGTATCGGAGGACAAACCCCCGCGCCGCCGCACCCAGGCAATGGCCAAAGTGAGGACGAGGGCGAAGCCGATCATCGACCACATGGGATCGGCCAGACCGAGAATCACGCCGATGGCGATGCCGGTGAAAGCGGCATGCCCGACCGCTTCGGAAAAAAAGGCCATGCGATTGGCCACCACCACGGTCCCGAGCGCGCCGAGCAAAGGCGAAATGAGGAGCACCGCGAGCAAAGCGAGCCGCATGAACTCGTAGCCGGCCCACTCGAAAGGCAGCGAGGACACCGCACGGTGCCAGAAGGCGAGCAGGGATTCGATCATGACAACGAATGCAGGCTGAAAGCCTCGCGCACCTGCGGATCGTGCAGCACTTCGGCCGGCGTGCCCTCGCAGACGATCCGCCGGTCGAGAAAGACCATCCGGTCGGCGAAGCGGGCCAAGGTGGCCAGATCATGCGAGACAAGGAGCACGGCCAGGTCGTATTCGCGGCGCAGTTTGGAGAGCAGTCCGTAAAATTGTTCGCGCCCGCTGTGGTCGACCCCGGACATCGGTTCGTCGAGCACGAGGATGTTGGGTACCGGGGTGAGAGCCAGCCCGAGCAAGACGCGTTGCAACTCGCCGCCGGAAAGGGTGCCGACCTTGCGGTCGACCAGCAGGTCGGCCCCGGTGCGTTGCAAGCCGTCCAGCG
Organism: uncultured Verrucomicrobiota bacterium; assembly: GCA_903934135.1. Lineage (GTDB taxonomy): Bacteria > Verrucomicrobiota > Verrucomicrobiia > Chthoniobacterales > JACTMZ01 > JACTMZ01. The sequence continues at coordinate 12,370 of CAIZMQ010000017.1, forward strand.
CGGCTTGCCGCACCGAGGCGGAGACACCCAGGCACGCGGGTCGCGCCGAGAGCGACGCGGCGAAGAGGTCGAGCACGCTGACCGGCGCCTCTTTGTCGAAACTGTTGTGCTGGGGCACGTAACCGATGACCGGGCTGTCTTTGCGCCGACGGGCCGCGTCGAGAAAATGCACTTCGCCGGCGTACGGCATTTCGCCGAGCAGACATTTGACCAAGGTCGTCTTGCCCGCCCCGTTCTCGCCGATCACCGCGGTCAGTTCGCCGCAATGCAAATGAAGGTTGATCTCCTCGAGCACCGTCACCCCGTTGCGCCGCGCGGTCACACCCCGCATCGTGGTGCAACACTCTCCGCAACGATGCGGGGCGATGCCGTGATGGGCGGGGGCGTCATCCGGGGGAACATGCATGCCGGCAGGTCTATCAGCGCAAGGCCTCCTGCAAAACCTCCAGATTTTTCTCCATGGCCTGCAGATAAGCCCCGCGCGCCGCGGCGGGATCGGACGGACCCGTCACCACGGGGTCGAGACTGTAGACCCGGACGCCTGTTTCGCGCGCCACGACCTGCGCGCTTTGGTCGGGGAACTGGGGTTCGGCAAAGAGCGCCTTGACCTTGCGTTCACGGACCAATTTCACAGTGTCAGCCAGCTCGCGCGCGCTCGGCTCGGCCCCGGGCTCGCGCTCGATCACTCCGGCCAGATCAAGGCCGAAATCGCGGGCGAAGTAGGGAAAGGCCTCGTGGAAGGTGACAATCGGTGTGCCGGCATACGGCGCGAGTGCGGCGCGCATTTTTTCTTCCAGCGCCGACAACGACGCGTTGTAGGCCGAGGCGTTGGCGCGGAAAGCATCTGCGCGGTCGGGGGCCGCTGCGGCCAGGGCGGCTGCGATGTTCTCCGTCTGACGCCGCGCTCCCTCGAGGCTCACCCAGACATGCGGATTGCCCTCCAGAAGCGGAATTCCCTCGCTTACTTCCACCACGCGGACCTTGGGAGATTGCTGCGCCACCTTGCCGAGGAAAGGTTCCATCCCCGCCCCATTGACCAGCAGAATGTCCGCATCGGCCAGCCGTCGTACGTCGCCCGCCGTCAGTTGGTAATCGTGCAGACACCCGACATGCGGGCTGGCCAGATTGGAAACCTCCACGCCAGGAATTCCAGCGGTGACATTCAACGCGGCAATATAGACCGGATAAAACGAGGTCACAACGCGCAGCGATTGGTTGGCCCAAAGGTGCGCTGGCCACAACACAAAGACCACGGAAACAAGCGCGACGCTCAATTTGATCTTCAAGTGATTAGCAATTGAATTCCTCATTCTCACCAGAATCTATTAGTTCGCCCGAGCGGCAAGGCAAGATTGTGCCGCGGTGCATTTCGCCGTTCTCAGGGATTGGGGTGAGTCTTGACGTAGGCCGAAAACCACCTGCCGGTCGGTTCGAGGATACGGGCCTTGGTGCGGCGGTCGAAAGAAAAGAGGCCGAACTGTCCGTGCCATCCTTCTTTCCACTCATAGTTGTCGACCAGCGTCCACGGAAAGTAGCCCCGCACATCGACCCCATCGGCCATGGCCCGGCGCATCTGGGCGATGTGTTCGCGCAGGTAACGGATGCGTTTCTGCTCGCTCTGCGTGCCGAGGCCGTTCTCCGAAACGACAACGGGCTTCCCGTAGCGCTGGTGCACCTTAGTGAGCACATTGTAGAGACCTTCGGGCACGATCTCCCAGCCCAGTTGCGTGTAGTCGGATGACAGCTCGCCGTGGCCGCGGCTGAGGAAGCGGACCAGACTGGCATCCTGCGCGTAGTAATAGTTCACCCCGATGATATCCATCGAGTCGGCCACCATGTCGAGTTGATCGAAATTCTGGCGCTGCACGATATTGTAAACCAGTGCCGTGGGATCGGCGAGATGGCTGCGGCGCCAGTCGGGCAAGGAATAGATTCCCATGACAATGGCACCGGGCCGCTCGCGGCGGATGATTTGTGCCGCATCACGGAACATATCGGCCGAGGCACGCAGGGCGTGCTTGTAGCCGAAAGGATTCAGGAGCAAACCGGGGGGCCAGTGTCCGGCAATCCAACCGAGATTGATCGCGCCGTTCGGTTCATTTTGCGGAACGTAGATACGCACGTAGGGCTTCATGGCCCGCACCACGCGGGTCACGTGCGCCTGCCATGCTTCCTTGGCGTCGGGATGGAGGAAATTGACGCGGCGCTTGTCTTTTTTGTCATAGAGCCAGTCGGGGAAAGTGAAATGCCAAAGGGTGACAATCGGTTCGATACCCGAGGCACGCAGTTGCCGCGCCATCTCGACATAACGGGCCAGCGCCTTCTCGTTGATCACCCCGGGCCGGGGCTCGATCCGCGCCCACTCCACCCCGAAGCGGAAGTGCGACACGCCGAGTTGTTTGACCGCCCCGAGGTCGAGATCGAAGCGCGTCCATGATGACACCGCCTTGTCACCCCGCGCCGGCGTTCTGCCCTCCTCCGCGAAAACATCCCAGTCGGTGCGGAAATTCATGGGATCGTCCGGCGCGAGGCCGCGGTCCTCGTTCTGGAAGCTGGCGGTCGATGTTCCCCACCAGAATTTTTCCTTGGGCAACGGTTTCAGCACCACCGCCCCCGAGGGGGGTTGGTAGCCGCCGGGCGGGGTCACACATCCGGCTAGCGCGGCCAGCGCAACGATAAGAAAAAACCGGGCAGCTTGCATGACGTCGGAGACGTTAGTATTCTCCCTCTGTGTTGGCAACCCGCCTGGCTTTGGCCACCGCCTGTCTGCTCCCCCTCGATGCAGGGGCGCTCCCCCGCTTCGACCGGGCTCCGGATCAAGTGAGGATGAATGACGGCACCGAGTTGCGCGGGCTCATTATTCAAAACACCCCCGATCTGGTTGTGCTTGAGACCGACCGGGGTGAAGCCCGAATCCCCAAGGAATACATCCGCCGCATCGACGACGCGCCGAACGGCGAAGCCATCTTTGCCGACATCACGGACCGCGATGCTTTGCCCTCGTGGCGTTCGATCGTCCACGATTTGCGGACCCATGACGGCATTTGGCGCTTCGAACAAATTCCCCCCACAGCAATCGACAACGGCCTGCTGCGCAACATCCCTTACCTTTCCTTCCGCGCGAACAAACAATGGGAAATTAATGTTTACGGTGACCCGCAGAAACCGGTCGCCATCGAATTCGGCATTTACGGTTCCGGGCGGCCGCGTCAGAAGACGCGGCAACTGTTCCGCGAATTCCTCGCCGGCCACCTGCACGACAAGAACCAGATCCGCGCACTATACAGCCTCAGCCTCAAACAGCGCGACGCGCGAGGGGGGAAGCTCGCCTTCCGCCTCATTGCACCCGATGACCCCGACGGCTATGGCGGCACTTGGATTGTGGTTTACCAGCCCGAACTTCTGGCGGCCGCCCGCCTCTCTGATAAAGCCTACGCCGCCATCACGCGCCCGTTTGAGAAAGTGAACAATCCGGATGGCAGCCTGCGGGCCGATCAATGGGAAGAAAATGGAAACTGGCTCGACCAAGCCATGCAGGCCCTAACCGGCAAAAATCGTGAATTGAGAGGATTTTATCGTGATCAGAATGGTGTCTTCCAAGTTCTCACCGGCGGAACATAATCGCCTCGTAATTAGGAACGTAGAGGGGCGGTCGGTGCTTTTCTGGAATCGCAAGGCCGGGGAATTCATTTGTAAATTGACACCGGATAACGGAGGTTTGTCGTTGTGACACTCACGTCACATCAACCACCAACAAAGAAGTGAACTACGCTACCAGACAAAGATCAGCAGTACAAAAAACGCTCGAGGACGCGGGCCGCCCCATGACCCCGGCCGACATATGGACCACCGCCCGCACCCTGTCACCAGGGTTGGGCATCGCCACCGTTTACCGCGCTCTCCGTATCCTGATGGATATGGGTGCAGTGGAAGTGGTGGAAATCCCGGGGGCCCCTCCCCATTACGAGCGCAAGCATCCCCACCATCACCACCACTTTCTGTGCGAAACCTGCCAGAAAGTGTTCGAAGTTGAGGCTTGCACCTCGGGGATCGACCAATTGGCTCCCGCCGGATTCACGGTCAAGCGCCACTCGTTGACACTTTACGGTGTCTGCAACGATCCCTCGTGCGCCCATCGACCTGCCGTAGCCGCATTGGCCTGAGGCCAACCACGAAAGCGGCAGCGGCCGGAGCGGTCCGTCCGGGAGGACGGATCGCTTTTTCCTATCCCGGGGGATTCACCTTGGTCGAGATTCTCGTCGTCACCGCCATCGTGGCGGTCCTCGCCGGGTTGACCGCCGGCATGCTGCCGGGTCTCTTTGCTCGGGTCCAAAGGGCGGATGCCTTGGCCAAGACCCGCACCATGGGTCTTGCCGTCCTGCAATATCCGGCGGACCACGGGGGCAGGTTGCCACCGCTTTTTCCCGGGCAAGTGCTGGAATACGAAGAAGGCCGTGGTGGCCGCATCGTCACGGAGTGTGCCGCTTACCTCGGAGTGCCAACTTCTCCGCCGAAATACCTGGTCCGCTCCCTTATGCCCCGCGCTTACGCGCGACAGACCGTTCCGGCCGACCCGGCACAAATGCGCGTTTGGGTCATGAACACCAGGCTGACCAACAACGGGGCCGTTATAAATCCATTCGGCGGGGTGACCACACCCGGCGAACCACCGACCGGCAATAGCGTGCTCGGCGCTCTCTCGGAAGTTTCGGCGCCGTGGATGATAACCACCGCGGACCAAAAGCAACCCAACGTGGCCTCTGCCCCATGGAGGGCAAACACCCCGCCGGCCCCTCCCTTGGGTGATGCCCGCGCCGTTTTCCGCTTCGACGGATCGGCCGGCTTGGTCAAGATTGACCAGCCGTGAGATTCGTGCCGCTCATCTTGCTCCTCGCGTTTGCCGATTGTCGGGCCAAAGCGGTGGACTCCTCCGCCCACCGCTTCCGCATCGAGACCGTCGCCGAAGGACTCAAGCGCCCGTGGGCGATGGCACAACTCCCAGACGGACGGTTCCTCGTCAGCGAACGGGGGGGACGACTCCTTCTTTTCGCCGCCGCCTCCGCGGAACCGCACGAGGTCGCCGGCGTTCCGCAGGTTGTGGCCTCCGGCCAAGGCGGGCTTCTCGATGTCGTGCTTCACCCCGATTATGAAAAAAATGGCTGGATCTACCTTTCGTTTTCCAAACCGTCCGGCAAGGGCGCGCACACCGCCATCGTGCGCGGCAAGCTGGAGGGAGACCGCCTCACCCATGTCGAGACCGTATTCGATCCGCCCGAGGATCAGGCGCATTCCGGCGCGATCCATTTCGGCTCACGCCTCGCTTTCGACGGGCGCGGACACTTGTTTTTCTCCGTCGGGGATCGCGGCGGGCCGACCTCCCCGGAGAATCCGGCGCAGGACCTCGGACAGGCCGCCGGAAAAATCCATCGCCTCGGGGACGACGGACAAATTCCGGACGACAATCCTTTCGTCGGCACGACGGGTGCCATGCCTTCAGTCTGGGCCTTGGGTACACGCAACGCCCAGGGCTTGGTTTACGATCCGACAACCGGGCGATTGTGGGCTACCGAGCACGGGCCGCGCGGAGGAGACGAACTCAATATCATCCGCAAAGGTGCCAACTACGGTTGGCCGCTTGTGACGCACGGCATCAATTACAACGGGACGACGATCAGCGAAGACAAGTCAGCCCTCGGAATGGAAGATCCTGTCGTGCAATGGACTCCCGTCATTGCCGCGTCCGGGCTCGCCCTTTACCGGGGCGATAAATTCCCGCGCTGGCGCGGCAACCTTTTTGCCGGTGGACTTGCCGGTCAAAGGTTGGTGCGTCTTGAACTCAACGGAACCAGCGTGGCCAAACAGGAGATTCTTCTCCGCGAGACCGGGCGCATCCGCGACGTCCGCTCGTTCGACGACGGTTTCCTCTACGTCGTCTACGACGAACCCGGCAAAGTCGTGCGGCTCGTGCCCGAGTAAAGGCGGTTACGGGATCCATCGATCCGCGAAGCCCTCTGCCACCACGCCGGGCTTACATTCGGGTGTAGAGATCGCCCAGGACCCAGATGGTTCCTCCAATCATGAGGAACAGGATGAAACCGGTGAACAAAACCAGTTGGAGATCTTCCTTCTGCTGGCCTCTGAACGAGAGGTGCAGGAAGAAGCGGAAATGGACGATCACTTGCAGGATGGCACAGAAGACGAGAACGATATAGCTGCGCGCCCCTCCCACCGACGCCACGAGGGTGAAGGGGATGATCGTAAGAACCGCCGCCAGGGCGAAGCCGGTCAGGTAGTGGTGAAGTTCCTTGGATTTTTTCATCAGAGCAATCCTCCCAAGAAGACGAAGCTGAAGATAAAGATCCAGACGACATCGAGAAAATGCCAGAACACCGCCCAGCGCAGCAGGGCCAACTTCCAGCGGCGGTCGACCCCCCGAACCAGGACCCCAACGACAATGACCAGACACCAAATGATTCCGCCGGTCACATGCAGACCGTGGAGTCCGACCAGGGACCACAAGGCGGAGAGGTAGCCACTGCGGGTCGGCGGTCCACCGGCGGTGGCCATGGAGATGAAGTCGGAAATCTCACGATAAAGGAATCCGCACCCGAGCAGGACCGTGAGCAGGAGCCAAAACACCAATTTTTTGGTGCAGGCACCTCGGCCGCCATGTTCCTGCTTCATGGTCAAGACCGCCATTCCGCTGGTCACACTCGAGAGGAGAAGAAAGGCGGTTTGCCAGGCGATGCTGCCGAAGTCGAAGAGTTCCTTGGGGCCGGGGCAACACGCGAGAGGCACGGTGGTGGCGAAGACGGCAAAAAACATCCCGAACGTCACCAGATCGCTCATCATGAAAACCCAGAACCCGAAGACGGAGGTCTCCGCCTCGAGGTGGTCGTCGCCGTGCTCTTCGCCCAGATTCAGGCCGGGATGGAGTGATTGTCCGGTCGGGGCACTCATGGGTTGGTGATGATGTCGGGACGGGCCAGCCCTTGGTTGGCCTCGTTGCACTCGTCGTCGCGCGTGACGCCCCGGCTTTCGCGGGCCGCCCGGCGCCAGGCTTCATCGATCTCGCGCACCTCGGCGGCGGAAATGATTTTTTTTCTTTCCGGCAGAAAGGCGTAAGTGATGACCGTCACGATGCAACCCAGGAAGCAGATGATGGCCAACCACCACATATACCAGACCAAGCCGAAGCCGAGCCCCGAGCCCAGTGCCGCAATAATCAAGCCGTAGTAGGTGTTGGCGGGCATCTCGATGTCTTCGTATTTCTCGATCGGCTGGTAGGCCGTGCCCTTGGCCTTTGCCTCCGTGAAGGCATCCCGGCCATCGACCTTGGGCAGAACCGCAAAATTCCATTCGGGAGTCGGCGCCGGGGTCCACCACTCGAGAGTTCGCCCGTCCCAAGGATCACCAAAAGGAACCATCAATTTCTTCCGGTTCACAACGCTTCGCCAGAGAGTCAGGAGCACGAAAGTGAAGGCGAGACCCAGAAAGAGCGCGCCAATTCCCGAAACCACCATCCAGGGGACCAGCGCCGGATTCTCGTAGGCGACCGTCCGCCGGGTCATTCCCATCATTCCGACTTGGTAGAGAGGTAGGAAGGCCAGAATGAAGCCGAACGCCCAGAGGAAGGCCGTGATTCGGCTGTAACCGTCGAGGAGCCGGAACCCGTAAATTTTCGGGAACCAGTAGTAAATGCCCGCGAGAACCCCAAACAGAGTTCCGGGAATGATCACATTGTGGAAATGGGCGACCAGAAAAAGGCTGTTGTGCAACTGGTAGTCCAGCGTGGGGTTGGCCAGGATCACCCCGCTGAGACCGCCGATGGCAAAGAGGACGAAAAATCCGCACAGGTAGAGCATCGGCGTAGTAAAACGGACCCGCCCGCCCCACAAAGTCGCCAACCAATCATAGATTTTCACCCCCGTCGGGATGGCAATCAGCAGCGTCGCGATGCCAAAAGCGGCGTTCACCGTGGTCGACTGCCCCATGGTGAAGAAGTGGTGCAGCCAGACCATGAAGGAAAGAACCGCGATGCACATCGTCGCCGCCACCAACCCGACGTAGCCGTAAAGACGCTTCCCGGAAAAGGTGGCCGCGATTTCCGACATCACCCCGAAGGCCGGAAGGATGAGGATGTAAACCTCCGGGTGGCCGAACATCCAAAACAGGTTGATGTAGTTCATCAAATTCCCGCCCATGTCGTTCGTGAAAAAGTGAAAGCCAAGGTAGCGGTCGAGCCCGAGCATGAGGCAGCAGGCGGTGAGTGGCGGCATGGCGAAGATCAGCAGGATGGAGGTGCAGAGGGCCGTCCACGTGAACAGCGGCATCCTCATGAAACTCATCCCCGCCGTGCGCATCTTGTAAATGGTCACCGCAAAGTTGACCCCGGTGAGGGTGGAGCCGAGGCCCGCAATCCCGATGGACAGAATGTAATAATCCGGGCCGACTCCGGGATTGATCAAGCGACCGGTGAACGAAGGATACCCGGTCCACCCACCCGTCGAAAACTCCCCGACCAGCAACGAGATCATGATGAGGAATCCGCCGACCGCCGTGAGACCCAGGCTGATTTGATTGAGCTTCGGAAAGGCCACGTCCCTGGCACCGATCTGCAAGGGGACGACGATATTGATCAGACCGATCAGGAACGGCATCGCCACGAAAAAGATCATGTTGGTGCCGTGGGTCGTGAAGAGTTGGTTGAAATGATCGGACGAGAGAAACCCGCCATTGAGGCCCACCGCCTGGTTGACCCGCATCAAAATGCCCTCGACCACCCCGCGGAACAACATGATGACCGCGAAGATGATATACATCGTGCCGATTTTCTTGTGATCGACACTCGTCAGCCATTCGAAAAGAGGTTTCCACCACTTCATCCAAAAAAGAAGCGCAACCACCAACGCCCCTCCCACCGGCAGCATGGCCGCCGCACCGGCGGTGATGAAGGTATTCAAATTGGGATCTTCAAACTCCTGGACGAGAATGATCGAGTCCCATGTCAATCTGCCAAAAAGCGCCTCGAACATTTTACATTTTCATATCCATCATGGGTTTCTCCGGGGCGGCTGGAAGGGGGGATTTCGCGGGATCGTAAGAGGGGCTGCCCGGCTGGCTTTCCGGAGTCATGTCCTCGACCATGTAGCGGGCCAGCACGCGTTGAAAAATTTTCGAGTCCCCGAGGACCATTTCAATCGGACCTTTTCGGTCCTTGATGTGGAGGGATTTTTTGGCCTCTTCCGCAGTGCCCTGCACGGCCAGGAGGGCGTATGTGTCGGCGGTGAGCGCGAGGTCGCTCGCTTGTGCCTTCTTCATCCGGGCCTCGTATTCCTCCTGGGAAACCGAAAAAACTTGGAATTTCTGCTTCCAGAATCCGTTCCCCGTGAACTGCGTATTCATCCCGGTGGCCTCACCCTGCCGGGCGGCAAGGAAGTTCAACTTCGTGGTCATGGCCGGCATGGCATAAATCTGACCCACAATCGCCGAAATCCGCAGGCTCTGCATCACGGTATCGGTCGTCAAGGTCAACTCGACCGCACGCCCCTCGGGCACGACCAACTCGTCCACCAGCGCAACTCCCTCGTCCGGATAGATGAAGATCCATTTCCAATCGAGTCCTATGACATGGATTTGCAGCGGGTCTTTGCCCAGTTCCTTGTAGGGGTCGAGACGAAAGGTCATGTTCCAAAGACTCACCCCCATCAAAGTGACGACAAGAATCGGCACGCCCCACATCAACGATTCAAGGACCCGGTTCGACTCCCAGTTCGGGCGATATTTGCCCGTCGGCTTGCTTCGACGATACCTCCACAGAATCCACGGTGTGGCGACCAGGACGGGAACCACCGCGATCATCGTCAGAAGGGTGACAAGTTTGAGATGCCGCAACTGCTCCGCCGCCACGGGCCCCATCGGCTGCAGAAAAGATTCCGCAATGGCTAGGGTTAAAGGTGGGTCGGTCATTGCCAAAAGAACTCCGATCTTTGTTTGTCAGCTTTGCCCCGGGCTCACCAGCGAAAATTGGCTGCTTGGAAAAAAGGAATGAGCGTGCCGCGGACCCCCGCTCCAGATCCTGCGGATCATCGCGGCGGTGAATTCCACGGGATCGATCGGGCCGTCTTTGGCCGGAGGAGTGAGATCCATTCCCAAAATCACGCCCGCGCCGCCGCTGCCCACGACTCCACCGATGGTGCGGAAGCCAACCCCTACACGTAGGACATGAAGGCCACCTCAACGCCGAAGATCCACATGATCACGCGCATCATCCTATCCTACACGGTCAGCGTCCATCTCATCTTCCGCGGGAAGGTCAAACTCACTTCGCACAGCTACTAGGACAACGATCCGCTGTCTTGCTCCTCGCTCTTGGACCTCCGGAATCAAGAGGACTCCGGCAACTTGTCCGCATGCTTCTGCATCAACCGGTGCAAGCGCCGGAAAGCCCGCCGCGCCGACTCGACGTCCTGCTCATCGGCCAGGCGCTTGGCCAGCGAGGCAATGCGTTGATCCTCCCTGGCAAAAGCGCGGGCGATCACGGTGGACTGATCTCCCACCCCTTCCAACGATTCGCGCAGGAGAGTCTCCCGGATTGCTTCGTAAGCACCGATCGCGGTGACAACATAAGGCGGCACCTCGGCGAAACTATGTTTCTGAAGATACGGACAAGGCGGCAGATCGTCGCCCGGCGGCGGAGCCAACCAAGGTCCGGCAAGCATCGCTGCAGCGGCACCCACGAGGAAACAAACCAGACCAACGGTGAGAATCTTCCCGCCCATGAGGATCTCAGTCCTCTTTGCGCCCGCGCAAAACGAGGCGGGCCAGTTCCAGGTCCGCCGGGTAAGTGATCTTGCCATTCCACTCCGGAGTCTCGACCAGGGCAACCGGGGCCCCGGCCGCTTGAACCGCGGATGTCTCGTCCGGAACCTGGCCGCCGGTGGCGATGACTTCGGCGTAAGCGTGGCGTAGCAATTCGGCGCGGAAAATTTGCGGGGTCTCGACAGCCCAGAGTCCATCGCGTTCGACGGACTCGACAATAAAGCCCTCGTCGTTAATCCGCTTGAGCGTATCGGTAACCGGCCTGGCACAAGCCGCGGCGCCATTGTTGCGTGCACTCTCGAGGCAGCGCTCGATCATGGCGCAAGTGACCAATGGACGGGCCGCATCGTGCACCGCAATGATGGCAGCATCTTCGGGTACGCACTCAAGACCTTCGGCCACGGACAAATGGCGGTGTGCTCCACCTTCCACCACGGCTTTGAGCTTGGTCGGGGCCGCGGTCCGGGCAATCTCCTCCAGTTCGGCCCGCGCGCTGGCCGCACAGACTAGGACAATCGCATCGATGAGCTTTGACTGGTTGAAGGCCGCCACACTGCGGCCGAGCACGGGCTGACCCTCCAGTTCGGCCGTCAATTTGTTGAAGCCCATGCGACGGCTGGAGCCGGCGGCCACGATGACAGCCCATACCGCGCTTTTTTTCGGGGGTGTTTTTTTAGCCAAGTTGCTTGAGAACCTCCGTATTGACGGCCTTGCCCTCGGTCCGTCCGCCCGCTTTGACCATGACGATTTTCATCACCGCACCCATTTGTGCTTTGCCGGTCGCCCCCGACTCCGCAATGGCCTCACGCACCAGCGCGGACAACTCGTCGGCCGAGAGCGGAGCGGGCAAATAGGTCTCGAGCAAAACGAGTTCGGCCTTTTCTTTGGCCACCTGCTCGTCACGTCCACCCTTGGCGAAACCCTCGATGGCGTCTTGGCACTGCTTGATCCGGCGGCGGAGAACCGTGATGACGTCCGCATCGGCCAGAGCGGCATCGGTTGCCGCCCCTTTTTCGATCACGGCGTATTTCAGTGACGACTTGAGCATACGCAGGGCGCCGAGTTTGTCGGCATCCTTGGCTTTCATCGCCGCTTTGATGTCCTCGTCGATCCGGACGGTCAGGCTCATGGGCGGCAGCCTAAGCATGAGTGGGGCCCGGAGCCAGCGGTTTCCCGCCCCACCATTGCCGCCGGGGGTCTGCTCCATTAGTTTGGCCGGGGGCATGAGAGCGGCACCACGCAAGATTACAATCCTCGGAACTCCGGTGGCGGTGGTCGATTACGATGCGGCCATCGCGGAAAGCATCCGGCTGGCCGGCGAGAAGCATCCCGCCGCCGTGGCGGCCAGCAATACCCACATCGTCGCGTTGGCCCGCCACCAACGCGATTTCGGCGAAGTCATGCGGAAGTTTGACCTCATCCTGCCCGATGGCATGCCGCTGCGCTGGAGCCTCAACGCACACGGAGCCGCCCTCAAGGACCGCGTCTACGGCCCGTATTTCATGGAGAAAATGATCCGTGCCACCCCGCGTCCGTGGCGCCATTTTTTCTTCGGCGGAACGGAGGAAACACTCGAGGCCCTCGTGGCGCACTTGGGTGAGATCCAACCCGGCCTCGAAATTGCAGGTACTTTGTCGCCGCCCTTCCGGACGTGGACCGAGGACGACGAAAAGGCCTTCGCCCGGACCATCACGGAGGCCAAGCCTGATTTCATCTGGGTCGCCCTCGGCGGCGAGCGGCAGGAGCGATGGATCATCGACAACCTGGCGCGCCACGCCCGCGGGGTCTTCTTCGCGGTGGGCGATGCCTTTGTCCTGCTTGGTGGACAGCGGGCTTTCGCACCACAGTGGATGCAGCGCTCCGGCACCACGTGGGCCTACCGCCTTTGGCAGGAGCCCGGCCGTCTCTGGAGGCGCTACACCCAGTTCAATTCGCTCTTTGTCTACTACACCATCCGCGAAGCTTTGGGCGGCCAACCGAAGGAAAAACCCGCCGGCGCCGGAAAACCCAGCATCGCCTTTCTCGGTTCCCGCGGCGTACCGGCCCGCTACTCGGGATTCGAGGTCGTCGTCCAGGAGCTCGGCAAACGCCTCGCCGCGCGGGGACATGACGTGACGGTCTACAACCGCCTACCCCACCACGGGGCACCCCAGCCGGTCTGGGAGGGTATGCACATCATCGGACTGCCGACCATCCCGACCAAGAGCCTCGACACCATTGTGCACACCACCCTGTCGATGCTCGATGCGATGCGCAGGAACTATGACATCATCTATCTCTGCGGAGTGGGCAATGCCATTCTCGGTCGCCTCGCCCGATGGCGCGGCACCAAGGTGATCATCAATGTGGACGGGGCGGACTTCAGCCGCAAAAAGTGGCGCGGATTCGCCCGGTTCTGGTTGAAACACAGCGAGCGCTGGGCCACGCAGTCTGCTGACTGCATCATCGCGGACAACGCCACCATTGCCGACCGCTATGCGGACCGTCATGCCACGCGAACCGAGCACCTCTCCTACGGGCTGACCATACGCGATGCGCCCGTGCGCTCCGGGGAGTTGGAACGCTGGGGGCTTCAGCCGGACAACTACTTTCTTTATGTTTCCCGCTTGACCCCGGAGAACGAGGCGGAGTTGCTGCTGCGCGCATACCGCGAGTTGGCCGATCCACTGCCGCTGGTCATGGTGGGCGGTGATCCCTACGAACAAGCCTACCACCGAAAGCTGGCGGCTCTGGCCACCGATCGGGTGATTTTTACCGGGCTGCGGTTTTCCGATGCCTACATTGAGCTGAGCCAGCATTCACGGGCTTTCATCATGCCCGCCACCATCGAGGCCACGCGATTGGTTCTGCTCGACCAGCTCGGCATGGGCAAGGCGATCATTTACCACGACTGCACGGCGACACGCGAAGTCATCGGTGATGCCGGTATCCCTTTCGGTCCGGACCGTCCGGTCGAAGCACTGGCCGAGAAACTCGGTTGGGCCGCGGAAAATCCGGAGGGCTGTGCGGCGGCGGGGCGACGCGCCCGCCACCGTGCGGAACAATTCCGGTGGGAGTCGGTGCTCGACCGGTATGAGGAAATCTTCCGTCGTATCGGTGCGGCCGGCACAATATGAAACTTTCGGTCGTCACCCCGTCACTCAACCAGGCACGCTATCTCGGAGCGTGCCTTGATTCGGTCCGCCTAGCCGCGGAACATGCTCCCTCGCACGAAATCGAGCACATCGTCATCGACGGAGGATCGACCGACGGAACGACCGCAATTCTGCGCCAACAGGCCGGGGTGCGTTGGGTCTCGGAGAAGGACAACGGACAGTCCCAAGCCATCAACAAGGGGCTCGGCCTAGCCAACGGGGACATCCTCGCCTACTTGTGCGCCGACGACCTTTACGAACCGCCGGCCCTACAGCGTGTCCTTGATGTCTTCAGCCGTGAGGAGACCGTTGATGTTGTTTATGCCGATTTTTTTTTCCTTGAAGGGAATTCCGGACGGAAACGGCGCAAGTCGGCGGCCAAATTTGTCCCGACCGGGCTGATCAAGAGCAACCCGCTCGGACAACCCGCGGTCTGGTGGCGGCGCAGGGTGTATGAAAAATTCGGCGGTTTCGACGAGACGCTTCATTACTGCATGGATCATGAATATTGGCTCCGGCTGGGTGCCAAGGTGCAATGGCACTACATTCCCGAGCCTCTGGCCGTTTCGCGTTTGCACGCAGACGCCAAGACGAGCCGTCAACTTTCCAAAATGTGGTGCGAGACCGCACGGATGCTCACGCGTGAAGGATGGCGGTTCGGGCCTTGGTGGAACGCTTTCTCCATGGCCGTCTGGGGACGTCACTACTATCTGCTCAAACGACGCTGGTTCGCCCGATGAAGCCCCGTCTCCTTGTGGTTGAACTTCATCACCTCGGAGATGCGGTGATGAGCCTCCCGTTTGTCCGCGGGGCGGCAGCCCGTTACGAAGTCCATGTCCTCTGCCGCCCGGCGAGCAGCGAAGTTTACCGATTGCTTTCCCACCCCCCGGTAATTCATGAGTGGGAAACACCCTGGGAAAACGCTCAACCATCCGGCTTGGGGCCAGCGCTCGTGGCGGCCCGCGACAAAGGCCGTGCGCTGCGGCTCTTGTCTTTCGATGCTGCCGTCTGCGCGTGGGCGGATGCGAGGGTTGGCGTTATCATGGCGGAAACCCACGCCGTACGACGGATCGGTTTTCCCATGACGCGCGGCAACTACTATGCCGCCGACTTGCCATGGCGCCGGAGGCGGCGGCTTTTCGGTCGCGCTTTGGAAAATCTCTGGCGGTTGCTCCACCCCGGCCGTCCCCTGCTCACCCAAGAGCTGGATCGCGAGTCACCGCGGCAAACGCACTTCCATTGCTGGCACCAGATTGCCGGGGCGCTGGATCTTTCCTGCGATGTTTCCGTGCCTTGGATCGCGGCAACCGGCGCGCCGGTCCAAGAACGCCGCGGGCGTCCAGTGCTCGTCGTACACGCACAGGCCCGCCTTCCGAGCAAACAATGGCCGCTCAGTCGCTGGCGCGAACTCGCCGCTTCGGATCGGGTCGCGGAGAAATTCGAACTGGTCGAGGTGCTTCCGGAGGGAGCCGAGCCCGTGACCCCGGACCACGCCCGCAAAGTGCCAACACCCGATCTTTTGTCCCTCGTGACTGTGCTGCGGGGCGCCGACGTGGTGCTCTGCCACGACTCCTTTCCGGCCCATCTTGCCGGCGCCCTGGACAAACCGGTGGTGACAATTTTCGGCTCGGGTGAACCCGATTGGTTCGCACCATGGAACAATCGCCATCGCGTGGTGCAGCGCCGGGCCTGTCCCCTGCACCCGTGTATCGACCGTTGCGGCATGGACAGCTACCTTTGCCTTGATGCCGTGACCTCCGGTGACGTGCTCGCACAATTGGAACGCCTGAAGTTCAACCCATGAATATTCTTCTTCTCGGGTCCGGAGGTTTGCTCGGCCGTTATCTGGCCAAGGAATTGGCCGCCGGGCATGCCCTGGTCGCACAAACACACCAAGACGCCGATATCACCGACGCATCGCGCCTCGACGGGTTGTTCGCGCGGCGGTGGGATGCCGTCATCAATGCGGCAGCGGTATGCGATTTCGACGCCTGCGAGAAGAACCCCGGGGAGACCGGACGCATCAATCGCGAGGCGCCCCTTGACCTGGCCCGGCGCTGCGCGGCGCAAGATGCGCTATTCGTCCAATACAGCTCGGACTACGTTTTCGGCGGAGAAGACGACCGGTTGCTCTCTGAGTCCGATGCTCCCCATCCGCTCTCGGTGTACGGACGCCAAAAGGCCGATCTCGAGCAGCTCATTCCATCCGCTTGTCCGCGCAGCCTGATCTTGCGCGTGTCCTGGCTTTACGGGCTGGGAGGAAAAACCTTCATGAGCCGCATGCCCGGTCTTCTCATGCAGCAGCAATCTGTTCGCACCGCAGCGGGTAAAAAAGGCTGCTGCCTTTACGCCGCCGACGGTGCGTTCTGGACACGCCAACTGATCGAGGCCGGCCAGACCGGATTGCTCAATTTGGTCAACCCCGGTGCAACATCTTGGGAAGAATTCGCCCAAGCGACCTTGGTCCAGATGAATGCTATGGGCCTGGCTCCAAAATGTGGGGACATTCAAACCGTACCTTATAAGCAACTCGGACCCGATTGGGCCAAGCGGCCGCGCCACTCCTGCCTCGATGCCGGGAAGCTTGCCTCGGTCCTTCCGCCCGGGCCGCGAAGGTGGCAGGAGGCTCTGGGTGAATTCCTTTCCGCGTGGAAATCGGTTGCCGCCGCGTAAACAGTGTGAAAGCTTCTGGTTTCCCATGAACTCCACCGCTGTGGCCCCCGACTGGCGAGCCTCCCTGGCCGCGCCGAACATTTTTGCGGCTCTCACCGCGGCCGGTATTTTCTACGCCCTCTTTTTCTGGTTCCCCTACGCCTCGGGCTACGGGGCCACGCGGGTCGGCATGTTCGAGTTCATGGGCTGGATTTGGAAAAACAACACCGAGTGGGAACACTGCTGGCTGGTGCCCCTCTTCGCCCTCGGACTCGTCGTTTACCGCCGCAAAGCACTCGCCGCGCTTCCGGTCAGCGGTTCGTGGCTCGGCTTGGCTGCTCTGCTCGGAACCCTCTTTATCTATTGGGTCGGCTATTTGGCGGACAATATCTACGTCGGTTATGCCGCCATGCTCGGGTTTATCGGCTCACTCGTCCTTTGGTTCCTCGGATGGCAATGGCTCAAGGCGCTTTCCTTCCCCATCGCCTTTCTGGCGTTCATGTTTCCTTTGCCGTTCATGGACAACTTTCTCGCCTTCCCCCTGCGTATTTTCATGTCCACGGTCAGCGTCGGTTTCCTCAATCTGATCGGTCTTCCCTGCCTGCAACAAGGCACTGCCATTGTCTCGACGCCCGACTTCGCCGCAGGCCTCGCGGCCGGTGAACGCTTCGCGGTCGATGTGGCTGATCCTTGCAGTGGCATCCGTTCGCTCTTCGCCCTCATGATGGTCAGTGCCCTCTACGGATTCATCGCCATGGATAAATCGTGGCAAAAATGGGTCGTCTTCCTTGCCTCGGTTCCCCTAGCCGTGGCCGGCAACTTTGCCCGCATCATCATGCTCACCATCGGCACCATCGCGCTCGGGCCCGAAACCGCCATCGGTACGCTGGAGGAACCGACCACTTTCCACATGCTTTCCGGATTCCTCGTCTTCGCCGTCGCGCTCGGCGGCATGCTTGGGGTGGGATGGTTGCTGCAACGCTTCACCCCCCAACCCCACACCGCACCAACCCCATGATCCGCGCCATCGACATCCCCTGGTGGCGCTCCGGTACGGTGATCGCGCTGGCCGCTCTCACCATCTGGCTGTGCCGCGAAAGCGCGCCACCCAACATCTCGCCCGAATCCGGGGTCATCATGGATCTTCCCACCTTGGTCGGCGAGTATTGGGGCACGAGCGAGCCGGTCTCACCGAGCGAACTGGCTCTCCTGCCCGGTGACACCGAGTTCGAGAAAAAAATTTACCAGGACCTCACCGGCAATTCGCTCACTGCCCAAGTTGTGCTCAGCGGCGGCGAAAAGCGCAGTATCCACCGCCCCGAGGTCTGTCTCCCGGGGCAAGGTTGGTCGGTCCAAGCGGGCGAAGTGGTTCCCATCACCCTGGCCAACGGCCGCACGCTCGACGTGATGAAACTCACCCTCAACCGCGAAATCGAAACCGGCCCCGGTCAGAGGGTCAATTTGAAGAGCTATTTCCTTTACTGGTTCGTCGGCAAAGACACCTCCACCCCTCACCACTGGGTTCGCTTGGCCAAGACCAATTGGGACATGGTGGTGAAAAAACTCCAGCATCGCTGGGCCTACGTGATCGTCAGCGCTCCCGTGCTCGAAGGACTCCGGCCCGGGGCCAAGACCGACCAGCAGACTCTCGATATGCTCAAGGATTTCATCCGCCAATCGGTGCCCAAATTCCAACTGGCCGAAATGCCCTACGACGAACGTCCGGCTTCGTAAGCTCCCGCGCCCGCCGCACTTCCTCCACCCGCAGCACGCCACCGCGCCCGCCCGGGGTCTCCACCTTCCCCGTCACCTCGACCACCGGCCACCGTGCCAGCACCCCGCCGCACTTCCGGTAGACCTCCGCGAAGATCTCGCACTCGAGGATATCGGTGCGGTCGCAAATGCTGATAAATTTCATGGTGCGCCCGTCCGACTGACGGTGCAAACGCTGCGCCACAACCAACCCGCACGTCGTGACCCGTTGACCCGCAAACTTCCGCACCTCGCCGACCGGACAATAGGTCTCCCATCCCACCTCCGGCCAAAGCTCCACCGGATGTCCATGGACCGGAAAGCCGAGCAGCTCCATTTCATCACGTAATTTTTCCAGCCGTCCCGGCTCCGTCCTGCAGTCCGGCAACGCCGCACCCCGCGCCTCCAAAAGCAGACCTTGTCCCGTCACGCAGGGCGCCAAGGCGCGCAATTCCCAAAACATCTCCGTGCGCGATGGCCCGAACGCGTCAAACGCCCCCACCCTCAATAAAGCCGCCGCTTCATCCGCCTGCGGCGCGCAACGCCGCCAAAAATCCGCCAAAGAAATAAAGGGCCGTCTTTCCCCGATTCTCCGCAACAATCCCTCCGACAATCCCTTGATCATCCCCAATGGCACTTGAATTCTCCCACCCGACGCGCCTTCGGCAGTTTTTCTCCGGCTCATTGGACACCGAACACGGCCAACGGAAAACTTCGTTGTCTCCCCATTGATGTCCGGCCTCCCGAACAAAACCCCCAACCGTCGCGCCTCGATCGTGTAAAACAACCGGGAATAAAATCCCTTCCCGTGGGTCAGCACGGAGGCCAGAAATTCCGCTGGCCAATACCGTTTCAACTGCGCCGCTTCGTAAGCCTCCAAACCATAAGCGGTCGAATGGGCCCGGCAAAAGGCATACCCGCGGAACTTCATAAGCAAGTCCCACACATCCGCAATCTCACCTTCCGCGCGCCCCGCAAGCCGCGCGGCCGCGGCAAATTCTTCGCGCCACGAATCCACCTGCGCCATCCGGTTTTTCACCAGCAAGCGCCGCAATTGGTCCGCCCGCCCCGCATCCCATCCGGCGAACACCTCACAAATTTGCAGCACATGCTCTTCGTAAGCGACCACGCCATAAGTCGAACGCAAGACCTGTTCCAAGCTCGGATGGATATAGGTCACGGGCTCCTCGCCGCGCGCGCGCCGCGCGAACTGTTCCTTGCGCAGACTGTTGGCCGCGCCCGGACGGATGACCGAGACAATAGCGATCAACTGGTCGATGGCCCGTACCCCGGACATCCGGGCCAAAGATGTCATGGCCGGACTCTCGATATGATGCGCCCCGCGTGCCTCGCCTTCGGCAATCATCCGCCACACCTGCGGATCATCCCATGCCCCGGGCTCCGGCGGATCGAATCCGCGGGCGCGTAATGCCGCGCGCGCGTCGCGAAGCACAGAAAGTCCGCCCTGCGCGAGAATATCGAGCTTGACCAACCCCATCGCCTCGACCGCTTCCATCTCGAATTGCGTGGTCGCCCGCCCGCTCGCGCTGGTGAATAACGGTGTCAATTCCCCGACCGGTTCGCGCGAAATAACCACACCGCAGGGATGCATCTTGGCATGACGCGGGAACCCGTCGAGCCGCGCCGCCAACTTCAGCGCCGCCCGGTAAGGATTCTCCTCCCAGGTCAAACCACCCGATTCCACCCCGTCCCGTGCCACCTCGGCCACATCACGGGCCGAGGTGTGCGGCAATTTTTCCGTCATGCGCCGGATCTGGAGTTCGGAAACCCCCAGCGCTTTGGCGATATCGGCAAAAGCGGAACGGCCTTGGTACGTGTTGAATCCCCCCACCACGGCCGCATGGTGAGGCCCGTATCGGACAAAGATAATATCCACCACCTCGTCCCGCCGGTCATGGGGAAAATCAAGGTCGATATCCGGCAACTTCTGCAGCTTCATCCGTTCCGGATTGAGAAAGCGCCGGAAATACAATTCAAACCGCACCGGACACACCGTGCTGATCCCAAGGCAATAACAGACCAGCGAATCCGCCGCGCTGCCCCGCGTGATCCATTCGATCCCGCGCTCCCGGCAACGCTGGAGCAAATCCCAGACGACCAGAAAATATTCCTCATAGCCCACCTCGCCGATGATGCGTAGTTCCTCTTCCACCTGACGCCGCACCCCGTCGGACGGCGCCGCCCCGTAACGCCACTTCATTCCCTCGCGGGCCAACCGCGCTAAAAACTCCCGCGGCAAAGATCCATCCGGCGGGGCAAACCGCGGAAACTTCAATCCGCCGGTCGGCAAGACAAACTCGCACCGTTCGGCCATCTCCTCCGCATCCCGCATCATCCCCGGCGACGCCTTCATTTCCCGCCCCCACGAAAAATCCCCCCGCCGCTTTCTCCCCTGCATCTGTCCCGCCAAGGACAAAGTCCGGATACTCTGCACGACCTCGTAAAATTTCGCCTCCCGCGTAGCCGCATACCGCACCTCCGGAAACGCGGTGACCGGCCGCAGGATCAATCCCTCCAGCACATCCTTATTCGTCCCGCTGAGCAGACCGCACAGATGCCGGTAACCCGCGGCATTCTCGACATAGGCCAAATACCTCATCCCCCCCACCTTCACCTCCGCCCCCACGATCGGCTTGATCCCGGCTTCCTTCGCCGCGGCACAAAACTCCACCGCCCCGTGCAAATTCGGATCGGTCATCGCCACCGCCTTTATCCCCCGCTCCCCCGCCAAACGCACAATGTCCCCCGGCCGGAGCAACGAATCCATAAAGCTGAAGCAACTTTTCACATTCAGCGCAGGGAAGGACACGCGGCCCGCAGGTCCGCTCTTCACCGCACGGATGAGCGAGCCGCTCGTCCCAGCCTCTTTCTGAACACGGCCAACGGAACACTGAACACTTTTAATCTGATGCCCCCTGACCACACTCCCGGCGCCGTATTTTACCCGCGCCTCATCCATGACCCGCGCCAAGACCCGCCGCGTCTCCCTCTCATAGCCCGTGCCCGGCAAATCCAGCCCCGTCTGACGCCACCCGCCGCCGTCATAGACCCGCGACAATTTCAACCCGACCAAACGCAAACTGACCCGCCGGTCCCAGGCCCGCCGTACCAAACGGTCGATCACCCCGTAAACATCCGTCTCCAAATCCGTCGGTTCCTCCAGACTCTCGCTCCGCCGGCTTTGCTCCATGTCATTGTAACGCAACCGCACCTCGACACACCGGATCATCTTTCCGTCCGCCCGCACCTTGGCCATCAAATGATCCGCCATCCCGCGCAGCACCCGGCGCACAAATTCTTCATCCGTGGTGTCCTCGTCGAATGTCTCTTGCTTCCCGTAAGACTGCACATCCTCACGCTCGGTCACGATCGGACGCTCGTCGATCCCCTGGGAAAATTCCCGCAACCGCCCCGCCCCCGAGCCCGCGATCAATTCCAGACTCTCCACCGTAGTCTCCGCCACTTGCGCGATGCGGTGTAAACCTGCCGCTTGGAATATGCGTTCCAACTTCGCCCCCACCCCCGGCAGCCACTTCACCTCGAGCGGCGCGATAAATTCCCGCTCCGTCCCCGCCGGCACCTCGAGAAAATTGTCCGGCTTGCGAAGTTTTGACGCCACCGCCGAGACCAACTTGCTCGTCCCCAACCCCTGCGAGACCGACAAACGCAAATGCTCGCGGATATTACGCCGCAAACGCTCCGCCGCTTCGCGCGGCCTCCATTTCGTCACCCCCGACAAATCCCCGTAGCCCTCGTCAATCGACCCCACCTCCACGACCGGCGTGTAATCGTGAACCAAGGAAAACATCAGCCGCGAAAAATGCTCATACTTCTCGTAATCTCCCGGCAACACGATCAAGTGCGGACAAATCTTCAAAGCCCGCGCCGTCGGCATGGGCGTGTAAACCCCCAGCTTCCGCGCTTCATAACTCGCCGAGGCAATAATCCCCCGCTTCATTCCCCCCACCGCCACCGCCTTCCCCCGCAACCGCGGCTCGGACGCCACCTCGCACCCGACAAAAAAGGCATCCGCATCCAAATGGATCGCCGCCCGCTGTTCCGTCCGCTTCACCCCGCAGATTTACCATATCCGCCGGATACTGTTCAAATGTTCAGTATTATCCCAGTTTGGCCAACCCCACCTCGATCACATCCAACCCTTCGTTCAGCTGCTCTTCGGTGGCGATGAGCGGAATCAAAAACCGGAGCACATTGCCATGCGTCCCGCAGGACAAAGTGATCACCCCGTTTTCGTAGTTGTGCTTCACCAAGGCAGCCGCCGCCGGCTTGTCCGGTTCTTTCGTCGCCCGGTCCTTGACCAATTCCATCGCCCGCATCGGACCAAGACCCCGCACCTGTCCGATTTTGGGGAATTTCTTGCACCAAGACTCCAACCGGTCTTCCAAGAGTCTCCCGAGCTGGCGGGCGTGTTCCAAAGTCTTGGGATCGTCGAATTTGTCCATCACCGCCAACGCGGCCGCACACGCCACCGGATTTCCGGCATAGGTTCCGCCCACGCCCCCAACCCCGACCGCATCGATCACCTCCGCTTTACCCACCACCGCGGAGAGCGGCAGCCCGTTGGCCAAACCCTTGGCCAAAACGAGTAAATCCGGCGCCACCCCGGATTGCTCACAAGCGAAAAGCGTTCCGGTCCGACCGAAGCCCGTCTGGATCTCGTCGAAAATCAGCACCACGCCATGCTTATCGCACCATTCGCGAAGCATGCGCAAAAACGGTGCCGGCACCGGGATGAACCCGCCCTCGCCGGTCACCGGTTCGATGATCACCGCCGCCACATTTGTCTCGCCGATGTCGGCCTGGGCTATTTCGATGAATCGCGCGAAGGCCTCAGAGCACAAACACCGCGACAGCGAACAAGGCAACTTCCCCGGACAAACCGGTGCCTCGCCGTCAACCCCCGGCCAGCGGTAAAAATCCGGAAACGGCGCGCGATAAATTTCCGCCGGAAACGGACCGAACCCACTTTTGTAAGGATTCGCCTTCCCGGTCAAAGCCATCGCCATATAGGTGCGCCCATGGAAGGCATGCTCGAAGCAAATCACCGCCTGACGCTTCGTAAAGGCCCGGGCAAACTTGATCGCATTCTCCACCGCCTCCGCCCCCGAGTTGGCCAGAAATGTTTTCTTGGCAAAATCCCCCGGCGCCCGCTCATTGAGCCGCCTCGCCACGTCCACATAACCTTCGTAGGCCACCACATTGATGCTCGTGTGGAAAAATTTATCCGCCTGCGCCTTGGCCGCCGCCACGACTGACGGTTCGCTATGCCCCAAATTCGCCACCCCGATCCCGCAGGCAAAATCCAAAAATGTATTTCCATCCACATCAGTGATCGTCGCCCCCTCCGCCCGCTCCGCGACAATCGGCGTGGTATGAAAAGGCCCCGGCGCCACGTGCTTGACCCGCTCGGCAAACACCGCCCGACTCCTCGGCCCGGGGACCGCTGTGCGCAAATTGATCGATGACATAACTGCCTTCAATATACCCGCTTCCCCCCAAGACGAAAGCTCGGGGCGGCCGTGGCTTTACTCCCCAATCCTGCTAATCTTTTCCTCCACCGCCGCCCGCCATTCCACCGAGCCAAGATCTGCCTCATCGCCCTCCTTGTCCGCCAGCCCCAACTTTCGAGGCAGCACCCGCGCCCACTCCTCCGATCCCACATCTGGCCCATGCCCCTCGGCATCCGCCGTCGGAAATTTCTTCTCCACCTCGCGTGCCCATTGGTCCCATTCGTCAGATTTCCCCTTCGTCTCATCGATACGCTCCCCACAACCCGCCGTAGCCAGGGCCAAAAACATCACGACCGGCTTCATTTCCGCGCCAGCTTGCCCTCTCCTCCCCCCAGTTTGCGAATCCAAACGGCCAAGAGTCCCACGTCGGCCGGCGTCACCCCACTGATCCTCGAGGCTTGGCCGAGGGTCGCCGGCCTTACCTCCGCCAGTTTCTGCCGCGACTCGTTGCGCAGCCCAGGAAGGCTCGCGTAGTCCAAATCGAGCGGCACGGACTGATCTTCCTGGCGCCGCTGACGCGCGACCGACTCCATCTCGCGGCGGATATACCCTTCGTATTTCAGGTCGGTCTCCACCTGCGACCAAATCTCCTCCGGAGCCAACCGCCGCATCTCCTCCGGTAGAAACGTAACAAAATTCTCCGGCCGCCGGATCCATTGTGCCAGCGTAATATTATCATAGCGAACCACTTGTGACTTTTGTTTCAACTCCTCGATGGCCACCGCTTTCGCCGCCGTCTTAGCGGCCCGCTCCGCGGAAATCAGCCCCGCTCCCCTCGCCTTCACCGCGAGACGCAGATCGGCATTGTCCTGCCGCAGGAGCAAGCGGAACTCCGCCCGGCTGGTGAACATCCGATAAGGCTCCGGCGTCCCGCGTGTGACCAAATCATCGATCAAGACCCCAATATACCCCTCCGAACGTTCCACGTGGAACGCCGGCTTGCAGTCCAATTTCAAGGCCGCATTCGCCCCCGCGACCAAGCCCTGCGCTGCCGCCTCCTCATACCCGGACGTCCCGTTGATCTGTCCCGCGAAATACAAACCCTCAACCAGCTTTGTCTCGAGCGTCGGATGCAATTGCGTCGGCGGACAGTAATCATACTCCACCGCATACCCGGCCCGCAAAATGTGGGCCGCCTCCAGTCCCGGCACCGACCGGATAAAGGCCAACTGCACCTCAAAGGGCAAACTGGTCGAGACTCCGTTCACATAATACTCACCGGTCTGACGCCCCTCGGGTTCGAGAAAAAGCTGATGCCGGTCCCGGTCGGCAAAGCGCACCACTTTGTCCTCGATCGACGGACAATACCGCGGCCCAACCCCCTCGATAATTCCCGCGTACATCGGAGACTTGTCGAGGTTAGCCCGGATCAGGTCATGGGTCTGCGCATTGGTGTAAGTTATCCAGCAAGGCATTTGTTCCACGTGGAACGACTCACCATCCCAGCGGTTCAAAGTAAACGGACCCCCTTCGCCGCCAGCCCATTCCTCGGGGGCAAAGCTGAACATCGGGGCAGGGGAGTCGCCGTCCTGACGCTGACATTTGGTAAAATCGATCGACCGCCCCAGCAACCGGCAGGGCGTCCCCGTCTTGAACCGTTCCACCGCCAAGCCCAGTTCCTTCAAAGAATCACTCAAAGTTGAGACCGCATCACCCATCCGTCCGCCGACCGCGCTCTGCAGCCCGACATGCATCAGTCCCCGCATAAACGTCCCCGTGGTTACCACGACGGACCGCGCCCGATAGCGCAGTCCAAGGTTGGTCTCCACCCCGACGACCTGGTCATTCTCGACCAAAATCCGCACCGCGTTCCCTTGGAGCAAATGAAGGCGAGGGGAGTGCTCCAGCACCCACTTCAAACGGAATTGATAGGCCTTCTTGTCGCACTGGGCCCGTGGCGCCTGCACGCTCGGGCCCTTTCTTGCGTTGAGCATCCGGAATTGGATCCCCGTGGCGTCCGTGTTCTGACCCATCACCCCCCCGAGCGCATCAATCTCCCGCACCATGTGCCCTTTGGCCAGGCCCCCGATAGCCGGATTGCAAGACATTTGCCCGATGGTGTCCAAGTTCTGGGTCAAAATCCCGGTGTGCGCCCCCAACCGAGCGGCCGCCAAACCCGCCTCCACTCCCGCATGCCCCGCACCCAACACGAGAACGTCAAATGTCTCCGGATACTCGTACATGCTAGTCATGTTCCACGTGGAACCTAGCAGCGGCGCCGCGGACCTTGTGTCCGCGGACCAACAAAGGCTCCGGGTAATCCCTCCATAAATCCCTCAGCTCCGATCCAAAATCCCCGCCGTGGGGCGGGGGAGGAGCTTAGAAAGCCGGAACATCTCCGTCTGGCCCCGAAAGTTCGCCAACACAATCTCGAGGTCAGGATCAAATTCTGCCAGCACCTGCCGGCAAGCCCCGCAAGGCGAGGCCGGCACCTCGGTATCCGCCACAATGACGATCTTCTCGAACTCCCGACACCCCGCCGCCACCGCAGCAAAGACCGCATTGCGCTCCGCACAAATCGTCAGCCCGAAACTGATATTCTCCACATTGCACCCAGCAAAAATCCGGCCATCCCTCCCAACCAAGACCGCTCCAACCAGGAACTTGGAATAAGGCGCGTAAGCCCGCCCAGCTACCTCAATCGCTTGTGCAACTAATTGCTGTTCAGTATTTTGCATATAAAATATTGTCGATTAAGGACTTAACCTAGATCCAAAAGATTTATCATCCTAATTCCAACCCGAGCCGCAAGCAAGGACGTCAAAGAATGTCATAGCAGCCCCACGGTCATGTGAAATTTCGGATCTCCAGTCCCGATCTCCTCCCGCTCCGCGCCCCTCCCACTCAGGCTTCGAACTCAAGTCTCCTCCTTCTTTTTCCCTCTTCATTTCCGTTTGCCAAAAGCCGCGGAATTTTCCACTATTCCTCGTTCTTGCCAAGGTGCCCTCCGCCCTTCGCATCTGCGGTCAGACCGCTACCCGTAACCAACCGAACCCGATATCCCAACGTGAGTGTTACCCGAGCCGAAAAGCCCAAAAAAACCGGTCGCAACCCGGTCGACTACGCCACGGCCGCCATCAACGCCGACCTGACCAAGGAGCAAAAACTCGGCTTCCTCGCCGATATGCTCCGCATCCGACGCTTCGAGCAGGCCTCCCTCAAGCTTTACCAGCAAGGGAAAATGGGCGGTTTTCTGCATCTTTACATCGGACAAGAATCGGTCGCCGTCGGCACCCTCGCGCTGATGGGCGAGAACGACCACGCCATCACAGCCTACCGCGACCACGGCCACGCCCTCGTGGTCGGCATGTCAATGAACGAGTGCATGGCCGAACTCCTCGGCAAAGCCACCGGGTGCTCGAAAGGGAAGGGGGGCTCGATGCACTTTTTCGCGCCGGATAAAAATTTCTGGGGCGGCCACGGGATTGTGGCCGGTCAAACCCCGCTCGGCCTCGGCATTGCCTACGCCCTCAAATATCAGGGCCTCAAGGGTTGTTGCCTCACCTATCTCGGCGATGGTGCAGTCAACCAAGGCGTCTACCACGAGTCCCTCAACCTCGCTTCGCTCTGGGACATCCCGGTGGTCTACATCATCGAAAACAACCAGTATTCCATGGGCACCAGCCTGGCCCGCTCCTCCGCGAGCAAATCCTGTTTGGCCGAACGCGCCGAGGGCTACAACATCGATTGGGACATCGTCAATGGTGAGGACCTCTATGAAGTCCGGGCCAAAACTTGGGACGCCATCGAGCGCGCCCACGAGAAGTGCCGGCCCACCGTCCTCGAGATCGACACCTACCGTTACTACGGACACTCCGTGGCCGACGCCAACGCGAAGAAATACCGCAAGCCCGAGGAGATCGAGTTCTACAAGCAGAACCACGACCCCATCACGCTCTGGGAAAACCGCCTGAAAGAGGAGGGGATCCTCGACGACGCCGGGCTGAAAAAAATCGACGAGGCCGCCAAGAAAGAAGCCGCGGCCGCCGTGCAATTCGCCGAAGACAGCCCGTTCCCCGAAGTGGAAGACATCTTCAGCGACATTTATTATGAAGTCGATATGGGTACCGAGTCCGGCCAAACCGGCCGTCACTTCTTTAACGACTAAAGCCGCCCACACTTCTTCCTTCATCCTTCCCACTTCCTACTTTTCTCCGCCGTGCCCGTCATCACCTACCGCCAGGCCCTCAACGACGCGCTAGCCGAAGAACTCGAGCGCGACGAAAACGTCGTTGTCATGGGCGAGGAAGTCGCCGAATACAACGGCGCCTACAAAATCACCGAGGGCCTCTGGAAACGCTTCGGTGGCAAGCGTGTCATAGACACCCCGATCAGCGAAGCCGGCTTCATCGGCCTCGGGGTGGGGGCCGCCATGATGGGCATGCGCCCGGTGATGGAACTCATGTTCTGGAGTTTCGCCTACGTGGCCTACGACCAGATCATCAACAACGCCGGTTGCGTGCGCTACATGTCCGGCGGACTAATCAACTGCCCCCTGGTCATCCGCGGCCCGGCCAACGGGGGCACCAATGTCGGCGCCACCCATTCGCACACCCCGGAAAATTTCCTGGCCAACACCCCGGGCCTCAAAGTCGTCTCACCCGCCACGCCTTATGACGCCAAGGGCCTGATGAAAGCGGCCATCCGCGACAATGACCCAGTCTGCGTCATGGAAAACACCCTCCTCTACGGCGACCAAGGTGAAGTACCCGAAGGCGAATACCTCATTCCCATCGGCGTGGCCGACGTCAAACGCGAAGGCACCGACGTCTCCCTGATTGCCCACGGACGCGCCGTGCTCACCGCCCTCGCCGCC
The DNA here is from genome assembly GCA_903934135.1 of uncultured Verrucomicrobiota bacterium. Lineage (GTDB taxonomy): Bacteria > Verrucomicrobiota > Verrucomicrobiia > Chthoniobacterales > JACTMZ01 > JACTMZ01. The sequence continues at coordinate 41,097 of CAIZMQ010000017.1, forward strand.
GCCCACCGTCTGCACGAGGAATTCAACATTTCGGCCGAAGTCGTCGACCTCCGCAGTATTCGTCCGTTGGACGAAGAAACCGTCCTGGCCAGCGTGCGAAAAACCCACCGCGCCGTCCTGGTCGACGAAAACAAACCCTTCTGCGGCGTCTCCGCCCAGATCGCCAGCATGATCCAGGAACGGGCCTTCGACGACCTCGACGCCCCCGTCCAGCGTGTCTGCTCCCTCGACGCCCCCGCCATCTACAGCCCCCCGCTCGAAGCGCTGCAGCTCCCCACCGCCGATCGCATCATCCAAAAAGTCCTCGCCATCTCCTGATCCGCGGGCCCCCGCCCGCGCCGACATTCCACTCGTCACTCATCACTTCCCACCATGCCACTCGTCACCATGCCCAAACTCAGCGACACCATGGTCGAGGGCACTCTCGTCAAATGGGTCAAAACCAAAGGTGACAAGGTTGAAGTCGGCGACATTCTGGCCGAAGTCGAGACGGACAAAGCCACCATGGAAATGGAGGCCTTCGACGAAGGAATATTGAGCGAACTTTACGTCGCAGAGGGCGGCATGATTAAAGTCGGTGACAAAATTGCTCTCATCCTCGCCGACGGCGAAACGGCCGACACCGCACCCGCAGCGCAATCCACTCCGACTGCGGAAAAACCGAAAGCCTCTGCGCCCGCGGCCACCACTCCCCTTGCTCCCGCACCCCGCGCCGCTGCACCGGCCACCACCGGCCGGATCAAAGCCTCTCCTCTCGCCCGCAAAATCGCCGCCACCCGCGGGGTGAATCTTTCCTCTATCGCCGGCACCGGACCCGGCGGACGCATCGTCAAGAAGGACGTCGAAAATGCGCCGACCGGCGGGGGTGGGGGAGTGGCATCTCCAGCCAAACCCGCCATTCGCGCCGCCCACGGCATCGCCGGGGAAGAAAAAATCATCGCCCTGACCGGCATGCGCAAGACCATCGCCGAGCGCCTCCTCGCCAGCAAAACACAGATCCCGCATTTCTATCTCAGCGTGACGATGGACGGCGGACCGCTCATGGCCCTGCGCAAGGAACTCAATGCCATGGCGGAAAAGGACGGGGGACAAAAACTCACGGTCAACGACTTCATTCTTCTGGCCGCCGCCCGCGCCGCGGCCGAAGTGCCGAAAATCAATGCGGCTTACGATGGCGATACCATCATCGAATACGCCGAGGTGAATCTCGCGGTGGCTGTGGCGATCGAAGATGGGCTGATTACTCCGGTGATCAAAAAAGCCAACACCCTCAGTTTGCGTGAAATCAGCGCGCAGATGAAAGAGCTCGCGGCCAAAGCCCGCGGCAAAAAACTCAAGCCAGAGGAATACCAGGGCGGAACAATCACGCTCTCCAGCCTCGGCGGCTTCGGCATCGACAGCTTCCTGCCCATTATCAATCCGCCGCAAGCCTTCATCCTCGGCATCGGCGCCATCATCAAACAGCCGGTGGTCAACGAGCAGGATCAAATCGTGGTCGGTCACCGCCTCGTTGTCTCCGGCAGCGGAGATCACCGCGTGGTCGACGGCGCCGTCGCGGCGGAATACATGAATGCCCTCCGCCGCCTCGTCGAAAAACCCGCGCTCCTTCTGCTCTGATTTTCGACCTCCGCTTTGATTCGGTTTTTCCGGCGGAGCCGAGTCTGCGAACCGTAGATAGCCCTCAGGCAAACGGGCCCTAGCCAAAACTGAACATTGTCCACTGTGCTTCTGGCGCTGAACAAACCCTACGGCGTCCTCTCGCAATTCACGCCAGACCATCCTGAACAGCGCACCCTGTCCGAATTCGGGATGCCGGAAAATGTCTACCCGCTCGGACGCCTCGACCGCGACAGCGAAGGCCTTCTTCTCCTCTCCGACGAAGCCGGACTTAACACCAAACTCCTCGACCCGAAAAACGTCCATCCCCGCACTTACCGGGCACAAGTGGAAGGGTCGGTGACGGAGAACGCGCTACAAAAGCTGCGCCGTGGCATCGTCCTCGAAGGAACTATGACCCGCCCCGCCGAGGTGGCACCCATCCACCCCGACCTTGCTCCGCGCGATCCACCCATCCGCCATCGTCTGAACATCCCAACCAGCTGGATCGAACTCACCCTGCGCGAAGGCCGCAACCGCCAAGTCCGCAAAATGACTGCCGCCGCCGGCTTCCCGACTCTCCGACTCCTCCGCGTCGCCATCGGTCAGTTCCATCTCCCCCCAAGCCTCGCTGCCGGCCAGTGGCGCGAACTGACGGAAAACGAGCGCCATTCCGTCTTTGCCCGATAGGGGCAGCGGCCAGCCTCTCACCACCTTCGTCTCTTCGTTTGCGTTTGTTAAAAATCTGGCTATACTAGCCATATATGAAGACCGCTAGCGTCTCCGACCTCAAAAACAACCTCTCCGCCCGCCTCAAGTCCGTCATCGCCGGCGAACCCCTGATCATCACCGACCACCGCAAGCCCATCGCTGTGGTCTATCCACTGGAGCAAGATCTTATGGATGAACATGTTCGCTCACTTGTCGCGGATGGCCTAGTCACTCCGCCAAAATGTAAACCCAATGCGCGCGCTGTACTCGACTTACCGCTACCGAAGAGCAACGCCCGCCTCACGGAAGCGATCCTCGAAGAACGCTGCGAAGACCGATGAATTTCTGGGACAGCTCGGCTTTGGTTCCGCTACTCGTCACCGAGGCATCGTCCGACCTGCGAAGAAAGCAATACGACGCGGATCCTTGGGCCGTGGTGTGGTTTGGTACCCTCGCGGAAATCGAGTCCTCGCTGGTCCGCCGCCAACGCGATGGTCAGTTGCCAGCGGACGTCGAACATGCGGCACGGAAACGCTTGCATGAAATGACCAAGCAATGGACCGAAGTCACCCCGACTACCGAAGTCCGCGCCCGCGCCATCCGTCTCCTCCGCGTCCATCCGCTCCGTGCCGCCGCCGCCTTCCAACTCGCCGCTGCCCTCATCTTCTGCCGCGAGCAACCCCAGCACCTCCCTTTCCTCACCGCCGACCAGCGCCTCCGCGACGCAGCCAACCTCGAAGGCTTCCCCGTCGAATAGCCCGTTGGCCTTCCTCGTGTCCGAGCCCATGAGACAGCCCTGAGCAATTTCCGTCTACGTCTTTGCTGAATACTAAAGACTGAGCACTGCAAACTCGCGGCTCCGCGGCGGTTCACTTCCCCTGGCACTCCGCACACCAGGCCGTGGTCCGACCGCCAATTGTCGCGCGCTCAAGCGTGGCTCCGTCCCGCGGACACTTCCCGCCGCGCCGCCAACGGTGTCGGAAAAGCCAGGAGGACGGGGGACGTCCGTAGTTTGAGCCGATGATTTTCAGCGCATCGCGGCAAAGTTGTCTCGTATTCCGGAAGAAAATTTCTGCTTCTTCCTCGCTCAATGTTCCCGCCCTGCGTCCGGGATGGAAACGGCAACGCCAGAGGATTTCATCCGCCATCCAATTGCCCACCCCCGGAAACCGCTCCTGCTGGAGCAGGACCGCCTTGAGCGGACTTTCCTTGCGCCGGCGCAAATAGGCACTCACCACCTTGGAGGTGAACGATCGCGAGACGACCTCCGGTGGTAGCTTCACCCACCAGTCAGGTTCCTCACGCGGATCGAATTTGAGAGCCCCGAACATCCGCGCATCGCGGAAAACAAGCGAACGCTTGGTCTGCCGGATGACCAGATGATCATGACGCCCGGGCTCATGGTCTTGGCCTTTGACCAGAAGTTTGCCCGTCATCCCGAGATGCAGCCCGAGGCTCGCCTCCTCGAACACGAAACGCATTTGCTTCCCCTTGGTCTCGATGCCGGTGAGCTTCTTCCCTTCCAGTCCGCGCCGGATTTCCGCCGGCACCGCCGTCCGGTAAATCCGTGCCCGCTCCCGGCAAATCACTTCCGTGACACGATCCCCGAGCCCGGGTGCCCACTTCCTGGAATAAAAAGCCACCTCGGCGAGTTCCGGCATCCGGGCATCCTAATGTCTTTGCTCAATGCTGAAAACTGAACACTGCAAATTTTTACGGACCATTCCTTCTTGAGTCCGCATCCCGAAAACAGGCATCCTCCACGTTCCTATGGCATACGACCTCATTGTGGTAGGCGGCGGCCCCGCCGGATACGTCGGCGCAATCCGCGCCGCGCAACTCGGCAAAAAGGTGGCTTGCGTCGAACTGGAACGTGTCGGCGGCACTTGCCTCAACTGGGGTTGTATCCCGACCAAATCGCTCATCCGCAACGCGGAGCTTTACCAGATGATGTCCAAGCATGCCGCCGAGTTCGGTATGATCTTCGAAAAGCTCTCCTTCGACTGGCCCAAAGTGATCAGCCGGAGCCGTGGCGTGGTCGACAAACTGGCCGGCGGTATCGAGGTGCTCCTTAAAAAGAACAAGGTTGATTACCTCCGCGGCACCGCCGCCATTCCCAAGGCCGGGGTGGTGGAAGTCACCGACGCCGAGGGCAAAAAAGTCACGCACACCGCATCGAAAATCCTCGTCACCACCGGCGTCGTCTCCCGCGAAATGCCCGGCTTCCCCTTCAACGGAAAGAGCGTCATCGGCAGCAAACAAGCCATGGTTCTGCCCGAGCAACCGAAAGAAATCATCATCATCGGTGCCGGCGCCATCGGTATCGAATTCGCCTACTTTTTCAACGCCTTCGGCACCAAGGTCACCGTGGTTGAAATGCTGCCCAATATTCTCCCGGTTGAAGATACCGATGTCTCCGTGGCCTTGGAAAAATCCCTAACCAAGCAAGGTATCCGCTTCCTCACCGGCACCAAAGTCGACAAAGCCGAGGCGACCCACAAAGGGGTCAAACTCATGGTCAGCGGCAAAGCCAACGAAACGCTCGAAGCGCCCATTGCCCTCGTGGCCATCGGGGTGGCTCCGCTCCTGCCCGAAGGACTAAAAGTCAAACTCGACCCGAAAGGCTGGATCCAAACCAACGACCGCTACGAGACTTCGATGCGTGGTGTCTTTGCCGCCGGCGATATCATCGGGCCACCATGGCTCGCCCACGTGGCCAGCTTCGAGGCCATCCAGGCCGTCGAAGGTATGTTCGCCGGCAAATCCCCTCGCAAAGTGGATGTCTTCCCGGGCTGCACCTACTGCGAACCTCAAGTGGCCAGCGTCGGGCTGACCGAACGGGCAGCGAAAGAAAAAGGCCTCAAATACAAAGTCGGCAAATTTCCTTTCATGGCCAGCGGCAAAGCCCTTGCCGTGGGCGAAAGTGAAGGCTTCGTCAAAATCATTTTCGGCGAACCGCACGGAGAAATCCTCGGCGCCCACATCCTCGGTGCCCACGCCACCGAAATGATCGCCGAACTCGGTCTGGCCATCGAGATGGAAGCAACCCACGAGGAACTTATCGCGACCATCCACGCTCATCCCACACTCAGCGAATCGATTCACGAAGCGGCCGAACAATCCCGCGGTCACGCCATCCACATCTGAACATCCCTCGAAGGGCTGGAACTGGCTTTTTTTTAGGCTGTGGCGGATCAGTGGACCCAGCATTCCTAGGTTAAAAGTTGCTGCCCAGTTTCTCCCGGAACACGGCTAAAAGCCCTTCATCCGTTCAAGATTGAAACGAAGTCCGGCCTTGTCCACGCGGCCCTGACGGATCCGGCGCACGACGACAAAACAAAGCAAACATCCCAGCGCGGCACTCGCGGCACACGTCGCGGCGGAAAGAACAAGGTAAGTGAAGCGGCCTTGGGGAGGGATGGGTAGCATTACTCCGACCAACAAAACAGCAGTCCCTAAACCGCACGCTGCGGCCAGCCAGGTCGATTTGTTTCGAACATTCCTCCATGTGGCCCGTGGGTCGCACCCATAATGGGCCAGCAAGGCGGCCATAAATCCCACACCCAAACCGGTCAAAATACTGACGGTGAACAAATAAAGGGTGAAGTGGTTGCTCCGCCATCGCGTCAGCGTGGACGAGGCATCTCCGAAGAAAGATTTTACGGTAGAATCTAAAAGAAGCTCATTGGCCGGTGCGCTGCTGCAGTTAAGGATCCAATTAAAGGCTGGAGAATGCTACGTGGGGATGAGTTAGGTGTAATCCTTGGTGAAACCATCGCTCGAGCAACAAGTAAGGGCATCC
>CAIZMQ010000018.1 GCA_903934135.1 uncultured Verrucomicrobiota bacterium
AGCAGCGGCCGCTGCGGCGACGACCATTCTGGTCGAGGAGAGGTTGGTGGCCTGTGGTACGATTCTGCCCGGGGCCCGCTCCATTTACGTCTGGGAAGGAAAAATGGAGGACCTCGCCGAGGTGGTGGTCATTTTCAAAACAATGGGCCCCGCCTACGCCTCGCTGGAAAAACGCCTGCGCAAACTGCACCCCCACGACAACCCCGAGATCGTGGCCATCGAGGCGGGTGCTGCTTCGCGGCCTTATGCCGCATGGGTTGCCGCAGCCACGCAGGTCCCTTAGCCTGAAGCTATGACCATCCTCGACCGCATCCTCCCCGACGTGCGCCGCGAACTCGAGGCGGCCCGAGAGGTCATGCCCCTCGATGAGCTGAAGCAGCGGGCCGCCGCCGCGCCTGCGCCGCGTGATTTTGCCGGTGTGCTCACGGCGCAAGGCTTCGGCTTGATTGCCGAAATCAAGCGCCGTTCCCCGAGCATGGGTGATATGCGGGCGGAAAATGTTGTGGCGGCCGCCGCGGCTTATGAAGCGGAGCCCTTGGTCCGCGCGGTCTCCGTGCTGACCAACACAACGCACTTCGGCATGGACATGGATGACTTGCGGCGGATTTCCGCCACCTCGACCAAACCCGTGTTGCGCAAGGATTTCATCCTCGATCCGTATCAGGTCTATGCGGCGCGTGCCGCCGGTGCCGATGCAGTGCTGCTCATGGCCAATATTCTTTCGGCCGAGCAGATGCGCGAGTTGCACGGGACCGTGCTCGAACTCGGTATGGAGGCGCTTTTCGAGGTTCATGAGGCGGCGGAAATCGATGCCTTGCCCGGCACGGCCCGGATCGTGGGGATCAACAGCCGCAAATTCAAATCGCACCGCGGATTCGTCGCCGCGGGAGACAATGCCGAGGAGGACTTCAGCCTCGACTTCGCGGCCTTCGAATTGGCCGAAAGCCTCCCGGCCGGCTGCGTGCGGGTGGCCGAAAGCGGGGTGACACCGGAGAGTGTGGCCCCACTGGCCTGGCACTTCGACGCGGCGCTGGTCGGCACCTCCTTGCTCCGCGATCCGCGCGGGGTGGCCGCCGCCCTGGACGATTTTGCCCGCGCGCTTGCCGGAAGGCCCGCCTGAGGTTCATTCTGCGTGGCTATGGCGGGCAAAGACTTTCTGCGCGAGGCGGCCGAGGCCCCCGAGACACCGCTCGATGTGTCCTTGCGGCCGCCGATGTTTGCCGAATTCACCGGGCAGGCCCGCATTGTCGAACGGCTCGAGTTGATGGTCGATGCGGCCAAGGCACGCGGTGACGCGCTCCAGCACATTTTGCTCTCCGGCCCACCGGGGCTGGGCAAAACCACCCTTGCTCTCATTTTGGGCAACGCCATGGGCGCCGAAGTGAAGTGCACCAGCGGTCCGACCATTGAAAAAGCGGGCGACTTGGCCGGCTTGCTCACCACCCTGCCGCCCGGGGCCATTCTTTTCATCGACGAAATCCACCGCCTGCAGCCCGCTATCGAGGAATACCTTTATCCCGCGATGGAAGACTACAAGGTCGACATCATCATCGACCAAGGGCCCAATGCGCGCAGCGTGCGGCTCAATCTGCCGAAGTTCACTTTGGTTGGCGCGACCACCCGCTCCGGCATGATCAGCGCCCCGTTGCGTTCGCGCTTCGGCATGAGCTGCCGGCTCGACTACTACGAGGCTTCCGATCTCGTACAAATCGTCGAGCGCAGTGCCGGTCTGCTCGATGTGCCGATCGATGCCGGTGGTTCGCGCGAGATTGCCAACCGCGCCCGTGGCACGCCGCGCATTGCCAACAACCTGCTCCAGTGGTGCCGCGACTACGCCCAGGTGCGCGCCGAGGGAACGATCACCGCGGAATCGGCTTCCGCCGCGCTGGCCATGCTCGACATCGACGGTGATGGGCTGGATGAAATGGACAAGCGGATCCTCGAGACCATTGTGCACCGTTTTGGTGGAGGCCCGGTCGGGCTCAACTCCCTTGCGGTGGCCGTGGGTGAGGAATCCGGGACCCTCGAGGAGGTGCACGAGCCCTTTCTCATCATGCGCGGCTATTTGCACCGCACCCCGCAGGGCCGCGCCGCCATGCCGGCCGCTTACACCAAGCTCGGACTCACCGCGCCGGCCCGGGGGAACCAGCAGAATCTCTTCGACGCCTGAGTCGCCGGGTTTTCATGAGCATCTACCGCCGCACGCTCGCTTATTATCGACCGTTCCTCGGCGAAACGCTCCTTGCCCTCGGTTTCGGTTTGGTCGTCACCGGACTCAATTTGCTCAAGCCGTGGCCCTTCAAATACATCGTCGACGGCATTCTCTCGCCGGCTACGGCCGGCACTGAGGCGACGCGGGCCCAATTGGAGCAATGGTTCGGGTCGGCCGCGGATCCGGCCAACATGATCCTCTTACTCTGCCTAGCCCTGGTCGTCATAACCGTGCTGGCCGGCCTGGCCAATCTCGGCTCGAGCTATCTCCTGATCAATGCCGGCCTCAAGTCTCTCGTCCGCATCCGCACGGAGCTCTATGCGCACCTGCAACGGCTTTCGCCGAAGTTTCATGATACCCGGCGCTCGAGCGACTCCAGTTTTCGGGTGGCTTATGACACCCAGTCGATCCAGACGATTTACAACCGGGGTTTTACCAACATTTTTTCCTCCGGCATCATGCTCGTGGCCACATTCGTCATCATGATCCGGCTCGATGCCAAGCTGACCTTTCTCTCCCTTGCCGTCGTCCCGCTGATTGTTCTGGCCATCTACTATTTCGCGAAAAAAATCCGCTCCCAAAGCACGGCCATCCAAGAACGGGAGAGCGCCCTGCTAGCCACCGTGCAGGAGGGGCTGGCCTCGGTGCGCATGGTTCATGCTTTTGGACAGGAAGACCGCGAGGTCGGCCAGTTCCACCGCCGCGCGCACGAGAGCCTGCTGGCCAACCTGCGGTTGACCTTCACCAATGTGACCAGCGCCCTGGTGGTGGGAACCCTCATGGCAGCCGGCACGGCGGTGCTCTACTATGTCGGCTCGCTCCACGTGCTCGAGGGCAAGTTGACCCTTGGCGATCTGCTCGTCTTTGGATCTTACCTTCTCATGCTTTATGCGCCGCTGGAGCAATTGACCTATACGGCCTGGGCGATGGAAGGTGCGGCGGCGGGCGCGCGTCGATGTTTCGACATTCTCGACCGCGAGGATGATGTGCGCGACGCACCGGATGCGACGCCGATCGGGGCGGTGCAGGGCGATGTCACCATGCGTTCGGTCGATTTCGGCTACGACGAACGCCGGCAAATTCTCCACGACGTGAATTTGCGCGTGGTGCATGGAGAGAGCGTGGCCATTGTCGGCGGGACCGGTGCGGGTAAGAGCACGTTCCTCAGTCTGGTTCCCCGGTTTTACGATCCGACGCGCGGGGATGTCCTGGTCGATAACCGCAACCTCAAGGACGTGACCAAGAAATCATTGCGCGGCAATATCAGCATGGTCTTGCAGGACACCCTCCTCTTCTCGACGACGGTGCGGGAGAATATCGCCTACGGCCGTCCTGAAGCCACGGAGGACGAAATCATCGAAGCGGCACAGCGTGCGCAGGCTTACGATTTCATCACCCGCATGCCGGACGGGTTTTCCAGCCAGGTTGGCGAGCGAGGCGGGCACCTCAGTGTCGGCCAGCGCCAGCGCATCGGCATTGCGCGGGCTTTTCTCAAGAATGCGCCCATCCTTCTGCTCGACGAACCGACGTCCGCCCTCGACGCCACAACGGAGGAGGCGATCATGTCGGTCATTGGCGAACTGATGAAGGGCCGCACCACGCTCATGGTGACGCACCGGCTGAACACCGCTCATCGTTTTGACCGCATCGTTGTTCTTGAAAACGGGCACATTGTGGAGGAAGGAACGGGTCCGGACCTACTGGCCCGCGGCGGGGCATACGCGAAAATGTTCACCGCGGGACATTACGAATCATGAGCCGCAAAAAAATTGTCGTCCTCGGTTTCATGGGCACCTGTCCGGTGGCCGGAGTGATCTGGCAACATTTGCACTACATTGTCGGCCTCCAGCGGCTCGGCCATGAGGTGTGGTATGTCGAGGACGGCACCCGCTATCCCTACGACCCGGAAGCATTCACCATCACGGAGGATATCTCTTACGCCTCCCGTATGCTTGCGCGGTTGGCCGACGAATACGGCTTTGCCGGCCGGTGGTGTTTCTGCGGGCGGTACGGGGGCGAGCCACGCATGGCGGGTCTGGACCTCGCGGGGTTGCGCGCGCTTTACCGCGATTGCCATGCGGCGCTCAACGTCTGTGGAAGTCACGAGCTAAACGACGACCTGCTCGCCATCCGCCGCTTGATCTACGTCGAGAGTGACCCCGGCGTCGAGCAGATCAAAATCGACTCGGGTGATGCCACGGTGCGGGATTACCTGTCGCGCCATGCCGTGCTTTTCACTTTCGGTGAGGCGGTCGGAACACCGCGTTTCCCCGTGCCCTTGCACGGTCTCGAGTGGTTGCCCACGCGGCAGCCGGTGGTCACGGATTTCTGGAAAACGAGCACCGTGCCCACCCCGGGGTCAACTTACACCTCGATCTGCAATTGGTCGACCAGCGGCAAAAAAGACATCGATTGGCGTGGTGACCGGTATTTGTGGAGCAAGTCGCTGGAATTTTTGCAATTTGTCGGCGCTCCGCGCCTTTGCGGCGAACCTTTTGAATTGGCCACCGACATCAAGGATGGCGGCGAGAAAAAGAAGTTTGAGGATAACGACTGGCGGCTGGTCGATCCCCATGTGCTGAGCATGGACTGGAACCGCTACCGGGATTACATCCGCGACTCCAAGGGCGAGTTCACCCTGGCCAAGGACCAATACGTGCGTCTCCACACCGGATGGTTCAGCGACCGCTCCGCTTGCTACCTGGCAGCAGGCCGTCCAGTCATCACTCAGGAGACGGGCTTCACCACGTTTTATGGAGGAAAGGACGGATTGCTCGCCTTTCGCACCATGGAGGAGGTGCAGGCCGCGGTGGCTGCCGTGAATTCGGATTACGCGCGCCACTCGCGCGCGGCCGGGGAAATTGCCCGGGAATATTTCGAAGCGGAAAAAGTGCTGGCATCCCTGCTCAACCGCGCGGGGGTCTGAATCGGTGAAAAGAGTGTTCCAGGCGTCCGCAGCGGCAGGACTCATCTTCTGCGGCGCGGGGTGTGCTCTTTTCGGAACCAAGAAGCAGGATATCCCCGAGGCCACTCTCCCGTCCTGGATCGGTCGCGTGATCATGGTCGAGACCGGCCACCGCTTTGTCCTTGTTGATGTGGGGGCAGGGTCCGGCCCCGCGGCGGGAACCGCCGCCATGGCCTACCGGGAGAAAAGGCGCACGGCGCAGCTGATCGTCACCAAAGAGTCGAGGCCACCCTACATTGCCATGGAAGTCATCGAAGGAGGTCCAGCCCTGGGTGATCAAGTGGTGGCGGACGAGCGCGTGGTCCCTCCCGTGGCGCCAACCACTCAGCCCTGAAAGGCTTTGCGATACGGCCGGGGGCGGGGTTTAATCCAAGAAGCGATATGAAGTCTCATCCGAGCTCCCGCTTAGCGGCCGTGTTTCTTCTGTTGGTTGTCCCTGCGGCGCATCTTTTCGCCCAGTCTCCGGCACCTGCCGCTTCGCCGTCCGCCAGCCCGACCGACGTGACGGACATGATGAATGAGAGCTTCCCGACGGCCGAACAGATTGCAGCCGCCAGCCCGACTCCTGCGCTTGTGCCGCCAGCTGCCGCGGCCGTGGAGGAACCGGCCCCGCTGGCCCCCATGCCGGTCGGCCTGCCCACGCCGATGCCGAGCCCTGTCATTTCTCCCGTGCCGGCCTTGACCAACGCCGCCTCGCTGTCCTTGGGCCTCGGCGGGCCGGTGGAGGAGGGGATTCCCGACCCCATGCAGATGACCTTTCCCACCGTTCCCGAGATCCCTGCGCCGGAAAGGCAAACGATGCCCGATCCAGTGACCTCCATCAAGTTGCCGCCAGCCAGTTCGCTTGAGTTGCGGCTGACCCCTGATGCCACGCGTCTCGGCGTCGATGCGGCGATCCAAACCGGGGTGGAAAAGAACCCTGAAATTCTCACTGCCATCCAACAAATCCGCCTGACGCGCGGACAGTTGGTGCAAGTACGCGCCGCTCTGCTACCCACCCTGCAGGTCAACTCGGGCTACAATGCGGAATCGGACACGCTGGCCAACCCTTACAGTGACTTCGGCCTGGTCAACAATAACCAGGCCTGGAATGTCGCCATTCAGATCAACCAGAGTCTTTGGTCGGGATGGAAAAACCAGGCAGACTTTTCTGCGTCGCGTTTGGCCAACGACAGCGCGTTTTACTCCCTCCGCCAGACCATCGACAAAGTTGTGGCCGACACGAAAAAGCTTTTCTACGACGTCATTTTCAACCGCGCGCTCATCCGCGTGCGCGAGGAATCCGTGGCCGTGCTCCAATCGCAGTTGCAGGACCAGCAAAGCCGCTTCGAAGCCGGCACCGTTCCGCGCTTCAATGTCCTGCAGGCCGAGGTCGCTTTGGCCAACGCCATCCCGCCGGTCATCCAGGCTCGCAATGCCCTACGTATTTCGCAGTTTGCCTTGGTCAAGCAACTCGGCTTGGACTACCCGAGTGATCCTTCGCTGGTGCCCATCGATGTGATCGGACAACTCGACTACAACCCGATCAAACTGGACCTCGGAGCTGCTGTCTTCACGGCCTTGGCCCGCAACCCGTCGCTCAAGGTGCAACGGCAAAACATTCTCATCTCCAAGGAGCAACTCAAAGCTGCACTGTCCGGGTTCCAGCCCACGCTCAATGCTACGGCCGGTTACCAGGCGTTCAATATCCCCACGGCTTCGAGCCTCGACGAGGCGGTCAATGGTCTTTTCGTCGGCGTGACGGGCAGCTGGAACATCTTCGACGGCCTGGCCACGGTCGGGGCCACGCAAGCCGCCCGTGCGTCGCTGCAGCAGTCCATGATCAACTACGACAATTCGGCCCGCGGGGTGGAACTCGACGTGCAGCGTTCGGTCTCCAATCTTATCGAGGCGCAGGAAGTCATCGACAGCCAGCGTGCCAATGTGGTCCAAGCCACCGAGGCTCTCCGGCTTTCCCGCGAACGTCTCGATGCCGGTGCCGGCACCCAGCTCGACGTTCTCAACGCGCAGGTCTCCCTCCTGCAGGCCCAGACCACCGAATTGGAAGGTCGCTTCCGCTACATCACGGCTCTGGCCGAATACAACCGGGTACTCTCTCTCGATACAGTGTATGCCGACACCTACGATGACCCGATGCTTACGGCCAAGGAACGCCGGCGCAACGATCTGCTCAATGCGACCGACAATCCCAATCCCGGCGTGCTGCACAATGTTATCCCTAACAAGCGCGACACGCTGCGCAATAACAAGACCAAGCAGGCGCCAGTGCCGCCGTCCGGCGGCAAGCAAAGTGCCGGTCGCTGATCGTCGCGGTGCCGGAGTCGAACTTCCAGCCGCTGCCGTGCCAACCGGGTGTGCGGGCCGCTTTCGCCCCGCGCATGGCGGGCGTGGATGTCGAAGCGGATCGTGCCACCGCCTTGGCCCGGTTGGCTCCGGCCCATGAAGACTTTCTGCGCCGCCTTAGTTTTGACCCGGCCATGGTCGCCACGGCGGAGCAGGTCCACGGCGGGAAAGTGGTCATGGCCGACGGTCCGGGACTTCATTGCGGTGCGGATGCGCTTGTCGCGGACCGTCCGGGACTGACGCTCGGGATTTACGTGGCGGACTGCGCTGCCGTCTATCTTGCCGACCAACACGGCCGGGCCGTTGGCTTGGTTCATTCGGGATGCGCCGGCACGGCCTTGAATATCACCGGCCGCACCATCGATCTGATGCGCACCGGGTTCGGTATCGAACCCGCCGACTTGGTCGTCCACCTCAGCCCGTGCATCCGGCCCCCGCTCTACGAAACCGATTTCGCGGCCGAGATTGCCGCGCAAGCGCGGGACGCAGGGGCCGGGCAGGTTATCGACGACGGCATTTGCACCGGGCGGGAAGTCGGGCGTTACTATTCGTACCGCGTCGAGCGCGGTCGCACCGGCCGGATGCTGGCCGTTTTGCAGTTACTACCATGATCCGCCGTTTTGAAGAAAGTCGTCCCGAGTGGATGGACGTGGCCGAGCAGGTCACGCCGGAACTTGAGTCCGATTTGGCGAATCTGGAATCTCTCAACTGTCGCTTTGGTGCGCACCGCTTGGTGCTCGATTACCTCGGGCCTGTCCTCGCGCGGCGTCAACCGCTCAGGGTGCTCGACCTCGGCACCGGGGCCGGGGATATTCCGCGTGCCTTGGTCAAACGCGCCCGGGAAGTCGGTTGTCCTGTCGTGGTTACGGCGGTGGACCGCCAGCAACCGACATTGCAGATTGCGGAAAAGCTTTCCCATGGGTTCCCCGAGGTCCGTTACGCGCGCGCTGACTTCCTCCGATTCGCTGAGGCAGACCTCTACGATGTCGTGCTCTGCAACCTTGTGTTGCATCACCTTGATGAAACCGACGCCATCCGTCTGCTGCGCCGCTGCCGCGAACTGACCAAGGGGGTGGCCTTGATCACCGATTTGCGCCGTTCGCGTATGGCTCAAGCCGGAATCTTTGCCGTGACCGGGGTCATTTACCGCGATGCCATGACCAAGCATGACGCACGTCTCTCGGCGGAGCGCGCATTTTCCTTTCCCGAACTGCGCAAGCTGGCCATTGCGGCCGGCTGGTGGGGGTTCCGCCACCGCCGCGCCCCATTTTTCCGCCAGGCCCTCTGGATGGATATCGCGGCGCGCAATCGCGGCCGGTGAACCAAGGGGGGTTACCGTGCTTTTGACCCTGCAGTGCAGAGTGCCGCGGCGGTCAAGGCAGCTGAACCAGTGCCCCTAGCGGGAGGGGTCCCGCGATCCACCCTCACATCCTTTCGGGCACCTGCACACCGAGGAGACCGAGTCCGTGTTTGAGCACGCGGGCGGTGGCCTCGCAAAGGACGAGGCGGGAGTGCTGCCTCACCCCCTCGGATTTGAGGACCGGGCAGGCCTCATAGAAAGTATGGAAGGCATTGGCCGTTTCGAAGAGATGGTTGGCCAGAAGATTCGGCCGGAAGTCGTGGAGGACCAGAGGGACAATTTCGCCGAACTGGAGAAGTTTCTTGGCCAGGGAAAGTTCGGCCGGCTCGGTGAGGACAACGTCCTGCATGCTTCCGAGTTCGGCGCCAAGCTTGCGGAAGATCGACCGCACCCGCACATAGGCGTTTTGCAAGTAGGGTGCGGTGTTGCCCTGCAAGGAGAGCATCTTGGACCAGGAAAAGACATAGTCGCTCATCCGGTGCTGGGAGAGTTCGCCGTATTTGACCGCACCGAGTCCCACGACACGCGAGATGTGGTCTTTTTCCCCGGCGGGCAGATCCGGATTCTTCTCCTCGATCATGGCCCGTGCCCGGCTGACGGCCTCGTCGATCAAGTCGCGCAGCGGGACATTGTCCCCCGAGCGTGTCTTCATGAGCTTGTGGTCCTCGCCGAGAATGCTGCCGAAGGCGATATGATCGAGCTTCGTGTCCACTCCCATCCGCTTGGCGGCGGCGAACACCTGTTGGAAGTGCAACTGTTGCGGGGCACCGGTCACATACCAGATGGCGTGCGGGTTCCATCGCTCGATACGGTATTCCATCGTGGCGAGGTCGGTGGTGGCATAGAGGAAGCCTCCGTCGCTCTTGCGAATGAGGCAGGGTTTTTCGCTGAGGGCCGGGACATCCGGGAAAAAAATACAAACAGCCCCCTCGCTGACTTGTGCCGTTCCAGTGGAGAGAAGTTTAGCGACCAGAGCAGCAAGTGCCGGATCGTAGAAGCTTTCCCCCAGGCGTTCATCGAAACCGACCCCGAGTTTTTCGTAGATCTCTTCGAATTCGGCCCAGGATAAATCGACGAGTTGCCGCCAGATGGCGCGGTTTTCCGGATCGCCTTGTTGTAGTTTGACCAGTTCTTCCCGCGCCGCTTTGTGTACGGCGGGGTCGGCCTGCTCAAGCGTGTTGACCTCACGGTAGAGGCGCGTCATTTCCCCGATGGGGTCTTTTTCCAGCGCACTGCGATCGAGAAGATGCTTCCAACCGTAAAGAACTTTGCCGAATTGCGTGCCCCAGTCGCCCAGATGGTTGTCGGTCACGACTTCGTGGCCGACAAACCGTGCGATGCGGGCCAGCGCATCGCCGAGGATCGTGCTGCGGATGTGCCCGACGTGCATCGGTTTGGCGATGTTGGGTGAACTGAAGTCGATGATGATGCGGAGCGGGTTCCCGGTGGCGGGCACCCCGCAGCGGGCATCGCCAGCCAAGTTCCGGAGTTGCCGGGAGACCCAAAGCGGCTTGAGGCGGAAGTTGAGGAAGCCCGGGCCGGCAATTTCCGGCTTCTCGCAAATGTCTTCTGCCTCGAAGTAGTCGGCGATCCTTGCTGCGAGAACGCGCGGGTTGGTTTTTGCTTCCTTGGCCAAGACCATGGCGGCATTGGCTTGGTAGTCGCCGAATCGTGTGTCGGCTGCCGCGGTAACCTCGCCGCGCTCGGGAGGCAAGCCGCACGCGACCAGCGCCGCGTGCAGCCGCTTGGTCAGCACGGCCTGCGGCGTGGAGCTCATTCAGCGGTGACCGCCGCGGCTGGCGAAAACTTGCAGTATGGCCTGCGCGTCGGGTGCGGCCGCCAGTTCCTCGCGCACCGTGCGGTCGTTGAGGAATTTGGCGATGGCGGCAAGGGTACGCAAGTGGACCTGGAATTGGTCACGGGGAACAACGAACAAAACAATAAAATGGACAAGTTCGTTGTCGAGCGAGTCGAATTCGATGCCTGAGGGCGAACGGCCGAAAGCGGCCACCACTTCAGTGACGTGCTCCGACGAGGCATGCGGGATGGCGATGCCGAACCCGATGCCTG
Source organism: uncultured Verrucomicrobiota bacterium (assembly GCA_903934135.1). Taxonomy (GTDB): domain Bacteria; phylum Verrucomicrobiota; class Verrucomicrobiia; order Chthoniobacterales; family JACTMZ01; genus JACTMZ01. Next base: position 10,951 of record CAIZMQ010000018.1, read on the forward strand.
TGCTCATCGTTTCCTCGCGCTGCTTCAAGGCGTCCAAAACGCTCTCCCGGTATTGCGGTTCAATGCGTTGCGTCGACACGAGCAGGTCCACGATCTCCGTGATCGCCGGCCATCGCTCCGTTGTTTTCATTTCGGGAATAATTTCCCCGACTGTGAGCAAACTCGACAGTGTCATGCGCCTTGACCCGCCACGGTACCAACGGAGTCCCACATGGCAAGATGAATTGCCCGCGGGCAACGTGCGCCTGACAGTCTGGACGGAAGGTGTTAGCGCTATGATGGTGAAAGGGTTAGCGTCCGCCTATGTTTCCTGAGCTGCGCACGGAAATCCCCGGACCACGCTCGCGCGAGCTGGCCGCGCGTCTGCGCCGGGTCGAGTCGCGCAATGTGACGCTGCTCGGCGAACGGTGGCCTGTTTTCTGGGAGAAGGCCGAAGGGGTCAATGTGTGGGACGCGGACGGCAACCGTTTCCTCGATTTTACTTCTGGCTTCGGGGTGGCGGGGTTGGGCCATTCGTCGCCACCAGTGCGAGAGGCACTTGCGGACCAGTCGCGAAAACTCCTTCATGCCATGGGAGATGTGCATCCGGCGGAATCGAAAGTCGAGCTGTGCGAAATGCTCAGCGAGCTCACTTTTGAGCGGTGGGGCGCGGGTCGTGGCAAAGTGATCCTCGGCAATTCGGGGTCGGATGCAATCGAGGCCGCGCTGAAGACGGCGGTGCTCCACAGCGGCAAGCCAGGCGTACTCGTCTTCGCCGGGGCTTATCATGGCCTCGGCTACGGAGCACTCGAAGCATCGGCACTGGAATTTTTCCGCGCACCCTTCGCCGAGCAACTCGGTGGATTCGCGGTGAGCGTGCCTTATCCGTATTGTTTCCGGTGTCCGCTTGGGCACGGCGGTATCTTTGCCCTCGAAGGGGGGGAGTTTCCCCATTGCAGCAACCGCTGTCTCGAAGAGCTGGAAAGACGCATTGTCACCGAACTAACCAAGGGTGAGATCGGGGCCATCCTGGTCGAACCGATCCAAGGACGGGGAGGGGATATCGTGCCGCCGCGGGATTTTCTTCGGCTTCTCCGGCGGCTTTGCGACGAGAAGAAAATTCTCCTCGTGGCCGATGAGATTTATACCGGACTAAACCGCACCGGACGGCTTTTCGCGTGCGAGCATTCCGAGGTTGTTCCCGACCTCATTTGTCTCGGCAAAGCGCTGACTTCCGGATTTCCCCTGTCTGCCTGTGTCGGTCGCGCCACCGTGATGGACGCATGGCCTGAGTCGGCTGGCGAGGCTCTGCACACCAGCACGTTTCTTGGCAACCCGCTGGGCTGTGCCATGGCTGTTGCCGCCCTGCGGGAGCATGCGCGGCCGGAGACGGCGGCCAAGGTGCTGGCGGCCGGACGGCATTTGCGGGCGGTGTTGCAGAAAATTCCGGCGGCGACGGTTGGCGATGTGCGCGGGGCGGGCTTGTTGGTTGGGATGGAACTCATTCGGGCCGATGGTTCGCCGGACCAAGCCTTAGCGGCGCACTGTGTGACGGAGGCTTTGCAGGAGGGAATCTTGCTGCTCGCCGGGGGCCGGCACGGCAACGTGCTCTCCTTGGCCCCACCTTTCGATCTGACCCCGCAAGAGTCGGATTTTCTGGCCGGGAAGCTGGCCGGAATGCTTTGACCCGAACTTCGAGGCTGGAACCAGATTATGTCGCCATGCAGGGCAGGTAGCAGTGGTCAGAGCACGGCGACACCGCACGACGGATGCGGAAAGACCCCGACAGCGCTAACTACGCCAATCCAACGCGCCCTTTTTGATGGCGTAAATGTAGCCGATGGTCAGCACGGTGACAAAACCGGCCATGCTCCAGAAGATGATGCCGCCCTGCTGTGCCAGAAAGTCGCGGTAGACGACGGCCCAAGGATACATGAAGACGATCTCGATATCGAAAAGGATGAAGAGCATGGCCACGAGATAGAACTTCACACTGAAGCGCGGGGCGGCTGCTTCCCTTACGGGCATGCCGCACTCATAGGCCATGTCTTTGGCCGGCGTGCGTTTGCCGGCCCGGCCGAGCAGAAGGCTGGCGGCAAAGATGGAGGCCGACAAGCCGATGGCCACGGCGATGTGGATACCCAAAGGCAGGTATTGCTCGGTGAGCATGCCAAGCGGAACGTCAGCGGACCGGCGCGTCGGCCGGCTCAAGGGCGTTGGCCAAAGAAGCAAGTCCCCGGTATTTTTTGCCGGTCTTCTTGACCATGCCGCGGGAAACAAGATTTTGCAGCTTTTCGTAGGCGCGCAGGCGGAGCATTTCTTCTCCTCCGCTGGCCGCGTTGCGCTTGCGCAGTTTTTCGTGGACCAAGTCGAAGAGTTGCTTGAATTCGAAGGAGGTCTTCTTGGAAAGTACACCGACCAATTCCTCGGTGACCAAATCTGGCAATCGGCGGGAAAAAGCGCTTTTTCTCTGAATCGGCATAATCAAATAACCTACCGCATGTTCCCCCCATTGACCAGTAGAAAATGGCTTGGAGGTGGTTTGAGCTGAGTATTCTATCTCGTATCTACAACGTTAAGGCTTGGCCAATTCCCGGACCAATTCTTTGACCGCCAAGGCGATATGTTCCGTGCCGCTACCGGCGGGCTGACTGGGTCCCTTGTGACCACCTCCGAGCAGGCGAACGATGGCATGGGGGCGCGCCGGGACATCGTAAACATTCCAGAAGCGGATCCGCCCCGCCTTGTGCAATGCCTTGGCCAGTGAGAGGAATTTTTGCTCGATCATCGGTTGGTGTTCCTCGCGGCACATTGCAACGATGAGATCGGAGTCCGTCAGGTCTTCCACATCGATGGGAATCGGGTCGCGCGGTTCCGCGGCCAGGTGGGTCAGTTCGGCCTCTTTGAGGTAGGCTGCGGTATGCCCCGACATTCCCTTCAGTTCGCGCGCCTTGAGCAAGCCTCGGGAGCCCGATTCCCAAGCCAAACCGGCGGCCGCCGCTTCATGGTTGAAAAGAATCTCGGCCAATCGGCTGCGGTAATAATTGCCGCTGCAGATGAAGAGCACGCGCTTTTTCTGCAACCCGGTCGACTCGATGCTCACTTGTTGCGTTTTTTGCGGTTCCACATTGGCCTCGTTTGGTCGTCCAGGCGCCGAACGTTGGTTCCGGCGCAGGGCTGGGCGTTGGCGGCTCTCATAGCTGATGAATTTGCCTGCGCGCCTCGTAAAGCACAATCCCAACCGACGTGGCGAGGTTCAGGCTCCGTGCGGCATGCTCCATCGGGATGGTCAAGAGGCGCTCTTTTTCTTTCTCGAGCAGGCTTTCCGGCAGTCCGCGGGTCTCGCGGCCGAAGAGCAAATAGTCGCCATGGGCGAACCGGACATCCCAATATGGCCTCGTCGCTTTCGAAGTCAGGCAGAAGAACCGCGCCGGCCCGGCCTCGGCCCGGAGGGCATCGAGTGACGGCCAACGGTGCACGTCGCACTTGTCCCAATAATCCATCCCCGCCCGCCGCAGGGCCGCGCCGTCAAGGTCGAAGCCGAGCGGCTCGACCAAGTGCAGCCGTGCGCCGGCCGCGAGACAGGTGCGCGCAATGTTGCCCGTATTCTGCGGGATTTCAGGCTCGACCAGAACGACGTTGAGCATGCGCGGTCAGAGCCCGCGTTCGTTGATGATCAAGGACTTGATTTCGGTCATATCCTCCATGGCGTAAGGCACGCCTTCGCGACCGAACCCGCTGTCTTTGACCCCGCCGTAGGGCATGTTCTCAGTGCGGAAGGTCGGGACCTGGTTAATCAGGACGCCACCGACCTCGAGCGCATCGTATGCCTGGTAAATTTTCGCCAAATCCCCGGTGAAGACGCCCGCTTGCAGCCCGAATTTCGAATCGTTCACCGCAGCGAGGCCGTCGGCGAAGGTCCGGTAGGATTCCAGCACCACGACCGGGGCAAATGCCTCTTCGCAGGCGATGGCCGCCTCGCGTGGCACGCTCTCCAGAACAACGGGATGTAGTATCTGGCCGTCGACTTTGAGCGGGGTGAGCAGCCTGGCCCCGCGTGACACGGCGTCTTTGACCCAAGCAACAACATTCTCCAGCGCCGCTTTGGTGATCATCGGACCGACCAGTGTCTTGGTGTCACGCGGGTCCCCGGCCACGGCCTTCTCACGCACTTGGGCAACGAACACTTCCCTGAATTCCCCGTAGATCGATTCGTGCACGAAGATCCTTTGCACACTGATGCATGACTGCCCGGCATAAGCGAAGGCGCCGACTGCCATTTTTGCGGCGTGCCGGCGCCAATCGGAATCAGGCTCGACCACGCAGGCGGCATTACCGCCGAGTTCGAGGGTGATCTTCTGCTTCACTGCTTCGGACTTGAGTTTCCACCCGACGTCGACCCCGCCGGTGAAGGAAAGCATCTTCACCCGGGGATCACGCAGCAGGGGGCCGACGTGTTGGTGGCCGAAGGGCAGGAATGAGACCTGCCCTGCCGGTGCCCCGCATTCCGCGAGGACCTCACCGAGGAGCAGAGCGCACAGCGGCGTCTTCATGGCTGGCTTGAGAATCATGGTGTTTCCGGTCGCGAGGCACGGGGCGACTTTGTGAGCCACGAGGTTGAGCGGGAAATTGAATGGTGTGATGCCGAGAATGACACCGAGAGGGAAGCGTCGCGCCAGGCCAGAATGTCCCGCCCCGGCGGGTGTCGCTCCCATTTCGATCGGATGGCCGTTCGGCTCCAGTGCCCCCGCCGCCGCCAACTCGAAAGTCGATTGCGCCCGCTGCACTTCGATTCTGGCCAACGCCACGGGTTTGCCGGCTTCAGCGATGAGCAACTCGACGAATTCGTCGGCCCGCCGGCCGATAGTGTCCGCGATCCGGCGGAGCAAACGCGACCGCTCGACAGGCTCGGTCTGACGCGCTTCTTTGAAGGTGCACGCGGCCAAGTCCAGCACTTCACCGATTTCTTTCGCCCCGGCCATGCAGACTTCGGCGACCAATGCACCGTCGTAAGGATTGTGCACCGCCGCCGTTTCCTCCGTGCGGACGGAGTGGTCGCCGAGAAGAAAAGGACGGGGTTTCATATTCGCTCAGTCTCGCGCTTTTCGACAAAAATAGGGAGGCCTTCGTGGCTGAAGTGGGTCATCAATTCATCCGGTTGCAGCGCTTCCGGCATCATCACCCCGCGTTCCTTGATCTTGCCCTCGATGAGGAGGCGCGCGGTCAGCGCGGGTGGTATGCCGGTCTGCACGAGGGTGAGCGAGTAGCCGTATTTCTCATAGCAGTCACGGTGGTTGTCCATCGTGTAGATGAAATACTCGACGCGCCGCCGACCGAGCGTCCCCCGCACTTCGGTGCCGACGCACGAATAGCCGTCGACGGTCGGACCCAACTGCGCCGGTTTGGGCAAGGCATGGGTGGCCACCCGCACGGGCGAGACCTCGACACCGTCAACCTTCACTTTTTTCCACGTGTCAAGATCGAGCAAGGCGAGGGACTTTGAAAGGTGTACGACCTTGTCGCTCACGCTGTATTTGAAGACCGAGTAGCGCACGCCTTTCTGCACAAACGGTGGATAGATCCCCAAGCTCACCCCCTCCTCGTGCGCCACTGCGTAGGTCGGTTGCAGGCCGATCGGTTCGGGAAACCGGATCCACTCAAATTCCGATTCGAGGGGTTTCCCCGCCGTCACCTTGCCGTTTTTGACAAAGTAAGGCACCGCGCCGAGCTCCTCGAAAAAGGTCTCGGGGGAAAAAAGGACGGCGAAACGATAGCCTTTGACCTCCGCGTTGTCCGCATCGAGCACCCGGATACTTGTTGCCGTGTCGAGGCGGTCCATCGCCCAGCGCGCGAAGATGTTCACCGCACCCGGATCCATGCCCATGCAGAGGATGCCTGCGAGTTTCTTTTCCTCGAAGATTTCGTTGAAGGCTTCGATCTCGGTGTCGAAAGAATTCTTCGACGTGCGACGCGCCCCGGGAGGGGCGTAGATGTCGGCTGCCATGTCGAGGTAATGCGAGCCGGCCTCGGCGCAGGCGGTGAGGACCGAATGGTTGGTCGCGCAGACCGCCGCGTTACAGGTCACCTTGACTTTGTGCTCTTTGATCAGAGCCGTCGTCCCCTTCACGTCCATGGCGTCAGCTTTGACCACGACGAAGCGGTTGTTTGGGATGCGTTTGGAAAGCTGCTCGGCGAAGACGGTGTCGCGGTCGGCGCAAATGATCCGGTCGATGCAGTCGTATTCGTGCAGTTTCTGGGCGATGACGGATCCCACCCCGCCCATTCCGATCACCATTGCGTTGGCCATAATGTGTGTCGCCGCAACGTCCGGTTTTCAGCGCCGCCGGCTGGCTTTAAGTTACCGGCACCACCTCAGGCGGCAAGGTGAATCGCCCCGCAAAGCCCTTATTTGCTTGATTCGCGGGTGTTTAAGGCACCCAAAACCGCAATGCCTCCCAGTGTCCAAAGCGGGTCAATCATGACTTTTCGCGCGATCAGTTTGGCTACCGCGCGGGAATCCCCGCCGGTGAAGACAACGCGCCTTTGGCCCGCCCCGAGTTTTTCCAACAAATGTTCGACCAAACCGGCATAACCCCCGCAGATGCCGGCGCGCAGGGCGTCCTTCGTGTTTTTGCCGATCAACGTGCGCGGCGACTTGGTGTCGATGACCGGCAGCTGTATCCCCCTCTCGGATAGAGCATGCACCAAGGTGGGCAAACCTGGAGCAATGGCGCCGCCGATGAACCATCCGCGTTCGTCGAGCACGTCAAAAGTCGCCGCCGTGCCAAAATCGGCCACAATCACGTTTTTGCCAAATCGCCGCGCTGCCTCGGCCATATTGGCCAGGCGATCGGCCCCGACCGTGCGCCGATCGACATCCGTCCGGAAGTTGAGGGCCGACGAAGTTTGGATCAACGAAACGGCCGGGCAGCTTGTGCCGAGGATGGTGGTGATGCGGGGCACCACGCTCGAGGCCACTCCGCTGCGGGCGCGAGCTTGGCGACAGATTGTGCGCACCCGGGTCACGGTGAGTTTTTCGGTGGCAACCAGGCCGACGCTCTGCAGCTTCGCTCCGGGCCGTGTCACCACGGCGAATTTCACCGTGGAATTGCCGGCATCGATAACCAACCTCGGGTAGTTTTGTTTGGCAGCCACGCCTTCCTTTTAGCGCGCCGATCGGCGGGGTGACACCGCTTTCTTGATTAAAGCCTTGAGAGAGATTCAAGCCCCCCCATCCTGCCTCCACGGGGCGCCGCGTAAAGTTCAGTTGCTCCCCGGCGCCTGCAACTGCTGGAGAAGTTGCAACGCCTCGTCGCGTCCGGCCGGATTGCCGATTTCCTCTTCCATCACCGCGAGATTGCGCGCGGACCCCGGTGTGGGCCGAAGCATGACCGACCGCCGCATGAGGGCAACCGCTCCAGGCCGCCGTCCGAGTTTCCACTCCATGACGGCAAGATCGTTATAGGCCTCGGCACTGTCGGGCCGCTGGGCAATGACTTCCTGCATGCGTTCCGCGGCCTCCGCGGTGCGACCGCGATCGTCCAGGGCCGATGCGTAATTGTGCATCGCTTTCCAGCTCTGCGGGTTCACTTCCAGCGTGGCGGCAAACAGTTTCACATCTTCCGACCAAAGTGGCAGTCGTTGCACCGTGCAGAAGAGGAGTGCCGTAACCGTGAGCACGGCCAGCACGGTAGCCGGGAGCACCGGAGAGCGAGCCACGATCAGGGACAGAGCCAAAGCCGGTCCGATGAGGGCGAGGTAGGCGTAGCGGTCGGCCACCGTGCTCACCACTTGGAAATTGAACGGCACCAACCCCAGGGTCGGGAGCAGTGCGGTGGCGAAAACAAGGAGGGGCACAAGGTAGATGCGCAGCTGCTTCACGGCGCCGAGCACCACCGCAAGAGCCACTGGACCCAGCCATGCCCACCACAGCCAACCCGCCGCGAGCACGTGGTCGGGGGAGCGTCCGTAGTCGGCAGCCAGGCCGGATGGCCACAAAGTTTTGGCCAGGTAAAAAGCCAAGGCGTCACCGGCGACCAGCGGGCGCGTCCAGACAGGCACGAGGCCGACGGCGAGCTCTGCCGCCCATTGCGCGCTGCTGGTCAGGACAACCCACAGCATGCCAATGACCAGCCATGGTCCGAGGGAAAAAGCGATTTGCCGTCCTGACCAGCGGAACGGCATGACGGCCAGCACGCCGGCGACGAGCGGGAGAGCAACGCCGGCGGGCTTCGCCGCCAAGGAAGCGAGAAAGAGCAGGGTGGCCGCGGTCCAGCGCGGCGGCCCCGGACGTTCTCGCCCGAAGAGCACGACGAGAGAAGCCAGTCCGAGGCATCCGCCGAGCACATCGCGCAGCCCGGAGATCCAGGCCACGGGTTCGACTTGGAGGGGATGCAGGGCGAAAAACAAGGCGCCAAGAGCGGAGGCCAAATCCAGCCGTTGCCCCGGAGCACCAACGCAGAATTTCCCCGTCAGTCGCCGCAGAAGGAGGAAAGCGAGCAGGGCGGAAATTGTGTGCCCGAGCACGTTGGCCCCATGGAACCAAGCAGCATTGAGCGCGCCGGAAGAGACCGGTAAACCGTCCGTCCAGCGCGACAAAGCCGCCAGGCCGGCCCAAGTGGAATAAGTGAGCGGAATGTAAAGTTGCTGCCATGGCCCTGACCAAAAGGCTCCGATGCTGCGCCAGGAAAGCTCGGTAATGTGCGGGTTGGCGTGAACATGGATGTCATCATCCCAAAAGGGGAAAAACGGAAACCGGACGGACGGCAGGAAGACAACTGCCGTGACCACGGCGACCAAAAGGCCCCAAGTCCACCACGGCCTGATTTTTCCTGCCTCACTCATTCGGTCCTTTTTGGCAGCAAAAGGAGGTAAAATCCATCCTTACAAAGGCTTTGCCGCTGCGGCCGAAGCGAGTGGCCCGTGCGCCATCCCGGCCGGTGCGGGACGAGGGATCGTTGCCCCGCTCCGCTTCTCCGAGGGTGGATGGAGGCGAAAATTTCGCTCGTTTTGCCGGAATGGCTGCGCGATATAGCCTTTCTTTATGAAAGCTTCCCGACTCCTTCCGTTCGTCGCCTTGTTGCTCGCCTCCGGCCTGCTCACCGGTTGCGGCTACAATCGTCTCGTCAGCCTCAAGCAGCAGACCGACAGCAGTTGGGCGGACGTGGAAAATGTTTACCAGCGCCGGGCGGATCTCGTGCCCAACCTGGTCAAAACGGTCGAAGGCGCGGCCAACTTCGAAAAGGAAACGCTAACGCAGGTCATCCAAGCGCGTCAGCAAGTGAACAATATCAAGGTGGATCCGAATTCCCCGCCGGCTACGTCGGAAGCCATGGCGGCATTCCAGCAGACGCAGGACCAACTCTCGTCGGCTCTCTCGCGCTTGCTGGTCACGGTGGAACGTTATCCGGACATCAAAGCCAACGCGAATTTCCGCGATTTGCAGGCGCAACTCGAGGGGACGGAGAACCGCATCACGGTGGAGCGGCGCAAGTTCAACCAATCCGTGCAGCAATACAACACGGCGACCAAGCAGTTCCCCACGGTCATCTATTCAGGGTTTCTCGGGTTCAAGGAACGTCCGTATTTCGCGGCGCGGGCCGGAGCGGATCAGGCGCCGGAGGTGGACTTCAATTTCGGCGGGTCGGGCACGCCGCCGTCTTGAGGGATCAAAGCGGGGACAAAGGCGGGTCGCGTCCCGACTATTCCCACTCGATGCCGGCGGGGGGTTTGGTTGAGACGTCGTAGAGGACGCGGTTGATGCCGGGGACGCGGTTGAGGATATCCTTGGAGACACGGGCCAGCACCTCCGCCGGCAGCGGGACCCAGTCGGCGGTCATGGCGTCGACACTGGTCACGGCACGGAGGCTGACCGCTTCCTCGTAGGTGCGTTCGTCGCCCTTGACTCCGACGGTGCGGACGGGCAGGAGCGCGGTGCCGGCCTGCCAAACTTTGTCATACCATCCGCTGCGCTTCAATTCTCCGATGAAAATGGCATCGGCGGCGCGGCAGACTTCGAGTCGCGCGGGGGTGATTTCGCCCACCACGCGAACAGCCAGTCCAGGGCCAGGGAAGGGATGGCGGTGGAGCATGTCGTGGGGAATGTTGAGGGCGGCGCCGAGTTCGCGGACTTCATCCTTGAACAGTTCGGCCAAGGGTTCGAGGAGGCGTCCTTCGGCCTGCAACTCGAGGATGCGGTCGACGCGGTTGTGATGCGTTTTGATCCGCGAGGCTTTGGATCCGCTGGTCGCACTTTCGATCACATCGGGATAAAGCGTGCCCTGGGCGAGGAGCTCAATCTGCCCGGCATGGCTGAAAAAGACGTCGATGAATTCGTCTCCGATACGGCGGCGTTTTTCTTCCGGATCGGTGATGCCGGCCAGGCGCCCGAGGAATCGGTCGGTCGCATCAACCCGGTCGATGCCGATGCCGAGCCGCTGGAATTGCGCGACGACCTCGTTGCCCTCGTCACGGCGGAGGAGCCCGTTGTCGACAAAGATGGGATGCATGTCGGCACCGGCCTCCTTGAGGAGCATGGCGAGAACGGTGGAATCGACGCCTCCGGAAACCGCGCAGACCACTCTGCGTCCGGCGATCTGTTCGCGGGTCTCGGCGATGAGCTGTTCTTTGAAGCGGTCCATGGTGAAAGCGGGCGCTTCACCGCAGAGGTCGAGAAAGTTGCGGAGGATTTCCGTGCCGTATTCGGTGTGGCTGACTTCGGGGTGGAATTGGATGCCGAAGAAGCGCTCATTCCAGCGTACGGCCACCGGGGTCCCGCGCGGGTTGACCGCGAGCACTTCGCAGGCGGCCGGCAACTCGGAGACGCTGTCCGAATGGCTCATCCAGATGGTGCTCTGCGCGGGGAGATTCTTGAGCAAGGCATCCGGGCGTTGCACGTCCATGGTGACCGGCCCGTATTCCCGGTCGCCGCAGTGTGCCACGGTACCGCCGAATTTGCGGTTGAGCAGTTGCATGCCGTAACAGACGCCGAGCACGGGACAGCCGAGTGACTGTAGGCGGTCGAAGTCAATGTCGGGGGCCCCGGGATCGTTGACCCGGGCCGGTCCGCCGGAAAGGACAACGGCCGCTGGGCGGTCGAGGTCATCCCAATGTCCCGGCAGGTAAAGCTTGGCGAAGTAACCGAGTCCGCGCAGGCGGCGGACGATGAGTTGGGAGTATTGCGAGCCGTAGTCGATGACGGCGATTTGCGTGCGCATGGAAATCAGGACGAGTGATAGTTGACCGGCTCTTCGGTGATGGTGACGTCGTGCGGATGACTTTCCCGCAAACCGGCGGCGGTGACCTGCATGAAGGTGGCTTTGGCGCGCAATTCTTCGAGGTTCGAAGCGCCCACGTAGCCCATGCCGGCGCGGAGTCCCCCCATGAGATGGAAGACGAGTTCGCCGAGCGTTCCGCGGTAGGGGATGCGGGCCTCGACGCCTTCGGGCACGAATTTGGCGGCACCCTCTTGTCCGTAGCGGTCACGGGAGCCTTTAGCCAAAGCCCCGGCCGATCCCATGCCGCGGTATTCTTTGAAGGTACGGCCCTGCCAGCGGGCGAGTTTGCCGGGACTTTCCTCGGTGCCGGCAAGGAGGGAGCCGAGCATGACCGCGTCTGCTCCGGCCGCAAGGGCTTTGACGATATCACCCGAGTAGCGTATGCCGCCGTCGGCGATGAGCGGGATGCCGCGTTCGCGGCAGACGCGGGAAACCGTGCGGATGGCGGAGAATTGCGGCGTGCCGACGCCCGCGATGACCCGCGTGGTGCAGATCGAGCCGGGGCCGACGCCGACTTTGATCGCGGCGGCACCGGCGGCAATGAGATCCGCTGCTCCCTCCGCGGTGACCACATTGCCGGCGATAACAGGAACGCCGGGCCAGCGACCGGCGCACTTCTCAAGCTGTGCGAGCATGGATTCGGTGTGGCCGGTCGCGGCGTCGATCGCGATAACGTCACAGCCGGCCTCGACCAGAGCATCACCCGCTTCGAGCGCGCGCGGTCCCACGCCGATGGCGGCTCCGACACGGAGGCGTCCTTCGGCATCCTTGCTGGCTTGTCCATGCTGCATGGTTTTGACGATATCCGAAGCAGTCATCAGGCCGACGAGGCGACCGTCCGTGTCGAGGAGCGGCAGTTTTTCGATACGGTTGCGGTGGAGGATGGTTTTGGCTTCCGCTTGGGTGCAGCCCGGGGAGGCGGTGACCAGGCGTTCGCGCGGGGTCATGACATCGCGCACCAGAATGTTTTCGTCCTCCTCGACCCAGATGTCGCGGCGGGTCACCACGCCGAGCACGAGATTCTGCCCATCGACTACGGGAAAACCTTCGATGCCGGTCTCGCGCATGCGTCGGCGGAGTTGGCCGAGGGTGGTCTCGGGGGGGACGGTTTCGGGATGGGTGATGACGATGTTCTCGGCGCGTTTGACCCGGCGGACCATGGCGACCTGTTTTTCCAGCGGGCAGTTGCGGTGGATGATGCCGAGGCCACCTTCGCGGGCGAGGGCCATGGCCAGGCGCTCTTCGGAGACGGTGTCCATGGCGGCGGAGACCACGGGGATAGCGAGGCGGATGTCACGGGTCAGATGGGTGGCCAGTCCGGCCTGTGCGGGCAGCACGCCGCTGCGTCCCGGCACGATGGTGACGTCGTCGAAGCTCAGGCCGATGGGAAGTTGTTCATTCATTGATCATGGTCCGGAAAGCGTCCGGCAGCGCGGTTGATGGTGCGACGAAATTCATCGGCTGCCCGCGCGATGTGCGCGGGGCCGTCAGCCGGGTAAAGAATGGAGCGCGAGGCGTTGACCAACCATGGCGCTTGTCGCGTGCCGAGTCCGGCCAAGGCAGCCGCATCACCGCCTTGCGCCCCGAGTCCGGGAACAAGCAGTGGAATATCGGGTAGTGCGGCGAAGTCGGCCGCATTCTGGTGGGTGAGCCCCATCACGGCACCGAGGGTGGCCGGGCCGAGCGAGGTTTCTCCGCATAGATCGACGAAGACGCGCCAGAGAGGACGGTCGCCGAGGTCCCGGGCGAGGAAGTCGGATGATCCCGGGTTGGAGGTGAGCCCGAGCAGATAGGCTCCCTTGGTTTCGTCGGCGAGGAACGGGCGCAGCGAGTCGCGTCCGAGCAGGGCATTGAGGGTGACCGCGTCGGCGCGCATGACTTCAAAGTAGGCGCGGGCATACATGGCCTGCGTGTCGGGAATATCGGAGCGCTTGGCGTCGAGAATGACCGGAATCCCCGGGGGAACCATGTCGCGCAGACCTTCGACCAAGCGGTAGCCGTCCGAGCCCATGGCTTCGAAGAAAGCGATGTTGGGTTTGTAGGCGGCGGCATAGGCCGCGGTCTCGCCGATGACGCGCCGAAGGAAGTCGGCGACCGAACCGTCAATTTTTCCCGGCAGCGGATCCAGCCCGACGCAAAGATGCGAGCGGCGTGTCTCGATGGATTGCCCCAGCAGTTGGCGATAAGTCATGGCTGTTTCCTCCCGAGTAAAAGTTCGGCGCCGAGTACCACCTGCACCACGGCTCCCGGAAGGGTTTGGCCGAGGAAGGGTGTATTGCGGCTTTTTGACTCCATGGTATCGGCCGAAAAGTGGGTGGACGCCTCCGGGTCGAACAGGATGAAATCGGCGGGCAGACCTTCCCGGAAATCCGCAACCTCGAGGCCGAGGATGCGGCGGGGTTCGCGGGAGAAGGCGCGGACGAGAATGTCCCACGGCAGCTTGCCGGTCCGGACCAACCGGCTGAAGAGCGAGGGGAGGGCGGTTTCCAATCCGGTGATACCGAACGGGGCGGAAGCAAAATCGAGATTTTTCTCGAACTCGGTGTGCGGGGCGTGGTCGGTGGCGAGGACGTCGATCGATCCGTCGAGCAACCCTTCGAGAAGTGCCGCGTTGTCTTCCACGGTGCGGAGCGGTGGGTTCATCTTGAAATTGGTGTCATAGTCCGTGATGTCATCCTCGCTGAGCAGGAGGTGATGAGGGCTGACTTCGCAGGTCACGCGAACGCCGTCCGCTTTGGCCCGCCGGATGATGTCGAGCCCGCGTGCGGTCGAGACATGCTGGATATGGATGCGTCCGCCCGCCAGGCGGGCCAGTTGCAGGTCGCGGGCGATGCTGATTTCCTCGCTGCAAGCGGGGATCCCGGGCAGACCGAGCCGGTAGGAGCGGGCGCCCTCGTTCATCGCGCCGCCGCGGCTCAGTTCGGGAACTTCGCAATGGCAGGCCACGAGCAGGTCGAAGTGGCGGGCGTATTCGAGGGCGCGGCGGAAAAGGTAGGCGTCGGCCACCGGGTCGCCGTCATCGGTGATCATGACGGCCCCCTGTTGTTGCATGTCGGCGATGTCGGCCAGTTGCTGGCCGGCGCGGCCCTTGGTGATACAGCCGGAGGTCCAGACCGGAACGGGCGACTGCTCGCGGGCGAGGGTGCGGACGTAGCGGACGAGTCCGCCGCTGTCGATCGGCGGGTCGGTATTGGGCATGGCGACGATGCCGGTGAAACCGCCGCGCGCAGCGGCCCGTCCCCCGCTCCCGATCGTTTCTTCATCCTCGCGTCCGGGCTCGCGCAAATGCACGTGCATGTCGAAGAGTCCGGGTAGGAGAATTTTTCCGGTGCAGTCGACAACTTCGACCCCGGCGGCGGGCTTGATTTCCGGTGCGGCGCGCTCGATTTTGCCGTCGGCGCCCACGAGGACGTCGAGTCGCCGTGGCGCGGCGTGGTCGGCATCGACGGCGAGTCCGCCGTGGAACAAGCGGGCTGCGCTCACGAGGCAACCTCCTCTTTTTCGTCGGGCAACGGAGTCACGGCGGGCTGCAGCCAATAGAGCACGGCCATGCGCGCGGCGATGCCGTTTTCCACTTGGCGGTTGATCAGGCAATGCTCGTAGGTGAGCACTTCGTCGACCAGTTCGACGCCGCGGTTGACCGGACCGGGATGCATGATGCGGATACCGCGGCGGCGGCATTCGAGGAAGCGCTCGCGGGTCAGGCCGAAGACATGGTGGTATTCGCGCAGGCTGGGGAAGAAGTGGGCGGCTTGCCGTTCGCGCTGCAGGCGGAGGAGGTAAACAAAATCGGGCGACCACTCGAGGGCCTCGTTGAATGTGTTGAAAGCCTGCATGTAGTCGGGGCGGCCGGAGGGGATGAGAGTTGTCGGGGCGAAGATCCCGACTTCCATGTCCAATTTGCGCGCCACCGTGCTGACCGAACGGAAGACGCGCGAGTGTAGCAGGTCGCCGACAAGCAGAATGCGGCGACCGGCCAGTTCACCCACGGCCTCGCGCATGGTGAAAGCGTCGAGCAGGGCCTGGGTGGGATGCGCGTGGTTGCCGTCGCCGGCGTTGATCACGGCGGCCGGGGTATGGCGCGCGATGAAGGCGGGCACGCCGGCCGCGGCGTGGCGCACGACCATGTAATCGACCTTCATCGACTGCATGGTATCGACCGTGTCGAGGATGGACTCGCCTTTGGTCACGCTCGACTGGGTGATGGCCAGATTGGTCACGTCGGCCGAAAGGCGTTTGGCCGCGATTTCGAAGGAGGCGCGGGTGCGGGTGGAAGGTTCGAAAAAAAGGTTGAGCACCGTCTTGCCGCGCAGGGCGGGGACTTTTTTGACCGAACGGTCGAAGAGGTCTTTGAAGGGGCGGGCGGTGTCGAGAAGGAAGACAATCTCCTCGCGGGTGAGGCTCTCGATATCGAGGAGGTCCTTGCGCCGGGCTGGTGGGGCCGTCGTGCTCATGGTTGCGGTGCGGAGCGGGTGAGGAAAACGCCCTCGCGTCCGTCGGTCTCCGTGAAGCAAACGCGCACATGGTCGTGACGCGCGGTGGAAATTGATTGTCCGAGGTAATCGGGCGCGATGGGCAACTCGCGGTGTCCGCGGTCGACAAGGACGGCAAGCTCAATGCGGGCGGGGCGGCCGTAGTCGACGAGTTCGTCGAGTGCGGCGCGGATCGTGCGTCCGGTGAAAAGGACATCGTCAAAGAGGATGATGTGGGCGCCTTCAACCGGGAAGGGGAGGTCAGACCCGCGGATGGAGGGGATGGTGCCGAGGTTGTCGAGGTCGTCGCGGTAGAGGGCGATATCGAGGGTGCCGAACGCGGTGTCGCGTCCGCGGGCGCGGAGGATGTCATAGACGCGACGGCAGAGGACGGCACCGCGGGTATGGATTCCAACGAGGGCCAGGGGACGATCGGGATGCGCCTCGACGATTTGCGCCGCGATGCGCTCGATTTTGTGGCGGATATCGGGCGCCGCGAGCAGGGATGTTTCGCCGGTCTCGCTCATGGCAGGAACGTTGCGCGGCGTCGGTCGTCGGAGAAGCGGTGCATAGTCGGGTGGCGGTGGGTTCGTTTGCCGGCCAACCGTGCGGGGGGTCTCTTGGAGGCGCCGGCGCGGTTGGCCGGCGGGTGGACCGGGCCGCCGTTGAGGGATGGCGGCGCGACCTCCGCGTCCACCCATAGAGAGAAGATTGAGGTCTTCCCGTAGAGACTCCCGGTCCGATCACCGGAATTATATGAGTGCGATGTTCGCTCCCCAACGATCGGCGGGTGGGGGAGGAAAAAAAAGAAAAAACCGTCCCGGTCGCGGGTGCTTGCATCGGACGCGCGGATATTCGATTGCTGGCAGGTGGTGCTTTACCGGTTTTTGCGTCCGTTTTTCTTTCTCCTGCCTCCCGAGGTGGCCCATGGACTGGCTTTGGCCGGCCTGGAAGCGGCATGGCGGACGGGGCTTTTGCCTGCCCCGCGGGGCGGAGCACCCGTCGAGGTGATGGGTTTGCGGTTCCCCAATCGGGTGGGTTTGGCGGCGGGGATGGACAAGGATGCGCGCCATGTCGAGGCCTGGGGGGCGCTGGGTTTTGGCTTTGTCGAAGTCGGCACGGTGACTCCGCGCCCGCAATCGGGCAATCCCCGCCCGCGGCTCTTCCGGTTGCCGGCGGCGGATGCCTTGATCAATCGCATGGGGTTCAACAACGAGGGTGCGGCGGCGGCGGCGGCCCGATTGGCGCGGCGCCGCTGGGCGGGCGTGGTCGGCGTCAACATCGGCAAGAATGCGACCACGCCTCCGGACGGCGCGGTCGAGGATTTTCGTCAGGCCATGCGGATGGTTTACAGCGTGGCGGACTACATTGCGGTCAATGTTTCGTCGCCCAACACGGTCGGCTTGCGGGATTGGCAGGCTGCGGCGGCGCTCGATGAATTGCTCGCGGCTTTGGTCGCGGAGCGGGAGCGATTGGCTGCGGAGCATGGCAAAGTGGTTCCCTTGGCTTTGAAGTTGGCGCCCGATTTGGGGGCGGAGGATCTGGCCGCTGCGGCGGCGACCGTGGCGCGCCATCCGGTGGCCGCAGTCATTGCGACCAACACAACGATCGAGCGCTCCGCAGTAGCCGGTTTGCCGCACGGGCAAGAAAAGGGCGGGCTGAGCGGCGCGCCGCTGCGGAAGCAATCCACCCACATGGTGGAGGCCTTGCGGCAATTGCTCCCGGCTTCGGTCGCGATCATCGGGGTGGGAGGAATTTTTAGTGCGGCGGACGCCCGGGAAAAGATCCGGGCCGGGGCCGACTTGGTGCAAATTTACACCGGGTTGGTTTACCGCGGGCCGGGTTTGGTTCGCGAACTCGCGGCCGGGCTGGCAGATTAACCGGACAATTATGGGCAGGACTTTTGACCGGACAACGCATTGGCTTGCCAGTCTTCTCTTTGCTGCGCTCGCGACGTCCGTTCCGGCCGCTCCGCTGCTACCGGCGGCGCCGGACGATTATGTCCTCGACGATGCGGGGGTGCTCAGCCACGCGCAGCGGTCGCTGCTGGCCCATGATTTGCGGCAGTTCGAGCGGGAGACGTCAAATCAGTTGGTGGTCGCCGTGTTTCCCAAGGTGCCCGACGATTATGCGATGGAGGATTTCACCCAGCGGGTGGCCGAGGAGTGGGGCGCGGGAGGTAAGGACCGGGAGAACGGGATGGTGCTTTTTGTTTTTCCCGAGTCGCGGCAATTGCGGGTCGAGGTGGGCTACGGTTTGGAGGGTGCAGTGCCCGATGCCACGGCCAACCGCATCATCAACGAAGAAATTATCCCATCTTTCCGCGCCGGAGATCTGGGTGCGGGAATTGTCAAGGGCGCCGATGCGCTCATGGCGGCCGCGCGTGGCGAATACGAGGGAACCGGGCAAACCCGGGCCGAGGGAAAGCAAGGCGGGGACGCTCCGGGGGCAGGCCTGGTTTTTTGGATCCTCCTGATCATTGTTCTCATCATGGTCATGCAGCGCAGCCACGGTCGTGGCGGCACGGTTTACACTCCGCGGGGACGGCGCGACGTGTTTTTCCCGGGTGGGGGCTTTGGGGGCGGAGGCTTTGGCGGAGGCGGCGGTGGTGGTGGTTTTTCAGGCGGGGGCGGGGGATTTGGCGGGGGAGGAGCGAGTGGAAGATGGTGATATGAATGCTGCGGAATTTCTCAACCTAATCGATGAGGCGGCCGTGCTGGCCGCGGTGCGCGAGGCGGAGCAACTCAGCTCGGGCGAGGTGCGGGTGTTTGTGTCGCGCCGGCGGTTGCGGGGGCACACAGCGCATGAGCGGGCCTGTGCGGAATTTCACCGGCTCGATATGGATAATACGGACGATCGCAACGCGGTGTTCTTCTACGTGTTGCCACGCGACCGGGCCTTTGCCGTGATCGGGGATGAAGCGGTGCACCGGAAATGCGGCCAGCGCTTTTGGGATGAGACGGCGAAGATTCTGGAAGGGGAATTTGCCGAGGGGCGATTCACCGGCGGATTGGTGGCCGGAATCCGCCGTGCGGGGGACCTGCTTGCGGAACATTTTCCCCGGCGCGGAGACGATTGCGACGAGTTGCCGGACGTTCTAGTCAGGGATTGAGGCGCGGCGGCGTCCGCTTTGGAGCCGTCTGTTATTCCACGGTGGGGCTGGCCCCGAGCATTTTTGCAAAGAGCTCGTTGAGGGCCGAGGCGGGAAGGCGGAGTGCTTCCTGTCCTTCGGACGGTTGCCACGCGCTGGCCGCCAATTCGCCAGCGAAGTCGAGTTTTTCGATTTCCAGGTCGATCTCGCCTTGCGATGTGGTCAGAACCAACCGCGTTGGTTTGTCGTTGTCGCCGATCCAAGCCCGCCCCGTGAAGTCCTCCACCTTGATGGCTTCGCGCAGTTGCGGGAGGAGGCTGAACTCAAGCACGCGGCGTTGGGGGTTTTCCTCGGTGCCGAGGTCCTTCACGTCGAAGACGAGCGGCAGGAAGGACAACATTTGGGGGTCCAAAGCGAGTGGGATGAGCGGAGGCGAGGTGGTGTCCGGGGCTTGGTCGGAGGTGTCAAACCCGGCCGCTTGGGCCAGCGCGGTCATAGGGTCGGCGGGTACGGCCCAGAGTTCTTTGCCGTCGCGGCAGGCGGTGAGTGGTGTGGCGCCGCCCTCGCGGACCACATCGATGCGGAAGCGGTCGGGTGACTGGACAGCTAGGCGGAGGCGCGTCCCTGCGGCGGCAGCCAGCAGCCCGGTTCCGCTGATCACCCGGCATTGGGCGACCATCGCCCGGCTCTGTCTTTCCGCAGTACCAAGCACGGCGGCGGCGATCGGGGCAAGAGCGCGGCCGAAGACATCGTAGGCGGCCCCGTCCGCAGCCGGCGCTCCGTGGACCAGCGCGAGCAATGCAGTGATCTTGCACATGGCTGGCCAAGTCTTAGTATAGAGCCACGAACGCATGGTGAACATCTTCCTGCCGAAATTTCTCGCTGCCGACGGTCTGTATTTCGCGTTCCAAGAATCGACCGTCGCCGGACATGCCGTCGTCGCCGCGTTGTTCCTTGCTTCGATTTTCAGTTGGTCGGTCATCATCACCAAGTTCCGCATGATCCGCTTCGCGCGCAAGCAAACCGAGCGATTTTTCGCGGTATTTCGACGCAACAGGCAACCGCTCCACGTTTACGAGGCGGGTCTGATCTTCGAGGGTTCGCCGGCTTACGATGTCTACCGCGCGGGCTGTGCGGAGTTGGCTCTGCAGATGCTCGGCTCGCAGGAAGTGGACGAAACCTTTGCCGCGCGCATCGAGGTGGCAGACAAAATCTCGCCCGCGCAGATGCGCGCGGTGACCGTGGCAATGGAGCGGGCGGTGGGCGAAGCGGGGCTGCGTATGGAATCGCAGATGATCATTCTGGCCACGGCGGTGAGCGGATCGCCGTTTCTCGGGTTGCTCGGCACCGTGTGGGGTGTGATGGATGCGTTCGCCGGAATTGCCATTGCCGGAACTCCGAATCTCGCGGCGATGGCGCCAGGTGTGGCCGGCGCGCTAGTCACTACGGTCATTGGCCTGCTCGTCGCGATCCCCGCGATGTTCGGTTACAACTTTCTGATCACCAGCCTGCGTTCGCTCATCGTGCAGACGGACAACTATGCGGCGGAGCTTTCCTCGGAGTTCGAGCACCGCTACGTCAACTTTGGCCGCGGTGGCTGATCGTCCCATGCGCCGCTACTCCGACAAACAACCGCTCTCCACGCTCTCGGAGATCAATGTCACCCCGCTACTCGACCTTGCGTTCGTGCTGCTCATCATCTTCATGATCACAACACCGTTGCTCGATAACAGCATGGACCTCGTCGTTCCTTCGA
>CAIZMQ010000019.1 GCA_903934135.1 uncultured Verrucomicrobiota bacterium
ATCTGCAACACCAACGTCTTCACTCCCGACACTGGCGTGCCGTCGGCCACGCGTAATGTGCCACCGAGATCGTTTGGAATTTGTCTGAAACTTCCGAAATAAAGTGATTCCTCCGCGGGGAAGGGACCTCCGGTTGTAGTGCCCCCGGCCAAACGCTGAAGTTCCGCATCACCGGAACCGAGATTGGAACCCATGGGCTGCGGCCAAGCAACTGAGCCCGGATATTCCGGGTATCCGGGGAACCCTCTTCGTGTCATGTCACCCCACCCATCGCATGAGGTGCTCCCGGCGAGACTGACCGGCACAATCTGCGCGGATGCCGGAGCAACAAACCAAAGCAGCGCACCCACAGCAGCAGCCAAAAGCATGCTGTTGCTAAACCGGAAGCTCAGTCTGTGGTGCGGGCCGATCATCGTCAGGAGGCAAGGCGACCATGCAAACGTCCACGGAACAGAGCAAGACCGAGAGCACCAATGGCAAGCAACGCCATCGTCCCCGGCTCAGGCACGATGGCCACTCGGTCCAAAGAAACGTTGTAGGTTTGTCCCGCCGTGCTCGGGTCTTGGGTCGCCGACAAAACAATCTGCACGTTTTGGATTCCGTTGAAGACCGTGGCGAACGTCCCGGCACCATAAGATTGGAATGACGTCGATGAGTTGACGATCGGAATCTCGAGCTGGAACCAAGCGCCCGGAGCCACGCTGAAGTCGACGCTGCTGGCGGCACGACCCGCGCCGGCATCCAAGCGAGCGTAGAAATTGAGGGCCACGGGAGCATCGTGGTAAAGGTAAGCGCTGAAAGTACTCACGCCTCCCGAGATCCAATCCCCGACAAACGCGTCGCCGCTGGCATCAGCGGAAGCGTTGCCGCGAAAGACAATCGTTCCAAATCCTCCGGCCGTGATGGCACCGGGCGCCGAGATATAACCCCCGCCATCAACCCCACCCGTGGCCGACCATCCGGGTGCAGCGTTCGTGCCGTTGAGCCAGTTCGAGGCGCCGGTGGTGAAGTCCTCCGTAAAGGGCACGATAAGAGCTTGAGCGGGAACGATGGTGATGGCAGCGATTGCTAACGGGACCAAAAAGAAGCGGGTGTTCATAAACAAGTAGCACAAGTTACACGATTGTGGCGGACCTCCAAATGGCTGGACACCGTTAATCACCACCGTCGATAATGCGACTGTGTCTCAATCTCAATAAAGGGTCAAGGCCAATTTCTCTTGGTCCGAAATGGCCGCGTGGCTTTGACCGGCGCGAAGCGACACCAACGCCGGTCTCAGGCCGCGTAGAAGGCCGAAATCGCCTGCACTAACCCCATGATATCGTGCTGCTTAGCCTTGATAGGGGAGCGACTTGGCATGGAATTCTGCGGCTACGAGGTCCACGTGGAAATGCCCTCTTTGATCCGCTGCGCCGTGACGGCGCCGACCGCGCCAAATTTCGTCCCGCCGATTTCCCGCGCGTCGTCGTACAGCTTGTAGAAGATCTCGAAAAAAGCGTCCACCCCGTTGGCATTGGTGAAGACAATCCACTCGTAGCTGTGTACGTCCTGCACCAACTCGGCAAATTCGCGCAAATCCTCCGGTTCGTCGCGTTTGATCAGCGGCCGCGAGGACTAGCAGGCGGCGCTCAAGATTTAAGCAGAGGATTCCTCCGGAGCCAGCGGCGTCGCACCAAGAATGATGCCGCGAGACCTGAAGCGACCAAACCAAGGGTCCCCGGCTCAGGCACGGTGGCCACTCGGTCCAAAGAAACGTGGTAGGTTTGTCCCACGGTGCTCGGGTCTTGCGTCGCCGACAAAACAATCTCCACGTTTTGTATCCCGTTGAAGACCGTTTCGAAAGTGCCTTCGCCAAAGGATTGGAATGACGTCGGCGAGTCCTCGATTGGGACCTCGAGTTTGAACCAAGCGCCAGAGGGTACGATGAAGTCGACGGTGCTAGCTACACCACCCGAGCCGGCATCAAAACGAACGCTGATATTGAGGGACGTGGGCGCATCGTGGGAAAGGTAAGTGCTCCAACTACGGTCCAAGCACTGAAAACCACCATCCCCGTTGGGGATGCAAATCAAACCCCCAAAATCCCCAGAAAACGCGCTATCGCTGGCAGAAGCGGGGGCGCGAAAAACAGTGTTATCAACTGATCCGGTCGCGATGGCACCCAGCGCCGAGATATAACCCCCACCATCAACTCCACCCGTGGGCGACCAAGCAGGCGCAGCGCTCGAGCCGTTGAGCCACCCCGAGGTGCCGGAGGTGAAATCCTCCGTATAATCCAAGATAAGTGCTTGAACTGGAACGATGGTGACGGCCGCAAAAGCGAGAGGGACCAAAAAGAGGCGGGCATTCATAAATGAGGAGCGCAAGTTAAATGATTGTGGCGGGCCACGAAACAGCTCGCCTTTGAGCATCACAAGTTCTGATTTAACGATACTTCCG
>CAIZMQ010000020.1 GCA_903934135.1 uncultured Verrucomicrobiota bacterium
CGGAAGTTGGCGGCGATGCGGTTGTCGTGGTGGATCCGCTTGATGAAACTTCCATCGCCAACGGGCTCATCGCCCTGATATCGGGACCCTGGCGGGAGGAGTTGGCGAAGCGGGCCAGAATGCAGGCGCAAAAATTTTCTTGGGAGACAACTAGCTCGGAAATGGAGTCGGTTTTTCACGAGTCTCTGCAAAGACGTCGCCGGTCGAAGTAGTGATGAACAAAAGCACCGAGGGTTCGAAACTAAGCATTCTTTGCTACGGTCGTTTCTTTGACGACACTCCAGGTGGTATTCAGACGCATACCCTGCACCTCATGAGGTCTTTGCAGGACGAGGTCGATTTCGTGCATGCCGTGACCAGTCGCAACAGCCAAGGATCAGCGCTGCGCGCAGCTAGGAGAATTCCGGTTATTCGCACGGCCAGTTGGAATGTCGACGGCACGTTGGCCCTCTCGCCTGGTTTGGCGGCTCAGACTTGCCGTTTGCACGGCAAGAGAAAGTTCGACCTCGTGCACCTGCACTTCCCTGACCCGATGTCGCACCTCGCCTCCATGATGCTGCCGTCGAGGATTCCGCGGGTCATTAGCTGGCATGCCGATATCGTGCGGCAGAAAACTATGCGGCTCTTTTACGCCCCCTTTCTCAAGCACGCGTTGCAACGTGCCGCCGCTATCGTTGTCGCCACGCCATCCCATGTCTCCTCCTCCCCGGTATTGGCTTCGCTGTCTTCCGATGACCGGATCAAGATTGTCCCCTACGGTTTCGACCACTCCCAATTTTCCGAGCCCGCCCCGGAAACAGAAGTCATCGCGGCAAAATATCCTGGCCGGCGCATTTTCGCCGCCGGTCGTCATGTCAGCTACAAAGGATTTGATGTCCTCATCAAGGCGGTGGCAAAGATGCCTTCCGATGTGAACCTTCTGCTCGGGGGAAACGGTCCGCTCACGGATCATCTCCGAGAACTCGCCTACGGATTGGGCGTCGGCCGGCGGGTGCACTTTTTGGGCTTCGTTCCCGACCAACTTTTACCGGCTCATTACCAAGCTTGCCATGTCTTTTGCCTACCTTCGGTTACATCCGCGGAGGCTTTCGGTATTGTGCAGGTTGAGGCCATGGCCAGCGGAAAGCCAGTGGTTAGCACGCGCTTGAACAACGGGGTCGACTTCGTCAACGAACACGGCAAGACCGGACTGACTGTGCAACCCGGGGACCCCGTCGCTTTGGCGGCCGCTCTCTTGGATTTGTTGAATGACGGAGCAAAAGCTCGGATGATGGGTGCCGCTGGGCAAGTCAAAGCCGCGAACGAGTACTCGGCCGGAAAAATGGCGGACAAAATGCTCAAGATCTATCGATCAGCCGCTGGTTCCAAGGTCGGTTAGCCCCGCTTTACGTGTCACTTTGTGTCGTCCACCAGTAATTAGAGGCGAAAGCCAATGAAGGTTTTGGTGACAGGTGCTTCCGGTTTTGTCGGTAGCAACTTGATCGTCAAGCTTCGCCAGCAAGGACAAGCAGTCACTGCGGCCAGCCGTTCCCGGATCGAACAACCCGGGATTGTTTATGTTCGTTCACCCGAACTCGGTCCGAAAGCTGATTGGAGCGAAGCGCTGACCGGTATCGAGGCTGTGGTGCATCTGGCGGGTCTGGCCCACATTCGCCCGGGAAAAAACCAACGCGAAGCGTGGCAAAAATACCTGAGGATAAACACCGAAGGTTCTA
This sequence comes from uncultured Verrucomicrobiota bacterium, assembly GCA_903934135.1. Lineage (GTDB taxonomy): Bacteria > Verrucomicrobiota > Verrucomicrobiia > Chthoniobacterales > JACTMZ01 > JACTMZ01. The sequence continues at coordinate 1,716 of CAIZMQ010000020.1, forward strand.
CCAGGCTGGTCGAGCAGTGTTTGACTGCTGGCGTAAAGCATTTTGTCTTTCTCAGCTCCTGCCATGCAGTTGCTTCGGAGTCGGATGAATTGCTGACCGATCGAACGGTCCCGCACCCGGTTACGGATTACGGCCGCTCGAAGCTGGCGGCCGAAGAGGCCACTAAGAGTGCGTTGGCCGACTCGGATTGCGCCTGGACAATCCTTCGCCCGCCGCTCGTCTATGGCCCGGGCAACAAAGCCAACTTCGGATTACTGGTGAAGCTGGTTAAAACGGGCATACCATTACCACTAGCGTCGGTGCGTAATCGTCGCAGTTTCATCTACGTAGAAAATCTGGTCGATCTGGTCGCCACCTGCCTTGGCAATCCCGTTGCGTTTGGGAAAACTTTTTATCCGAGCGACGGGGAGGATCTCTCGACAGCGGAGCTGATCGAGAAGATCGCGAGGGCGAATAAGAGTGCCCAGTGTCCAGTGTCCAGTGATTCAGTTACAAACAAAGCAATCCGCCACCCCCCAATGCTTTTTCCGTTTCCCGAGAGCATTGTTAAAGCCCTCGTGCGACTTCCGGGACTGGGCGCATTGAGAAAATTGACCTCTTCGCTTTACGTCGATAGCGAGCCGACTCGGCACGAACTCGGCTGGACGCCGCGGTTTACGATGAATGATGGGCTCAGGCGGACGCTAGTAAAGCGGCCTTGATATCAGTCAAAAATCGCTTTGTAACCTCTGTTGCCTCGCTTCCTGGATTTTCGACTACTGTGTTGCGCTTTTTTGACATTGTGTTGTCCGCCGTGGGTCTTATTTTGGCCAGTCCGTTGCTCCTCATTGTGACGATCGCGGGTTTGTGTGATACGGGTTCCCCGTTTTTCCGCCAAACCCGCGTCGGTCGGAATAAAATGCCCTTCACCTTGGTCAAATTTCGCACCATGCGACCCGGAACGGCAGATGTTGCCACACACTTGGCCGATGCCTCGGCCGTGACAGCCTTCGGGAAATTCCTGCGGCGCACCAAGCTCGACGAGCTTCCTCAGCTTTGGAATGTTTTGAAAGATGAGATGAGCCTGGTTGGCCCGCGCCCGTGTCTTCTTGCCCAACAAGAATTGATTGAGGCCCGCGAGCGGTTGGGAGTGTTCGAGGCGCGTCCCGGGATCACCGGCCTCGCCCAAGTCAATGATATCGACATGTCCACGCCGCAACTGCTCGCCGAGACGGATGCCCGGATGCTTGCTTCGCTCGGCGCGAAGGATTACTTCCGTTACATCTTCATGACCATAACCGGAAAAGGTTCCGGTGACCGTGTGGTGCCGGGCAATCAGCGGTCTTAAACGACAGGAGAACGTTTTATGCCAAGTAATCTTTTGCCGTTTCTTGATCTCCTCCGGCGCCGTAAGCTTTCCAACTGAGTGAGTGTCCGACTTTACAATCACCTGACCTCCTTGGGCCGCCTGACGGTCCTGCTGGCGGCATACTCCACAATTCTTTTCCTGTCGTTGGTCTTCGCCCTGTGGTTGCGCTTCGATTTCCAAGTGGCCCCGGAATACTGGACCAGGTTTTGGAAGTCGCTGATGTGGTTGCTTCCGCTCAAACTGGTGGCCCTGGTTTTCTTCGGACAGTTCCGGACCCTCCTGACTTATTTCAGCATGCCCGATGCAAAGCGCATCGCGGCGGCGATGGGTATTTCAGCGCTAGTCGCCATCACGATCTGGTTCGTGTTGGGGGGATTTGGCGTCGTTCCCCGCGGTGTGATTGTGTCGGACATGGTTCTTTCGTTCCTCGGTTTGACCACTTTTCGCACGGCCCTCCGCCTTTATCGCGAAAAGGGGTCGGCCTCCGGCGACCGCACGCGTCCCGGCCGCAAGCGACGAGCGGCCATCTTGGGGGCGGGGACTGCAGGTGCGGCGCTTCTGCGCGATATTCAGGGGCGGCAGGGACTCGGCTTGGAGGTCGTCTGTTTTGTCGACGACGATCGCTCCAAAATTGGCGGTACCCTCCATGGCAAGCAAGTGCTCGGTCCGATGCACAAGCTTGCGTCGCTGGTCGAGGAGCTGGATCTACAAAAAATCATCATCGCGATGCCGACGGCCAAACCCGCGGTGATCAAGCGTCTCGTCGAGCAGATCAATTTTCTGGGCGTCGACCACGACATTCTTCCCTCTGTCGCGCAATTGCTACACCGGCAAGTGACCGTCAGTCATCTCCGGCGGGTCGATCCTGAGGATTTGCTCGGACGCGAGGCGGTTACTCTCGACCACGAAGGCATCAAAGCTTTGATCAAAGACAGGGCGGTCATGGTCACCGGGGCGGGTGGCAGTATCGGCAGCGAGTTGTGCCGGCAAATTGCCGAACAGAATCCGGCCAAGCTGATCTTGGTCGAGCGCAGTGAACCCGCCCTTTTTGCCATCGAGCAGGAGTTGATCGGCTCGCACCGGCACGTCGACCTTGTCGCCAGCGCTTCCAGTGTTTGCGATCAGGAAGCCATGACCAGGCTCTTTGCCGATTATCAACCGGCGCTGGTGTTTCACGCAGCTGCTCACAAGCATGTTCCATTGATGGAAAGCCAGCCCGCCGAGGCCATACGCAACAACGCCATCGGCACCAGTATTGTCGCGGGCTTGGCCGCCGGGCACGGCACCGCAAAGTTTGTCCTCGTTTCGACCGACAAAGCGGTGAACCCGACAAATGTTATGGGGGCCAGTAAACGTTTGGCGGAAATGCTGATCGAACAAAAGTCGCTCGCGGAAGCGGACTGCGCTTTTGCGGCTGTCCGGTTCGGAAATGTTTTAGGCTCCTCCGGGAGCGTCGTCCCGACTTTCCGGCGACAGATTGCGGCGGGAGGACCGCTCACGGTGACTCATCCCGAAGTGACCCGCTACTTCATGAGTATTCCGGAGGCCGTCGGACTTATTCTGCAAAGCGCTCTGCAGGCCAAGGGTGGGGAAATATTTGTTCTCGATATGGGCGAGCCCGTCAAAATCGTCGACCTTGCGCGGCAGATGATTGAGTTGAGCGGATTCAAGCCGGACGAGGACATCAAGATCACCTTCACCGGACTGCGCCCCGGTGAAAAGCTTTACGAGGAGCCCATCCATGAAATGGAAAATGTGGAACCGACGAGTCACTCTAAGCTCCGCCGCCTGCGCAACAATCGCTCCAACCGGTCTGGGGATCTAGTCACCGAGTTGCACTCAGTTTATCGTGAAGCGGCTGGCGATAGTGAGAAGCTGAAAACCTGGCTCGCTTCGAGGATTCCAGAATATCGTGGTAATCAAAAGGGTTGAAGGGCTTTTGTATAAAGCAGGATGAAACACATGCATGTGACTGGCTGTGGGCGAAGTGGAACGACCCTGCTTGTTGAGATGATGCGCTCTTCTTTCAAATGCAGTGGGGACTCGGCACATGAAAGAAGTATACTTTTTCCACCTCCTACCAACCCTTCGATATACATCTCAAAATGTCCCGGGGAAGTTGGGCTTCTTGCACCGCTTCTTGATGCAGATAGCGACCTTTACGGTGTTCACATCTACCGCGATCCCCGATCTGTTATCTGCAGCATTCATGGCAAGGCAACCGAATGCTACGCGACGAATTTCCCCTCATGGAAAAAAGCCCAAGTTGCCGCTGGACGTCTGCGCTCGCACCCGAGATTCCTCGAGATTCGCTACGAGCAACTGATCGAAAACCCCGACAGCATTCAGGGTGTTATTGAGAGCGCTTTGCCCTTTCTAGAAAGAAGGGGCTGCTTTTCATCTTACCACGAGAGGGCGCGTCCTTCGGAAGACGCTGTCCAGGCACTGAACGGCTTTCGAAGGGTTGATCCTGGCCGGATGGATTCGTGGAAGAATCACCTTCCGCGAGTCAAAGAACAGCTCGCCCGCCACCCCGAAATGGCGGATATGCTCATTGAGCTGGGTTACGAGAACGACCATTCCTGGACTGGCCAGCTTTCGGATGTTGCTTCGGGTAACTTCCGCGCGTGGGAGGATGAATGCACAAACCTTTTCAAAAAGTTTGACCGTTGGCAAAGGAAGAAAAGAAGACTGCACAAGCGCCTCACTCTGCTCCGGCGGAAGACTTAGGGTATTCAATCCCGCAAACCGTGGCAGTTTCCCGGACCAAAGTCGGTAAGCGATAGAAAATGAAATTTTTTTATCTCGGTTTCCATTTACCAGAATCTTTGATCCGCAGATATCCGAAGCAAAACGGTGCGGGCCAGTTGTGGGAGGGGCGTCTACTCAAGCATCTGGGTAGCGATGCTGAGGTGCGTGTGGCTTCCATCGTTGATCGAAAGCTTAAACTGCCGGATGTCGAGGGAAGCAATCCTGAGCACTTCCTGCTGCAAGGAAAACTTGGCAAAGATCTTCAGGCTTACCCGAGCTTCGTCCGACTTCGGGCAAAATATCTCGGCTGGCGCCGTCAGGGTTGGAAACCCGATTGCTTCATCGTCTATAACTCCCATCCGATCGGGAGCGCCTTCACCCGCTTTCTGGCCAGACACGATCGGGACGTGAAGCGCATTCTGCTGTTTCTCGACAGCAGACATTTTGGTAAAAATCTTCCGCTTCTCAAGCGCCTGAGGCTAAAACTCAAGCCGTTGCACTGGCCTGACGAAGCCATGTTGCCGTATTTTCGCGGCGTTGCTTCGGCAAGTTTGTCCTCGAAACATTTTTGTCGTGACCGGAATATTCCATGGCGCTGGTTTCCTGGTGGTGCGCAAGCGGATGGCTTGCTGGATAGTGTGCAAACTCCGCCAGCCGATGGAATCACCCGCATTGGCTACTTCGGATCCCACTCTGACTACGCCGGCCTGAAAGATCTGCTCGAGGCGTTTGCAGCCGATCCCGATCTTAATCTTGTTCTGTCTATCGCTGGCGACGGGTCCAAGACTGGTGAGTTGCAGCAGCGTTCGGCCTCGGACCCGAGAATTGAGTGGGTGGGTTTCCTCAAGGAGCGCAAGGATTTGGGGCATTGGGCATCAAGTTGCCATATGCTCGTTAACCCAAGGCCAGCGGGATATGGCAACGATAACAATTTTCCCTCGAAGGTATTTGATTACTTGCAATTGGGGCGGCCTATTTTGAGTTCAATCACCCCGACTCTCCAGCATGCTTTTGGAGATTCTGTGATGTGGTATAATGCCGACCGGCCCAGCGCCTTGTCGGAAGCACTAAGAAGAGTATCGCAAAAAAGAATCTCCCTGCTCATACAAGATGGTGCAAATCTTCGCGGCAAATACTCTCAGGGCTTTTCTTGGGGGGAGCAGATTGGTGGCTTGAAAGAATGGATATGCCAAATCCGATGAGAGCAAACTCAGGCAACCTTTTACGGGTGGAGCAATTACGCGGTAAATTCATGAGGATTGTACGATTTGTCGTGCCACAGGCGTCATCCACTTGGGACACGACCCTTCTGGCCATGGCGGTCGCCCTGCTTCCGCTCTTTTACCTGACGCTCAAAAACTGGACGGAGGCTTGGCTGGTGGTGCTGGGGGTAGTCAGCGCTTACGGAATCCTCAAGTCCCGATTGCCGCTTAGAGCCTTTTTTCCCGATCCGGCCACGGCGTGGATGTTCATCGCGTTGGCCTTTCCAGTCGTTGCCGTTTTTACCTCCATTCTGATTCGCGGTGACTTTCACTTGTCGCTCTGGAAGCAGAACCTGGATTTGCTCAACGGCCCCGGCAGGCTCTTCCTCGCGGGCGTCGCCCTTCTCTGGATGAATTACCGGAAAGTGCGTTTCCTCGATGCGGTGCCGGTCACCTTGGCCGCCGGCATCATCGTTACATTCTTTTTTGCGACCGTCCAGCAACCGGGGGTCCCCGACCGGTATACGACATCGCTGCTGGATCTTTGCACCTTCGGCCAGCAAATCTGTCTGCTGGGTTTGCTGCAGTTCTATTTTCTGATTTTCCATCCCCCCCGTTCGCGCGTTGTTTGGGCGCTCTCGATCGTGGCCATTCTCTTGGCTGCAAAGATGGGCATCGCCGCCGGCGGCCGCGGCGGATGGATTGCCGTTCCCCCGCTTCTGCTCATCGCTGCTCTTTTGTACAAGGGCCACAAAGCGAAGATTCTCGGGCTGCTGCTCGTGGCTTTGCTCGCCATCGGTGGCGCGCTGGCTATGAACCAGAAGTTCCGCGATCGTTTGACTTCGATTTATTCCGAAACAACCGCGTGGTTTGCCGGTGATGCCACCGCGGGAGGATCAGGCCGACTGACCATCATGGCCATTTCGTGGGAGCTGATTAAGGACAATCCCCTCAAGGGCTATGCCAGCAAACACAATCTGTGGGGGCCGGTTTACCAGATGGAGCCGAGTCGTTACTCGCGGGAAGGGTTTACCTACGAAAGCACGGAGTATCATCGGTACACGCTCTGCGACACCGGCGAGCACAACCAGTATCTGCACGAGTGGTTGATCAACGGCCTCTTTGGAATTTCCGCTCAAATGCTCCTTCTCTTTGCTCCGCTCTTTGTCTTCATCAAGCGCCTGCAGGGCAGCGAAGGCGATGCCTATGCCGCCGCCGCTATCGGGACAGGCTTTGTCGTGGCCTTCATGGTTTTCGGCCTGACTCAAGGCCCGTTTAGCTACAAGGTGATCGCCTCATTCTACGGCTTCATGATTGCCGGCCTAGCCAGCTGTTGTGCACCTCGTGTGGGGACGCCGGAAGCAGGCTGAGTGACTGTCCCCAGGGCTATTTCCACTATTTCCAAACCGGAGCTTGTGCTCCGGATTTTTTATTGGTCCGGGCTTGCCGCCGCCGAGATTGGTCTTTGTTGACTTCTTTTCCTTCTCATCAAAGAAACCGCTTTGATCAGCTCAGGTTGGCC
>CAIZMQ010000021.1 GCA_903934135.1 uncultured Verrucomicrobiota bacterium
AAGGTGTAGAGAGGAACCACGGTCCAGCGTTTGACTGGCTTCTCCTCCCGCACCTCGATTCCTTGATCGAGGATGACCTGCTGGTTGAGCAGGGCGGCCCCGTCCTGTTCTTGGGCTCGTGCCGTGGCGAAGCAGGCCAACGCCATGGCAATGACAACGCGTCGTGTCGCTCTCATGCCGCCCTTTGTTCGGTCGCGCCGCGAGCCCGGTCGATCAGGTCATCGATCGTCTGCTCGAGCGTCCAGCGCGGACGAAATCCGGTCAGGCTGCGCAGCCGTTCCCCCACCGGACGCCGCTGGGTGATCTGGTCGAAGCTGGCACCGTAAGCTTGATCGAAAGGCACGAATTCGACTTCCGAGCGGCTGCCGGACCGTTCGATGACCAAGCGTGCGAGATCGAGAATGCACGTCTCGCGTTCGTTGCCCACATTGACCGGCTGACCCGCCGCCTCGCTGTTCCCCGCAAGCAGGTCGAGAGCGGCCACGGTATCGCGCACATCGCAGAAGGAGCGGGTCTGGGTGCCGTCGCCGAATACGGTGAGGGTCTCCCCGGCCAGCGCTTGCTTGATGAATCGTGGCAGGACAAATCCGTAATTACCGCCTTGCCGCGGGCCAACCGCGTTGAAAAGTCGCGGGATGGTCACCTGCAGACCGTATTCCTCACGGTAGGCCATGGCTTGGATTTCGTTGGTTAGCTTGCTCAAGGCATAGCCAGTGAGCCCGCCTTGCCGCGGCAGATAGACCAGTTCGTCGTCCTCGCGCAGATCGCGACTGTGGCAGTGACTGTAAACCGAAGAACTCGAGGCGATGACCACTTGCGGGTGGTGTCCGGCGGCAGCGATCGTCTCGAGCAGATGCTCGGTGGCGCAGACGTTGACCTGCGTGACCCGCACCGGCTCGCGCAATACGCGGAACATGCCGACCACGGCGGCAAGATGGTAGATCCGGTCGGCCGCGCGCACCGCATGGTCCAATTCCGGATAATCCGTGATGTCGGACGGCACAAAACGGAAACGCGGGTTGCGCTCGAAATCCCTGATGTTGCTTCGGTTGCCCGTGCTCAGGTCATCGACGGCCACCACTTCATCGCCACGGTTCAGATGATGCTCGATGACATGGGAACCGATGAATCCTGCCCCACCGGTGATTAGAATGTTCATCGGGTTAACTCCTGATTTGGCGTCCGCGGTGGGCGCTGGCCTAGTGGGTTGTTGGTGGTTTGGTTTCGGGCGTTTGGCTTCCATTTGCAAAAGTCATGAAAGACCAAGGCCTGGCCGGCAACTATGGGGTGATTTGCCCAATTTTCTTTTTTGTGGGCGGGAGCGGTTCGTGCCCGGTGTTTGGCTTAAATGCCGCGGCACTTTGTTGGCAGTTTCTCCATCTCGCTTAATCGGCCAACTTAGCCACGGAGTTATAACACGCGCGGCATGGTGTTTTTGCGGGCGGTGGCTGCTTTATGAAGACGGACGTCGTGGACGGCGGCGGAGGGCGAGGCCGAAAAAGCCGAGCGCGAGTAATCCGCTCCCGAGGGTCACCGAGTAGTAGACTTTAAGATCCCTTCCCAACCAACCGCCCTCGTGGATGGTCATGAGCAGATGCGCTGTGTCCTCGGAGAGCCCGAACCAAGCTTGGCCCGCCCGGTAGAGCATGCCGGTGATGGCGGAGGCGGCGAGCGGCAACAACAAGACCCCACCCATAACTCGGTGCCACCGCCGAGCGGTTCCCTTGCCGCCGCGCTGCCAGAGCATCCGCGCGCCGGTGATGACGATGAAGAGCAGCGCCGCACCGACTAGGATCACGTAAAATGGGGAAAGAACCGGACCCAACCATGCCCCCGTATGCCAGTCCATCACGAGTCGACCCGTCTCGCCGTCCATGCCGAACCACTTCTTGCCGACGCGGTAGGTCATGCCGGTGATGGCGCTGACCCCTATCAGCAAAAAAAGGTAAGGTGACAATTTCCGGTGAAGCTTACGGGCGGTCGGGCGCATAGGGAAAAGGGGGACGAGAGTTTTTATCAAGATTTCACCGTCAAGCAGTCGGGTGCTGCGGCCACGCAGGCCTTGGCAGCGTAACGTGGATGTTCATGCCGAAGAAGACAAGGAGCTTGCCGCCCGCCCGGAGAGCCAGGCGCCCTCGATCTTTCCGCCGGCGAAGCTTTCTCCGGCCAGGATGAGGGGGGCGGGGAGATCAAAGGAAAGTGCCGGCGGGCCCTCTGGCAGATGGACGGGCATGGCGTAGCGCCAGCGTTGGAGAAAAATGGATTCAGGCTCCCGCAGATCCTCACCGCTCATCTCGGAAGCACGGACCAGCAGGGCCTCGCAGATTTTCTCTTCCGGTTCGCCGTAGTGGGCGCGGCTGAAAGCGGGGGAGGCGTGCACGACAATGATGGTGCGATCGTGGTGCAGGTCGGGCCGTTTCGAAGTGTCGTGGCCGATCCACGAAATCATGGCGTCACCGGATTGGATGCCGTGCCACGGGATGCTGCGGCGCGGGAACTGTGCGGCCAAGGCCAAGCAAGGATCCATCGCCATCCCGCGCAGAAAAGCGGTAGCCTCCGGCGCCGCCCCGGCCAAGAGGTCCGCGCCCTGCGGAGGAGGAGAGGTCACGATCAACCGGTGGGTGCGGAATGATTTGCCGTCTTCGCAGGTGAGAGTCCAGACACGGTCTTGGCAAAGGATCCGCGTGACCTTGCTTTGGCGCTCTATGGTTATCCCGTTTGCTTCGGCCAGCGCGGATCCCAAAGCGGACATGCCCCTCCGGCAAACGTAGCGCGGATGATGGTCCGCCTCCGGAGGCAACAAAGCCCCGTCCCGATACCGGTGGAAACCGCGGCACCACTCGTGACAAAACCCGAGTTCCTTCCAGGCGGCGGTTTGCGCGCGGAAGGGGTCGGACCTCGCGGTAAAAAATTGCGCACCGTGGTCGACCGGCAGTTGGTCCCAACGCCGGGTGGCCGCACGCCCGCCGAGACCGCGGCTTTTTTCCAAGACGAGCACCTCGTGTCCTCCGTGGCGCAAGGTGGCTGCCGCGGTGAGTCCGGAAATTCCCGCGCCGAGGACAATGTTTGCCTGGATCATGTGCTGGGGAGCTTAGGCCAGGCCGGCCGGTTGCGGCGAGGCGGGAACAATGATGTAACCCGCGCGTTCTTCGCCATAGAGCTTGAGCGGGCGGGCGGCGGCGGCCATGGCCGCGACGACGGCGCAGAGGGCGGCATCGATCCAATCGATGCTGACCAAGCATGGGGCGTAGCCTCCATGCCGACGGAGCAAAGCAAGGCGTTGCACCTTTTTTTTCGCGGCCGCCGCATTTCCGCGCCGCAAATGCCAGCTGATGGCATGGGGAAAAGTTTCAAAACAACACGCTACATCCCCAGTCGGAGCCTCCCGGCAGAGCGGGTGTGTTTTCTCGAGAGCACGGAAAAGTTCCGCTCCACGCAGCATCCATTCGTAATAATGTTTGGGGTGCTGCACGGCGACGCGGCGGGAGGGGGTTAAGAAACAACGGATGCCGTGCGCGAGGAGTTCGCGCTCGGCAGGACGAACGCGGCCACCCGTGCTCCAGCGACAGGGTGCATCGATGGCCACAATGGAGGCGCCGACCACGTCACGGCACCAGCGGACCAAATCCTCCACGCCGCAGGTCTGCCGGCGGGCCAAGAAAGTCCCCCCCTCCAGAGCTACGGCATGAAAGCCTTTGCGGCTGCCGCCGACATCAATGCCAACCACGCGGCGCTTCATTTGGGGCCGGGCCATAGGAAAAGAAATTAGACTGGACGGTCCGCAACCTGAAGCCTGTCTTCCGGTCCGGATGCTGGGCAGGAGTAGTGGCCCTTGGGAGGGCCCCGCCAACAAGTCTGCGGCCTTGCTACCGAGCAAGCACGCGACTTTGCCTTCCTCGGTCACCAAGTCGGACTTCAGGCCGGCTTTTGTTTTCCTTCGCGGAAGGAGGTCCAGAGAAACAGCCCGACGGCGACGACGATAGCGGAGTCGGCCACGTTGAAAGCAGGCCAGTGGTGCTGGCCGACGTAAAAGTCGAGGAAGTCGATGACGTGGCCGTGGAGAATGCGATCGGTGATGTTGCCGAAGATGCCCGAGAGGATGAGGGCGCTGGCCAAGCGGGTGAGGGGATCGGTGGATTTGCGGAAGAGAAGGATAAACATGACCACGGCCATGACGGCTCCGAAAAGGACGTGGAAATTGAACCATCCACGCATCAGTCCGAAGGCGGAACCGGTATTGGTGACGTGGACCAGATTGAAGAAGCCGGGAATGATGGCGATTTCGTGGTGCAGGGGGATGAAGGCCACGGTGGCCCACTTCGTCAATTGATCGAGGACGAAGAGCGGGAGCGTGACGAAAAGAAGGAAGCGAAGAGGGTTCACGGGAGGGACGTTTTCAGTGTTCAGTCGGTAGTGTTCAGCCGGAATGGAGCGGAGGCGGCCCTGTAGCCGCTACAGGGTTACCGCTGCGGCGCAGCGGTCGCAGAGGGAGGGGTGTGCGGTGTTTTGGCCGACGGACCGACGGTGCCGCCAGCAGCGTTCGCATTTAAGGGCGGTCGCTTTGGTGACGGTGGCGGTAACTTCCCTGCCGGGCTGGAGCTTGAGCTCGCTGAGGATGAGGAATTCTTCCAGCTCGGTGAGGCGGGTAGACCACCGCGGCAACTCGGCCGGGTCGGCGAGTTGCAGGGTGACGACGGCTTCAAGATTGTTCGTGATGATTTTTTCGGAGCGGGCTTTTTCCAAGGCTTGCGACACGATGCTGCGGAGTTGGAGAAGGCGGTCGCCTTCGGCCAGGGCGGCGGGGTCGGGGCCGCGCGGGACGGGGAAGAGCTGGGTGTGGACGGATTCGTCGGGCCGGAAGTAGCCCCAGGCTTCCTCGGCAGTGAAAGCGAGGATGGGGGCGAGCAGACGGGTGAGGGACGAGAGGATCTCGTGCATGGCGGCCTGAGTGGCGCGGCGGCGTCCGCTTTGGGCGGCATCGCAATACATCCGGTCCTTGGTGATATCGACGTAGAGGCTGCTCAGGTCGACGGCGCAGAATTGGTTGAGGACGTGGTAGACGCGGTGGAATTCGAATTTTTCGTAGGCGTCGCGGCAGGTGTTCTCCACTTCGGCCAGGCGGGCGAGGATCCAGCGGTCGATGGCGGTGGGTTCGGTCGCCGCCGCCGGGGCATAGTCATGGAGGTTGCCAAGGAGGATGCGCAGGGTGTTGCGGATGCGGCGGTAGGCGTCGCCGAGGCGGTTGAACATTTCCTCGGAGAACGGGACATCGTCGGTGAAGTTGACACTGCTGACCCAGAGACGAACAAGATCGGCGCCGGATTTTTCGACGAAGTGCATGGCTTCGGTCGGCTTTTGGTATCCACCTTGCGCGGACTTGGAGATTTTTTCGCGCGTGTCGACGTCGACCACGAAGCCGTGGGTGAGGCAAGTCTTGTAGGGCGAGGTTCCTTCGATGCCGATGGCGGTGATGAGCGAGGATTGGAACCAACCGCGATGTTGGTCGGTCGCTTCGAGGTAGAGGTCGGCGGGGTAGGCGAGTTCGGGGCGGCGGCGGAGGACGGCTTGGTGGCTCACTCCGGAATCGATCCAGACGTCGAGGGTGTCGTGTCCTTTGGTCGTGCCGGCGGGG
>CAIZMQ010000022.1 GCA_903934135.1 uncultured Verrucomicrobiota bacterium
CGGCCCATCCTGCAGCGCGAGCGCAATCTCAACGTGCGCCTCGGCTGGTATATCCTGGCCAAAGTGCTGACCCTTTCCCTCTTCGCCCTGGTCCAGTGCGTCTTTTTCATCCTCATCGCCAATTGGATCCTCGAAGTGCGGGGGATGTTCTGGATCTTCCTCGCCGCCATGGTGCTCACCGCGGTCAGCGGCATCGCCATCGGCCTGCTTATTTCGAGTCTGGTCAGTGAAAGCAAGACGGCGGTCAACATCATCCCGGTGGTCCTCATTCCGCAAATCATCCTCGGCGGCGCGCTGATCAAATACGAAGAGATGAACCAGAACCTCGATTTCGTCTACTCCGTCAGCCGGTGGTTTTCCGAAAATCCCGAAGCGGGCCAGCCGCGGAGCGACCTGCAAGTCCCGCTGATCTGCGAGTTCATGCCCATGCGCTGGTCCTACGAGGCCATCGTCTTTGCCCAGGCCAAACTCAACCCGCTGACCAGCCGGCAGGAAAAAATCCAAGCGCAAATCAACAGGCTAGCCCGCAGCCCGAACCTGACGGTCCCCGAAGAGGAACGCCTCGAAGACCTCAAGGAATTGCTCGCCATGGTCTCCGGCCTGCAGGGCGCCGACACCGCCGCCGTGGAGCGCGAGTTGCGCGGCATCGACCGCGTCCTCGACGGCGAGCCCCTGCCCGAGGTATCCGCCGGCTCCGCCCCCAGGGGGGTCAGCGCGGAGCGACTTTTCGTCAACCAAAAGACCGCGGACCTCGTGAACAAGGCCGAGATGGAGCAGAGCGACTACCGCGAGACGCGTTTCCTCAACGTTTTCTTCGGTCCGGAGAAGCGCTACTTCGGCCTCGGCGGCAGCGTCCTTGTCTTCAACGCATGGGTCCTCGTCCTTTCCTCCCTCGCCATGTTTCAGGCCTTGTACTTCGTCCTGCGCCACCAATTGAAGTCGCAGCAACTATGACCCCGCTGGAAGACAACTTCGCCGACATTCTCGGAAAGGCCCTACGCGGAAGAGGTCTCTCCGCCGCTGCGGCCGCCGAATCGGCCGGCCTGACCGAGACCGCGATGGACCGCCTCCTTGGCGGGGAGTTTGACGAACCGGCGGCCCGCTCCCTCGCCGCCGTTCTCCAACTCAATGGCGACGCTCTCGTCCGTTTGGCATGCGGCGGTTACCGACCGCAAGTTGAATGCCCCCTCGCCATGATCCAGGCCACCACTGACTATGGCACCATGACGGTGAACGCCTACCTTCTCTGGGACGAGGAGAACCGCGATGCGGCCATCTTCGATACCGGGGCGGATGCCGCTCCACTCCTTCAGGCCGTGGCCTCCCTCGACCTCAACGTAGTCGCCCTCTTTCTCACCCACAGCCATGCCGATCACATCCATGCCCTCGCCGTACTTAAGCGCGAACTCGGGGTCGAGGCCTGGTCCTCGGCACTCGAACCGGTGCGCGGCACCAAGACCTTTCGTCCGGGCGACCTCTTCAACACCGGCCGCCATTTCATCCGCACCCGCCTGACCCCGGGTCACACCCCCGGCGGCACAACCTATGTTATCGAGGGTCCCTTGCTGCAGGCCGCCATGGTGGGTGACGCCATTTTTGCCGGCTCGATCGGCAAGGTCCGGGACGATTTCCAAGGTGCCTTGGCCAACATCCGCCGCGAAATCCTCGGTCTTTCGGATCAGACCCTTCTTTGCCCCGGCCACGGCCCCCTCACCACCGTGGGGCAAGAAAAGGCCCACAATCCCTTCTTTGCATGACCACACCGGAACCCACCTTGCGCCAACTCAAAGCGCGCGCCCAGAAACTCAAAGCCGTGATCCATCTCGGCCACGACGGCATCACCGACGCCCTGGCCGCTGCTCTCGATCAGGCCCTCGCCGACCACGGGTTGGTCAAAGTCCGCTTCACCGACCACAAGTCCGAACGCAAAGAACTCTCCGCCAGCCTGGCCACACGCGCCGGCGCCCGTCTTGTCCTGCAAGTCGGCCACACCGCGACACTCTACCGCACCCCGCTTGACCCATCCGCTGCGGTCTAGTTCCCCGGGCCCATCTCAGCTATCGAACCGCAACCCCTGGGGACCATGCCCCTGAACCAATCCGGTTCGCGCCCGCCGTTGGAACGGGGCCCACTCCACCTTTCCGTCTTTACTGCATCACTGAACACTGAAAACTGATCACTTTCCATCCCCACCCCATGCCCTCCCGCGTCCGCAACAAGATCATCTTCCTCACGTGTCTCCTCTTTTTTGTGGCGGGAGGCTTTCTCGTTTACCGCTATTGGGTGATGCAAAAGCCGTTCGCCGTCATCCTTTTCCTCTCGGAAAATTTTTCTCCCTCGACCGTTTCCGCCGCGCGGCTTTTCGCCGGCGGTGCCGACTACCGCTTCAAGATGGAATCCCTGCCGCACCTCGCCCTGGCTTCCCCCCGGGCCCGCGATTACGCGGTGGCCGATGCCGCCGCCGCCGCCTCGGCCATCGCCACCGGGCAGCTGGTCAACCGCGGCGCACTTTCGGTCACTCCCGACGGACAAATCCTCGAAACCCTCATCGAGGTCGCCCGGCGCGAGGGGCGCTCGACCGGGCTGATTGCCAACACCCCACTGACTGAACCCGCCACCGCCGCATTTTTCGCCCCCGGCTTCGACCCGCGCGATACGGACAGCCTCGCCGTGCATCTACTCGAAAAAGCCCCCCTCGACCTCGTGCTCGGCGGCGGCGGCGGTCAGCTCGTGCCGGCTGAGCAGGGTGGCACGCGCCAAGACGGACGGGACCTGCTGCTCGAGGCGCGTCAGCGCGGGTATGACATTGTTCGCACCAAGGAGGAATTGGAAAACACCCCCGGCTGGCGCAGTCCGCAAGTTTTCGGCATCTTCGCCGAGGGCGATCTCGCCTTTGCCGAGGACGCCTCCCGCTACCCCAGCCAGCCCTCGCTGGCCGACCTCGTCCGCCGCGGGATCGAACTCCTCCAATTCAACCGCCGCGGCTACTTCCTCGTGGTCAATGCCGGCCTCGGTGGCCGCGCCGCGCAGCTCGGCCGCGGCGAGAGCCTCCTGCGCGAGATCGGCGCCTTGGACGAAGCGGTCGAGGCCGCCCGCCGCTTCGCCGGCGAGGATGCCGTAATCATCGTGGCCGGCCTGGCCAACACCGGCGGGCTGCAACTCAACGCCTTCTCCTTCGCTCCCGACCGCGGCATCGCCGTGCTCAGCCCGAGCACCGCCGGCACCCCCGCCCTCAGTTGGTCCACCGGCCCCACCCCCCAGCCCGAAGCCCCCATCCGCCAAGCCATCGCCTCCCCCACCGATCGCCCCATCCCCACCTCCGAAGACGTCGTTATCCTCGGCACCCAGCCCACGGCGGCCCCAATTCATCTTCTCCCCGATCTCCACCAAATTCTCAAGCTGGACCTCTGACCTCCCGGTGGCCGAACACGGAAGACTCTGGAACAGGGTGCGTCCTCCATGCTTGGAGATGCCGCCAGAGGGGGCTTGACCCGAGTACGAAGCGCTGAAACAATCTGTTCAACTCTTCCAAACATGAA
>CAIZMQ010000023.1 GCA_903934135.1 uncultured Verrucomicrobiota bacterium
GAGTGGCCCTTGCTCATTGTCTGGGCCTCCGCGCTGGCTTGGTTGCTGCAGGGCAAGGGCTGGATTGACGGCCTCTCCTCCCTTCTGGGCGCCACTGGTTTCCTCATTTGGGTCTGTCTGGCCATTTTGCTCTCCGCTTTCGCGGTGGTGCGACATGCCGACGTTCTGGCCGAGCGTTTCGGCGAACCTTACGGCACGATGATCCTCACCTTCGCCGTGATCAGCCTCGAGGTCTTCATGATCTCCGCGCTCATGCTGGAGGGCGGACAGCCCACCTTAGCGCGCGATACGATGTATTCGGTCATCATGATCGTCTTGGCCGGGCTGGTCGGTGTTTGTCTCCTGCTCGGCGGGATCAAATTCCACGAGCAGTCCTTCAACTTGAGCGGCGCCAGTTCCTATCTCTCCATGATCATCCCTCTGGCCGCCATCGGACTTGTCCTCCCGGACTTCACCCGATCGTCACCATACCAGGTATTTTCTCCGCCGCACGCCATGGCGCTGGTCATTCTTTCCGTCGCCGTCTACGCCGTCTTTCTTATCGTGCAAACGAGCCGCTACCGCGGTTTTTTCACCGTTCCCGCCGAAACGGAAGGCCTGCACCCGCACGTCGAATCCTCGCGCTCCAACTTTCTCCACGCTGTATTCCTCATCATCTACATTATCCCCGTGGTCCTTCTGGCCAAAAAGTTGGCCGGCGTTCTCGACTTCACCACGGAGGCCAGCGGTTTGCCCGTTGCCTTTGGAGGCCTCATTGTCGCCACCCTCATCCTCGCCCCAGAAGGCCTCTCCGCGGTACAATCTGCGCTCAACAACCAACTGCAGCGCTCGGTCAACATTCTCCTCGGCTCGGTTCTGGCCACCATCGGACTGACCATTCCTGCTGCTTTGGCCATTGGGCTTGCCACCGGACAAGAAGTCACCCTCGGCCTCGCGCCGGCCGAGGTCACCATGCTTTTGATCATCCTCGCCGTCTCCATGCTCACCTTCGGCCAGGGACGGACCAACATGCTGCAAGGTGCCGTCCACCTGCTCGTCTTCGGGGTTTATCTGTTCCTGATCTTCGATTGATCCGGGCAAAAAAAAACGCCCCAGAGGGCGTCTTGCATTGTGGCTGCGGCGCCAAACCGGCGGCGGCTCAAACCAGCAGAAGTGATTTGTGGATCTTGGCGATCACCTTGTGGATCTGCCGGTTGTTGCCGTCCGAAACGAGCGGTTTGTGTCCGTCCGACGGAAACAAAAAAGCAAACATACCATCCTGCATACTGAGCAAGGCATCGGCCTCCGCTGGCGCGTAGAATTGGAAATCCGTCTTCTCGTCATAGGCCCCATCCGCCACCAACTTCGCCGACGGCGCCCACTCGATTACCTCGCCGCCACCCAGAATGTATTGCAGGTCGACATATTCCCGGTGCGACTCCCACTTGCAAGCATCGCGGGCCCTCGTGTCCAAACGCAGGGCTTTGGCGAAAAGCTTGTTGCCGGCAAACTCCACTTTGGTGTCGCATCCGACATCGCGGCAATTCCGCAGCCACGCAAACAGCGGCGTCGGGTCTAGGCCACGGAAGAGCGGGGTGTATTGAGCAAGATTGTCATGCGTGTCGAGGATCATAAAATCGTCAGAACTGCCGCTCAGGATGGTGCTTTCGCACCGTATCGAGAACATGCCAATAGCTTGTCCGGCTCGCCGGTTTGATTTGCAGTCGGTCACGACCGATCACCCGGGCGACCACTGCCAGCGGCGTCACGACCAGAAAGTAAACCAAGGCCAAGGCAATGTGTCCGATGGTCCAGGACACGGCATAAACAAAGCCCATCCAAAGGAGATAAGCCGGCAAGCCGGCTTTCGATCCGGTCACACCAGTCAAAAAAGCAAAAGCCCCGAAGCCCCAAAGAAACTTCGCGAATCCTTCGCCGCCGCGGAAAATACCCCACTCAAGAAAATAAAATAGCGAACCGACCAGGCCCAGAGACGTAGCCAGAAGAACCGCCCACTGCCGCATCTCCCGGGGCGAAGGACGCCAATTGATGGTGATCATAATTTTCAGTTCACCGCTGCGTTCACCGAGACCCGATTTTTCTTAAAACAGGGTGTAAATGAAAGGCGCTGCTTTTGTCCCGCCAAGGATGATCAACGCACCGACGAGCAGCAGGACGATGATGATGGGCGCGATAAAATACGCTTTATTCGACAGGATGAAATCGAACAACTCGGCAATAAAGGAGCGACGACGGGCCATGATCGGGAAGTGTTTAGTTTTCGGTATCGGGTGTCCAGTGCACGATGAACTTTCGGCACTGACCTCCCTGCGCTGGTTGCCTCGCCAACCCCCTCTCCCCGCGCAACTCAGTCGCGGGCCAGAAACTGACCCCGATACTCCTCTGCTCCCGGCATCCTGAGTTGCGCCTCTTTCCTCATCAGGCAATCGCCGACCACCAGGACATCCATGTCCGTGAACATGAAACAACGGTAGGCATCACCCGGGGAATGCACGATCGGCTCACCGCGGATGTTGAAACTTGTGTTAACCAGCAGGGGGCAGCCGGTGCGACGCTCGAAGGCGCTGAGAATGGCATGGAAGCGGGGAGAGCGGTCCGCGCTGACCGTTTGCACCCGGGCTGAATGGTCGACGTGAGTGACGGCCGGAATATCGCTGAGTGCCAATTTGAGCCTATCGAAACCGTGGAGTTTGTCGTTTTCCGAGGCAGGACGCGCACGCCGGTCCGGGCGGACCGGCGCGACAAGAAGCATGTAGGGACTCTCCGCGGTCATCTCGAAATACCCGGACTGGCGGCCTTCCAGCACCGCGGGGGCGAAGGGACGGAATGACTCACGGAATTTGATGGCCAGATTCATACGCCTTTGCATATCCGGATCGCGCGGATCACCGAGCAGAGAACGATGACCGAGAGCGCGGGGACCGAATTCCGCGCGGCCGGAAAAGTGACCAACGATCTTCCCCTGGGCCAACTCGGCCGCAATTTCTTCGGCCAGATCTTCCTCCTTGGCATAAACCTCGTAGACCGCGTGCACGGCATCGAGTTCCTCCCGCACCGCACGTGGGGTGAATTCCGGCCCGAGATACGATCCCCGCTGGGAATCCTCCCGCTTGGGGCGGCGTGGATTATCCTGCACTTGGTACCAGCACCACAATGCGGCACCAAGTGCTCCTCCGGCATCGCCGGCCGCCGGCTGGATCCAGATGTTTTCGAAAAGCCCTTCACGGAGCAGGCGGCCATTGGCGACACAATTAAGGGCGACTCCACCGGCCAGACAAAGATTCTTCGACCCGGTCGCGCGGCGGACATGACCCGCCATCTTGAGGACAACGTCTTCGGTCACCGCCTGTATGCTCGCCGCCACATCCATGTGGCGCTGAGTCAACTTTTCGTCCGACTTCCGAGGCGGGCCGCCGAAAAGCGCGTGGAAGCGGGCATTGGTCATGGTCAGGCCCTCGCAATAATTAAAATACCGCTGGTCCAACCGGAAAGAACCATCGTCCTTGATCTCGATGAGGTGCTCGCGCATCAGGTCGGCAAAGCGCGGTTCGCCATAGGGAGCGAGACCCATGAGCTTGTATTCACCCGAATTGACCTGGAATCCGCAATAGGAGGTGAAAGCGCTGTAGAGCAGCCCAAGAGAATGGGGAAAGCGGATTTCGGCGCGCAACTCGATCCTGTTGCCCCGCCCGACTCCCCAGCTTGTCGTCGTCCACTCCCCCACCCCATCCATCGTGAGAATGGCTGCCTCCTCGAACGGACTGGGAAAAAAGGCGCTCGCCGCGTGCGCCTCATGGTGGGTACTGAAATAAATCGGGCCGACGTAGTCGCCGCCCAAGCCCTTGTCGATTTCTCGCGGCAGGTGCAGCTTGGTCTGCAACCACTGCGGCATGGCCCGAAAAAAGGAAAGGAGCCCGCGGGGGGCAAAGGCGAGGTAAGTCTCGAGCAAGCGCTCGAACTTCAGCAACGGCTTCTCGTAGAAAACCACCGCATCCAAATCACCGTTCGTGATTCCGCCGGCTTCGAGGCAATAACGAACCGCGCTTTCCGGAAACCGCTCATCATGCTTCTTCCGCGTAAATCGTTCCTCTTGTGCTGCGGCCACAATCTGCCCGTCGCGCACCAGCGCGGCCGCGCTGTCATGGTAGAAGGCGGAAATACCGAGGATATTCATCAAATAGCAAAAATAGAGAGGGCCGGAAAACCGCGGCAAATCTCCGGACAACCCTTCATCCGGAAGATTTTCTGCGGTCTCCCGGCCCCCTGAGTTGCCAAACTACTCCGCGATGCGGCGCAGATACTGCCCGTAGAAGGACTTGCCGAGACTGTTGGCGCGGGCGGCCAACTGGTCTTTGCTCAGCCACCCCTGATGGAACGCGATCTCCTCCAAACAGGCGATCATCAGCCCCTGACGCGATTGGATAGCATGCACGAACGACGCGGCATCGAGCAACGACTCGGCTGTGCCTGTGTCCAGCCACGCCGTGCCACGGCCGAATTTCTCCGCGCGCAGTGCACCCTCGTCGAGATAGCAGCGGGCGAGTTCGAGAATCTCGGTCTCCCCACGCTTTGAGGGTCTGAGACCGGCGGCAAATTTCGGCGCACGCTCGTCGAAGAAATAAATTCCCGGCACCGCGTAGCCCGAGCGCGGATGCGGCGGCTTCTCCTCGAGCGAGAGGACCTTGCCGGCGTCATCCAGTTCGATCACCCCATAGGCCCGCACGTCAGACACGTGGTAAGCGAAAAGAGTCCCGCCTTGCGCCGCGGCAGCCGACTTGACGCTTTCGCTCAGTCGCGCACCATAGAAAAGGTTGTCGCCCAGCACCAGACAGGAAGGAGAACCAGCAAGGAATTTCTCCCCGATAGTGAAGGCTTGGGGCAACCCCTCCGGCTTGGCCTGTTCAGCGTAAGTGAACTCGACGCCGAAGGCCGAACCATCACCGAGCAATTCCACGAAGCGCGGCAAATCCCGCGGCGTCGAAATGACCAGAATTTCCCGCATCCCGCCGAGCATGAGCACGCTCAATGGGTAGTAGATCATCGGCTTATCGAATACGGGCAGAAGTTGCTTGGAGATGGAGGAGGTGCACGGGTGCAACCGCGTGCCGCTGCCGCCGGCGAGAACGATTCCTTTGCGGGATTTAGTCATAATCACAGATAGTCGGACATCTCGTAGAGCGTCGGATCACGGCGTGGAGGCAAGCGGCGACGCAACGTTCCGGACGCCCCTTTACCCCCCTCGCGTTCTCCCAAACCAAGGTCGCTCATGGAATCGTCGTCGAGCACATCGCCGTATTCCGCTTCGAGTTTTTCCGGATCCTCGCCTTTTTCCATGCGCGCCAGCATTTCAAGCATCGGCTCGGGCATTTTTTCGCCGGTGATGTCCATCATCTTGCGCATCATGCGCCCCA
This sequence comes from uncultured Verrucomicrobiota bacterium, assembly GCA_903934135.1. Taxonomy (GTDB): domain Bacteria; phylum Verrucomicrobiota; class Verrucomicrobiia; order Chthoniobacterales; family JACTMZ01; genus JACTMZ01. The sequence goes on from CAIZMQ010000023.1 coordinate 5,412, forward strand.
GCACGCGCGGGTCCGGATTTTCCTCATCCATACCAGACATTTCGCCGGCCAGCTTCATCATTTCCGCTTCCTGCCGCGGATCGAGATCCGGCATGCCTTCGCCACCGGGTTCCTCTGCGCTTTCTTTGGCCCGGCCTGTGATGGCAAATGGTGAGAGCACACGATCCATCTTTTTCCCTTCACATTCGGGACAGCGCGGCACGACATCCGGCCCGACCAGCTTGCGAGCGTAGAAGCTGTAAATCTTGTGCGTATCAGCGGAGTAGTATTCGTAAATAGGCATGGGGACGACTAGGGATGAAGGAGGAGACCTGAAACCTGAGTGATATTGCAGCGGCCGGAGGCCGATAACTTCTTACTCAAGTCTCCGACTCAAGTTTCAGCCTTGGTTCCTTTGTTTTATGTTCTTCGACATCGTGACAAAGATCCGAATCAGCTCATCGGCTTCAGTCCAGACTTTTTCGAGTTCGTCTGAATTCAGCCCGCAATCGTCCCGGAGCAATTCCAGCCAATACTGCGTCTCGTCGGCCTCTTGGGCGCACAACTCGATCTTGGCAACAAACTCGCTGTCGCTGCGAGCTCTCGAAGCCTCACGGTAATTCGCTCCGACCGAGGTCCCAGCTCGAAGCATTTGCTTGCCCAGAACGCGCAGTTCCTCCCTCTTTTTATCAAGCGAAACAAAGAACCGCACGACCGAACCCCCGAACCGTTTGGTGCGGACCCGCATTTCATCACTTTTCGACGCGCTCAACTGCCTTGCACTCAGCTTTCCGACTCAAGTCTCAGCCTTCTCCGCCAGTCCTAATCTCTCCCGCCCGTAGCTGCGTTCCTCAACCGCCTGACACCACGTGTTGTTAGCTAGATACCATTCGACCGTGCGGCGGATGCCGGATTCGAAGGACTCGGACGGATTCCAACCCAACTCGCGGGTCAGTTTGGAGAAATCCATGGCGTAGCGCAGGTCGTGGCCTGGCCGGTCGGTGACAAAAGTCTTCAGCCGAGTGTGCGGGCCGGCCGGATCCGGACGCAACTCGTCGAGGAGCGCGCAAATCGTATCAACCACATCGATGTTCATCTTCTCCGCCGCACCACCGATGTTGTAGGTCTCGCCGAGGACCCCACCTTGCAGCACGGTCCAAATGGCCCGGCAATGGTCGTCGACAAACAGCCAATCGCGGATGTTCTCCCCTTTGCCGTAGATGGGCAGCGGCTTGCCCTCGATGGCATTGCGGATGATCAGCGGGATAAGCTTTTCCGGGAATTGGTAGGGGCCATAGTTGTTGGAGCAGTTGGTCGTCACTACCGGCATCTTATGCGTGTGGAAGGCGGCACGGATCAAAAAGTCACTGGCCGCTTTGCTCGCCGCATAGGGACTGTTCGGTGCGTAGGGAGTATGCTCCGTAAAGGCCGCGTCTCCCGCCTGCAGGGTACCGTAAACCTCGTCCGTGGAAACATGGAGGAACCGGAACTTCGTCTTCCGCTCATTTCCGAGGTCCTTCCAGTAGCCGCGCACCGCATCGAGCAACCGCTGAGTTCCGAGAACATTAGTGGTGATAAACGGCTCCGGCGAGTCAATCGAACGATCCACATGCGACTCGGCGGCGAAATTGAGGACGGCGTCAATTTGGTTTTCGCGCAATAACTTGGCCACGAGCGCGGCATCTCCGATGTCGCCTTCAACAAACACGTGCCGCGAATCCCCGTCGAGGTCGGCCAGCGAACCGCGGTAACCCGCGTAGGTGAGCAAATCTAGATTGACCAGTTTTCCAACTTTCCACCCGGGGGATTGCAAGGCCAAGCGGACAAAGTTTCCGCCAATAAATCCGGCGCCGCCGGTGATGAGGAGGTTCATAAAAAAGTGACGTGTGACTTGTGACGTGTGATAAGTTTGATTGGTCGACAGGCTTCACTGGCCGAGCGCGCCGCTGCTATTCGGATTACTCCGTGACCTTCAGCGTAGCCTCTTTTGCCAGTCGCCGCTCCC
>CAIZMQ010000024.1 GCA_903934135.1 uncultured Verrucomicrobiota bacterium
CTACATCCCGTCCGCGCCGGGGACTTTGACCAGCTTGGTCGAGTCGCTGAACAAGCTGATGGACACCTTCGGCGGACTGGAATTGGGTCCGACGCTCAAGGGGGTTGACCAGGCCCTGAAGAACTTCAATACCACGCTCGAAGGATTCAGCAGCAGCATGGACAAATTGGATTTGTCCAAGGTGAGCGCCGACTTGCAGGCGGTTTTGACCGAGTTGCGCCTCAAAGTCGATCAGGTGCCGGTGGAAAAGCTGAGCGCGGACGGGATGAAAATGATGCAGTCGTTGACCACGGTGGCAGGGGAAATGCAAAGTTTGGTCGACGCCTTGCAGACCAATCCCCTGCTTAATACCGACGCGGTTGGGGCGATCGTCGGGGACTTCCAGGCCACCGCGGAAAACTTCCGCGTGTTGAGCGAAAATTTGCGCGAATATCCTTCGCAAATGCTTTTCGGCGAGCCTCCCAAGCGCTCGCGCTTCGATCCGGCAGGCAAGCCGGGGCGGCGATGAAAGCGTGGAGGATCCTGCCGGCCTGTTTGGGTCTGTGCCTGGTGGCCTCGTGCAGCTTGCGCCAACCGGCAGTGAGTACGGTGGATTATGCCTTCGCTTTTCCGGCGGCCGCGCGCGGTCCGGCCGGAGCGAAATCCATCGCGGTTGCGCCTTTCACCGCCGGGCCGAAAGCGGCCGGTCAGATGCTGCTCTACCGAGTGGGCGAGACGAGATATGAGCACGACTTCTACAACCGATTACTCGCGCCGCCGCCGCAGTTGCTGACCGGCGCGCTCCGGCGCCATCTCTCCCAAGCCCGCGCCGGCCAGGTGAGGGAGCCCGGAACGCCGCTTGGTTCCGATCTGCTGGTGCAACCGCGTTTGGTCGAACTCTATGCCGACTACCGCGACGAGTCGCGTCCGAGCGCCACGGTGGCCATGGTGCTGGTGCTGATCGATCGCGGCACGGGAGGGAGCAGGGAGATTTTCGAGCGGACCTACCGCCGCTCCGTCCCAATGAAAGCCGTTTCTCCGGCCGCCGCGGTGGATGCTTGGAGCGAGGGGCTCGGGCAAATTTTCCAGGAGTTCACGGCCGACCTGCGGCGCGCGGCGGGTTGACGGCGAGGGGCGGTCAGAAGTTGAAGACCGTGCCGATGAAAAGCACGTTCTGGTTGTAGTTGCCCTGCAGGTTTTCGTTGGAGGAATAAAGACCGGTGAGGCTGCCGCCGACATTGATCGACCAGATCTGGTTGACGGCGAAGGTCAAATTCAGGCCGGTGTTGAAGACTTCGGTGGTGTAATCGGGAACCACGCCATCGGGCTGGTCGTAAAAATTGTTCTGGTAGTTGAAGAAGAGGCTGCCGCTCAAACGGCGTCCGAAGGCATGCTGCAGGGTGAGGCCGCTGAGGAACTGTTGGTCCTGACTGAAGCCTGCCTGGCTGGCCGCGGTGGTGCCGTAGCGGGCATTGAACGCCAGGACGGTTTGGGGGCGCAGGGAATAATTCAGCTCCAGCTGGCCGAACGGACCGAGGTAAGTGGAGGTTCCTCCCGTGACCGGTACCTGGCTGACCCGCTGCTCGGCGCCGGCGCGGAAGTTGAGCACCGACCGCGGATTGAGAGTGTGGTTGAAGCCGAGGAGGAGAAAATTACCAACACTGTCATAATTTTCGACCTCCCAGTAGGTTCTGGTGTCAAACCGGTATTCGTAAACGATCGAGGTGGACGGCTTCCAGAGATACAAAAACTGTTGGTCGAAGGTCTGATCGACCCGGCTGAAGTCGGCGCCCAAGGGCTCGGTGTAATAAAAGAAAAGCGTGTCGAAACCCGTGATGGTCTCGAGCTTGGGCAGCCACCGGTAGCTGACATCGAAGGAGTTGTTGCTGATCACATAGTTCCCGAAGAAGGTGTCCGAAGCCCCGACAATGGTGAAGCTCGGTTGTGAGGAAAGGATCGTGTTGCTGTTGAAGGAGATATCGAGTCGCTCGGTGACCGCGTAGTCGACGTCGAGGTTCAGTGCTCCATTGGGATAGATGCCGCCATTCTGCAGCTGGCTGTTGTTGTAGTAGTACGCCGCTCCTAGGTCGAAACCGAAGATAATGTCGAGGCGCGAGCCGCCGAGGACCAGATCGACACCGCCCCCGATGTCGGTGTAAAGGCTTTCAACCACGTTATCCGTCGCGTAGGTCACGTTGCTGTTGTAGCCCTGCAGCACCGAGTAGCTGTAGCGGAATTCGATCCCGCCGGAATCGAACCGCCCGCCGGCATCCACCTCCTCGGTTTCGCTCCCCGTCGTACCCACCGTTTCGAAAGCAGCCTCGGCCGCCGCCTCCGTGATGACCTGAGGCTCGGACGGGGGGGGAGCCGGGGCCGGTTGCTCGACGCCAAAGGCCGTTTCGCCCAGCTCGGGCAGAGCCAAGTCGGAGGTTTCGGCCTCGCCCATGGCGGTGGTCTCGACCGGACCGGAGGTGGAAGGGACTTGCTCGGTGTAGGTTTGGCCCGAGGCAGAGTCGCGAACCGGATAGGTCATGCGGAACTGCGGGGTCTCCACTTCTGATTCCGAGGCGGAATTCTCAGGTTCGGGTTGGCCCTCCTCGGCCAGAGCAGAGCACGGCACCGCTGCCACGGAGAGAACAGCGATGAGCAAAATGGAGCGGTGCAGGGACATCGGGAAGCAAACAGCGAACGCACCATCTACCGGAAACACCCCTGCCCGAACAGCGTAAATACCCTTTGGCGACCGCGCTGGACCAATGGTCAGGCCCGGCGCATGACGGTGTCCTGGACGAAAAGTTGGCCGGTTTCGCGGTAGTCGAGCGTGTAATGGAGGCCCCGGCTTTCTTTGCGGCTGAGCGCACAATCGACGATGAGGGCGGCGACGGTGACCAGATTGCGCAGCTCGAGGAGGTCGGTGGTGACTTTGAAATTCCAGTAGAATTCCTGGACCTCTTTCTGCAGGTTGCGCAGGCGGGTGGCGGCGCGCTGGAGGCGCTTGTCGGTGCGGACAATGCCGACGTAGTCCCACATCAGGCGGCGTATTTCGTCCCAGTTGTGGTAGATCACGACCAACTCGTCCACGTCGACCACGCGGCCGGGCCGCCATTCGGGGAGTTGGATCGGATCGGTCTGGCGGTGGTTTTTCGTCGCTTTGAGAAAGGCCCGGTGGGCGAAGACGAGGGCCTCAAGCAGCGAGTTGCTGGCCAGGCGGTTGGCCCCGTGCAGTCCGGTGCAGGCGACCTCACCGATGGCGAAGAGGCCGCGCAGGGTGGTCTCGCCCTGGTCATTGGTTTTCACGCCACCGCACTGGTAGTGGGCGGCGGGCACCACGGGAACGGGTTGGGTGGCGATGTCGATGCCGAGGTCGGCGCAGGTTTCGTAGATTTTGGGGAAGCGCTCCCGCAGGAATTCGCGCGGCTGGTGCGTGATGTCGAGGAAAACGCACTTCGCGCCGGTGCGCTTCATTTCGGCGTCGATGGCGCGGGCCACGATGTCACGCGGGGCGAGATCTTTCAGTGCATGGTAACCCGCCATGAATGCCGTGCCCTGCCCGTCGACCAGGCGCGCGCCTTCCCCCCGCACGGCTTCGCTGATGAGGAAGGACTTGGCCTCGGGATGGAAGAGGCACGTCGGGTGGAACTGGATGAATTCCATGTTGCTGACCGCCGCGCCGGCCCGCCACGCCATGGCCACTCCGTCGCCTGAGGCGATGTCGGGATTGGTGGTGTAGAGGTAGACTTTGCCGCAGCCCCCGGTGGCCAGCACGATGCGGTCGCTGCGCAGGGTGAGTACCTCGCCGGATTTTTCGTCGAGGACGTAGACGCCGACCACCCGGTCCTCGGTGGCGTAGCCGAGCTTTCCGGTGGTGATAAGGTCGATGGCCATATGGTCTTCGAGGACGGTGATGGAGGGATGACGTTCGACCGCGGTAACGAGGGTTTTTTCGATTTCCAGACCCGTGAAGTCATGAGCGTGCAGGATGCGGCGCTTGGAGTGCCCGCCCTCGCGCCCCAGATCGAGTTCCGTGCCGCCTTCGGGTTTTTCCCGCAGGTCGAAGGACATGCCGAGTTCGACCAGCTCCTTGATGCGGTCGGGACCCTCGTGGACGACAAGATTGACGATATCCTCGTGGCACAGACCCGCGCCCGCCTCGAGGGTATCCTTGACGTGCAGCTCGAACGAATCTTCCGGACTGGTCACGCAGGCCACGCCGCCTTGGGCCCAAGCGGTGTTGGTCGTGGCTTTGGACCGCTTGGTCACCACGGCCACCGTGCCATGGGTGGCGGCCTTGAGGGCATAGGTCAGACCGGCGATGCCCGAGCCGAGGACGATGTGGTCAAATTTTTGCATGCCGCGCCGCGAGGCGCACGTTGTCGATGAGCCGTGTTTCGCCGATTTTCACCGCGGCGGCAAGCACGGCGGGGCGGTCGAGCGTTTGCAGGGGCTCCAGCGTTTCGGCGTCGACCACCTCGACATACTCCGGCACGGATCCCGTCCCTTGGGTGATGAGTGCGGTGGCCGTGGTAATCGCTTCCCGCGGCGAAGTGTTTTCCGCCGCCGTGCGGAGGGCGGCAGGGAAAGCTGCGGCGCGGCGGCGTTCTTCCGGCGCGAGGTAGCGGTTGCGCGAACTCAGGGCGAGGCCGTCCGGCTCGCGCACCGTGGGACAGCCGATGATTTCAAGGCCGGGGAAGAGGTCGCGGGCCATGCGGCGGATGACGGCCAGTTGCTGGAAATCCTTCTCGCCGAATATGGCGGCGTCCGCGCGCGTCAGGTGGAAAAGTTTGGCCACCACGGTGCAGACCCCGCGGAAGTGGCCGGGGCGGCGGGCCCCGCACAACCCGCGCGAGAGGACTGTCTCCTCGACGAAGGTCGAGTCGCCGGGCGGATACATTTCCGGCACGGAGGGCGCGAACACGGCGTCGGCGCCGTGCGCGTGGCACCGCGCCAGGTCGGCCTCGAACGGGCGCGGGTATTTGTCCAAGTCTTCGTGGGCGGCAAACTGGGTCGGGTTGACAAAGATGCTGACGATGACCGTTCCGCCTCCGCCCGCTCGGCTCCGGGCGGCGTCAATCAAGGCGGCGTGGCCCGTGTGCAACGCGCCCATGGTCGGGACGAGGACAACAGGCGATGGGGCAGAGGCGCGAAAAGAAGCCAGCTCCGCAAGCGTGCTGAGGGTGCGCATGGGTCGCGCCCGGCGGTCAGTTGCCAGCCGGCGCGGCAGCGGGGGCTTCGGTCGCTTCGACAACGACTTCTTCAACCGACACCGGTTCGGTGGTCACCACGGAGGGAGCGGCGGCGGTTTCGGGTGTTGTCGTGGCATCGGGCTCCGCCGTGGCCGGCGCGACCGCTTGGGGCGCGGGCTGGCCGAGGAGTTCTTTCTGGATGCTCGTTTCGCCGGTGCCGCGCTTGGCATAAATGATGGCCAGCAGGAGGGTGAGAGCAAAAAAGACGATACCGAGCCACACCGTGAACTTCTGCAGGACATGCGTGGTTTGCGCGCCGAAAATGTTCTCCGTCATTCCTCCGCCGAAGGCGGCGCCGAGCCCCTCGTTCTTCGGACGCTGCATGAGGACGACGCCCACCATGAGGACGCAGACCAACACGTGAAAGGCAATGAGGATAGGAATCAAAACCGACATGAACCGCGCAAATTGGCAGGTGCCGGCCCGGATGTAAAGACGTTACCGGCCGCAGGCGATTGTCCGACCGTCTCGGGTCCGGATCCGCCCGCGGTGCAAAGCAGGCGCGAACTTGTTTCCGCGTTGATCTTTTCCGGTGGAATGCCCTAAGTCTCGGACTGTGAACGTCTCTGATCTGAGGGAAATCCTGCAATACGTCCCGCGGTTCCGCGAAAAGATCTTCGTGGTGTCCATCGACGGGGAGATTGCCGCTTCGCCCAACTTTGCCAACATTCTGCTCGATCTTGCCGTGCTGCGCTCGCTGAGCATCCGCGTCGTGCTCGTGCACGGCGCGAGCCATCAGGTGCAGGAGGCGGCCGAACGCGCCGGGGTCAAAGCGAGTAACACGGACGGCACCGGCATCACGGATGAGGCCACGCTGGAGTTGAGCATCGGTGCGGCCATGCGGTTGACCCATGAGATCCTCGAAGGTCTGGCCTCCGTGGATTTGCGGGCCGCCTACGCGAATGCGGTCATTGCGCACCCTGCCGGCATCCTCGGCGGTGTCGACCAAGGCCACACCGGGCGGATTGAGCGGGTCGACGTCAAGTGTCTGCACGTGCTCCTGCACGAGGGGATCATTCCCGTGGTGCCGCCGCTCGGCTTTGATGGCGAGGGACACACTTACCGGGTCAATTCCGACCATGCGGCGGCGGAACTCGCCGAGGCCCTCCATGCGGCCAAGGTGGTTTATTTGTCGGCCGACGCCAAGTTGCCCGGCGGCGCGTCCTTGCCCCGGCAACTGGGCATCGCGGAGGCCGAGGAGTTGTTGAAAAAGAGGAAGAACGGCGAGGCGCCGAATCTTTATTCGAAGATCGACTATGGTGCGAAGGCTTGCCGGCAGGGTGTGTCGCGGATCCACATCCTTGATGGCACAGTCGACGAGGCCTTGCTCGACGAGGTGTTCAGCAACGAGGGGATCGGGACCATGATCTACTCGAATGAATACCAGCAAATCCGGAAAATTTTCAAAAAAGACGTGAGGGCGGTAATGTCGCTTATCCGGCAATCGATGGACAGCGAGGAACTTGTGCGGCGGACGCGGGCCGACGTTCTCGAGCAGATGCAGGATTTTTGGATGCTGGAAATCGACGGCAAGGTGATGGGGTGCGTCGCGCTGCATGTCTATCCGGCGGAGGGCTGCGGCGAACTCGCCTGCCTCTACGTGCAGAAGGAGCACGAGAACGAGGGGCACGGACGGAAGTTGATGGCCTTCGTCGACAACCTCGCGCGGGAAAAAGGCGTCCGGCAATTGTTCGCCCTCAGCACGCAGGCTTACAAATATTTGCAAATCAAAGGCGGCTTCCGCGAGTCCTCGCCGGACATCATGCCCGCAGTGCGTCGGAAACAATACGACGCCGGTGGACGGCAGTCCAAGGTCCTGGTCAAGGACCTCGCCTGAGGCGCCCGGCATGGAAGGTGTCCACACCCATTTCCTCTGGATCGACTGGGTCGTGCTGGCGGTCTACCTGCTGCTCACAACGTGGATCGGTCACGCGTTACGCGGCAAGCAGTCGACCATGCAGGATTTTTTCCTCGCCGGCCGTTCCCTGCCTTGGCCGGCGGTGACCGGTTCGATCGTTGCCACGGAAATCAGCGCGATCACCTTCGTCGGTGTGCCGGGCATGGTTTTCGCCGCGGGCGGTGATTTCACTTACCTCCAGTGGGGGATCGGTTCGCTCTTCGCGCGGTTCATTGTGGGTATCTGGTTTGTCAAAGTCTTCTACGAGCGCGGCATCTTCAGTCCCTACGACTACATGCAGGTGCGCCTCGGCGCGGGGGCGCGGGTCTTCACCACGTCGCTCTTTTTCGTCGGGTCGGTCCTCGGGCAAGGCGTGCGGTTGCTCGTGACGGCGCTCATTTTGTGGACCGTCACCGGCCTGGCTTTCGAATGGTGCATCGTCATCATCGGGGTCTTCGCCATCGGGTGGACGCTGATGGGGGGAATGACCACGGTCATTTGGACCGATGTGATCCAGTTCTTTGTCTTCATCGGCGGTGGGTTGCTCGCCTTCATCCTGCTCATGGCGGGCATCGATGGCGGCTTCGCGGCGTTCGTCGCCGAGGCGGGGGCGGCCGGCAAGTTGCGCTTGCTCGACCTTTCGACCAATCCCGATGTGCAGTTCACTTTGTGGGTCGGATTGCTTGCCATGCCGTTCCAAAACGTGGCCGCCTTCGGCACCGACCAACTCAACGCGCAGCGCATGTTCTGCTGTCGCAATGCGGCGGATGCCTCAAAGGCGATCATCGCGAGCAGCATCTCCCTTCTGGTCACCGTGCTCATGCTCGCGGTCGGCGCGGCGCTCTTTGTCTACTACCAGCAGCGTCCGCCGACTCCCGGTGAGGCGGCACTTTTTGCCAAGGACACCGATTCGGTTTTCCCCGTGTGGATTACCACGGTCATCCCGCCGGGTTTGAGCGGGCTCATTCTCGCGGGGGCGTTTGCCGCCGCGATTTCGAGTTTGGATTCGGCCTTGGCGGCCTTGTCGCAGACCTCGATGGCCTTGTGGTATGGCAAGGACGGTCTCGAGTCTGCCGACCAAAAGCGCCTCCTCAAGCAATCGCGCTTCGCCGTGGTCGGGTGGGGGGTCGCGCTCATTCTCGTGGCCATCGGATTGCAGGCCGTGCGCGGGCAGATCAATCTGCTTTCGCTCGCCTTCGGCATGGTTGCCTACACCTACGGGCCGATGTTGGCGGCCTTCCTCCTTGCGTTGAGTCCGCTGCGGCGCGATATCCGCGGCATCATCATCGGCACGGCCATTTCGATTCTGCTCGTGCTGTGGGCGCGTCCGGATCTCTACAACATTCTCGCCGCGCTGGGCGCGATCACGACCGAAGAAGCGGCCGCCTGGCGTCCGAAAATCAATTTCGCCTGGCTTTATCCGATCACGTGTTTGCTCACGCTCGCGTGCGGTATCGTGCTTGGCCGGAAAACACAGGCCCCGCGGGTGACGTAGTCCGGTCAAGCGATTTTGAGAAAAAGTTTACAAGCGCTGCAAAAGTCTTGAGCGCGAATTTCTCGATCGATACGCTGCGTCCGTGACGCCGAGAGAAAGCGAGGAAGCCTGTGAACAACTTGTGAATACGTGTTCCACGGTTTTCGGTCTCCGGCTCCCGTCGCCCCACCAAATGTTGCTTTCACTCCAGCCAGGATCCTCCTTCTTGACCCGAAGATCCGGCGGATGCGAAACCTCCACGGGCTGGGCTTAACAGAATAACTTCATGCCCCGCTCCACTTCCCCGCGTTCCAAAAGCCGCATCCGCCAAGCCACCCCGGTCCGCTCCGACCGTTCTCTGTCCGCTTCCGTCTCCACGGCCCCGCCCGCTGCCGTGAATAACTCTGCCGCCGACCCGGGTCTTGAAGCGCTGTGGACCCAGATTTCATCGGCCCTGAGGGCGGAATTGGGCGAGGGAGTTTACGACCGATGGTTTTCCACATTGCGCTTGGCCGAAGCCGATGCGCGCGAGGTCACGCTGGTTATTCCCAACAGCATCTATCAGGTCTGGATCGAGAGTAATTACGGCTCGCAGTTGCAGGCCTCGTTGATGACCGTCTTTGGAGCCAAGCGGAAGATCACTTTCCGGGTCGAGAACGGGCATGTCAGCGAACCGGTCGCTCCCGCAGAGGCCATCGCGCCCGAGGAGCCGGCGGAAGCGGCCGGAGTCGCCGGCGCCAAGGGGCTCAACCCTCACTACGTGTTCGATACGTTCGTGGTCGGAGCCAACAGTGAATTCGCCCACGCCGCTTCCCTGGCCGTGGCCAAATCCCCGGCCCGCACCTACAACCCGCTCTTCATCCACGGCGGGGTCGGTCTCGGCAAGACCCACCTCCTCCAAGCCATCGGCCATCATTTGGCCGCCTTGCGCCGCGGGACCAAGGTGGCTTACGTGCGCAGCGAGACCTTCACCAACGAGTTCATCAATGCCATTCAGACGAATTCCTTGGTCAAATTCCGTCGCCGGTACCGCCAGGCCGACATCCTGCTCATCGACGACATCCAGTTCCTCGCCGGCAAAGAGCGCTCGCAGGAGGAGTTCTTCCACACCTTCAATTCGCTCTTCGAAGGCCGCAAACAGATCGTTCTCTCCAGCGACCAGCCGCCCAGCGA
>CAIZMQ010000025.1 GCA_903934135.1 uncultured Verrucomicrobiota bacterium
GGAGGTCGCGGGCCGCGGCCATGCCGAGGCCGGCGGAGAGGGCGGTGCCAGCATGGCCGGCGCCGTAGCAATCGTGCTCGCTTTCGGTGCGGAGGAGGAAGCCGTTCAGTCCGCCGGGTTGACGGATGGTGTCGAGGCGTTCGCGCCGCCCGGTGAGCATTTTGTGCACATAGCCTTGATGGCTGACGTCGAAGAGGAGTTTGTCCGCGGGCGAATCGAAGGCGCGGTGCAGGGCGACGGTAAGTTCGACCACACCGAGGTTGGGCCCGAGGTGTCCGCCGGTTTGGGAGACCGCGCGGATGAGTTCCTCGCGGATTTCCCGGGCGAGGCGCGGGAGGTCGGCTTCGGGGACGGCGCGGACATCGGCCGGGCCGTTGATCCCGGCGAGCAGGTGCGTTTTAGGTTTCTTCGCCGTCATCGAACTCCTCCAAAGTCACGGTGCCGTCCGCCTTTTGGGCAATGAGGCGCACCTTCTGTTCCGCCGCTTCCAACTTCTCCCCGCAGTAGCGGGCGAGGGCCACGCCTTCCTCGTAGCGGGCAAGCATTTCGTCGAGCGGAAGTTTGTCCTCCTCCAGTTTGGCCACGATGGCGTCGAGGCGTTGCATGGCGTCCTCGAAATTTTGCGGGGCTTCGTCTTTTTTGCGGGCGGCCATGATGGTTACTGGCGTTTACTCCAGCGATCCCGGTTGGAATAGAAGACGCACTCGTTGTCGATCGGCAGGGGAGTGAAGTATTTCAGGGGGAAGCGGGAAAGGTCGGCGCTGCGCATGATGAAGGTGGCCCATGACCCGTAATCGCCTCTGGCGATTTGCGAGATGAACGGGCGGTTGCCCGAGACCGGGGTGAGGTAGAGCCCGTTGACCGGCCCGCCCAGGTATTCGTAGTCGTGGATGGAGATGAATTGCTTGACCGTGGTGGGGAGAAGGAGAGAGCTGCGTCCGCCATACCAGGCGGTGGCCCAAGGCATGTCCGAGCAAAGCACTTCGTTGGGGTCCATCCAGTCGGCCACCGTATGGATGAAGGGGGCGACGTAGGGCGGCCAAGCGGTGCGTCCGGGCGGCGCAGTGAGAATGTTGACCGCCATGGGCAGGGCTGAGACGACAAAAACGGCCACGATAAAAGCGATACGGGCCGGCTCGAAGCGCAGGTCCATGCGGTTCCAGAGCACGATGAGGAAGGCCATGCCGTAGGCGATGAAGAGGGGGATGAAGAGGACGTGGAGCTGGTTGTGGGAGACGGCACCACGCGGGCTGAAGGCGGCCATGCCGAAGGCGGCAAAGAGCCACATGAGCACGAGGGCCCAGCGGAAGAAGTTGGGCACGCGTTGCTTGAAGATGTGCAGGAGGGAAAGAAAGAAAGCGGCGGCGGCCACATTGTAGCCGATGTAAGAAAAGAGGTTTTGAAACTGGTCGAGCAGGCCGCCGCGCAACTTGGCACGCACGGTGCCGAAGGCGGTGAGATCGGGCTGCAGGTTGCTCATGAACGAGAACTCCGAGCTGCCCGCCCCGTCGAGGATGCTGAAGATGCCAAGTCCGAGCGGGTTTCCGCAGACCAGAAAGTTGCGCACCAGCCAGGGGGCCACCACGGCGGCGTAGATGAAGAAGACGAGCAGGCCGCTGATGGCGCGCGGACGGAACCAGGTGAAGACGAAGGCGAGGAAGCCGAGGAACATCCACGAGGTCAGCGGCTGGGCGAGGGACATGAGGCCGAAAAGCAGGGCCGCCCCGGCAAGGGACAAAAGGGTGCGCCCGGTCAGTTTGTCTTCCCGCGCCATCATGGCGCAACGGGTCAACCACAGGGCCGCGCTGAAGAGGAAGAGCAGGAGCATTTGTGGCAGGCCGGAAATGGAAAACCGCCAGAGCAGGTCGGTGAGCAAAACGAGTCCGGTGGTCAACCAGGCGATGCGCGGGTCGAAGAGGCCCCGCACCAGAAAGAAAGTGATCAGGACCGAACCGAGAAAGAGCATGATGCCGGCCGCGGCAATCACGGTGTCGCCAATGTAGACGACATCGGTCGGTTCCATTGGCCACCAGCGTTTGATCGGTCGGAGGAGGGCGGCGTTGAAGACGGGATTGAGGGGAAAATTGTAGATGTCCGGCTGGGGAGTCGGGGGGATTTGCTCGCGGTGGTTGAGGAATTGCCACAGAGCGAGCGGACGGGCGTAAAGGGTGGTGTAGCCCGAACCCGCGGCGATCTGCCGTCCGATCTGCGCCTGATCCATGGCGGTCTCGGAGTCCAAACCGCGGAAGATGAAAAAAAGATAGACCGCGGCGAGGGCCGCCACAGTGACGAAAAAAAGGAAACGCAGGACGAGCGGCTTCAGCCGGCCGGCCTCGATCTGGTAGACGAAATCCTGAACGTTCGTGTCTTCTTGATGGATCATGTGCAGTGCGGCCGGGTCGGATCGGATTCTTTTTTAGCGGCGGGCGGGCGGGGCGTCGATGGTGAAGCGAGTGTTCAACGCCAGCGGGGGCGGTCCGCGTAAAATATGCTCTGGCCTTCGATTGGCAGGTTGACCGCGGAGGGCAGCATCCAGCCGGTCAGGTCGTCATCATCGACTTCGCGCAGCACGAAGCGGGCCCACTCCTGGTAGCGGCCCTGGATGATGGTTTCGTAGGTGGGTTGGTCGCCGCTGAAGGGGGTGAGGTAAATGCCGACCAGCGGGGCGCGCAGCAGTCCCTCGGTATGGATGAGTTCGAACTGGGCGATATTTTCCGGCAGGAGCAGGGAAGTGCGCCCGGCATACCAGGCGGTGGCCCAAGGGATGTCGGCCGCGATGGCCTCGCCAGGCTGCACCCACTGGCTGAAGCGCGAGATGAGTGGCGGTAAATAGGGCGGCCAATTGAGGAGCGGAGGTTTGAGGGCGATGGTGCCGAGGAGCGGGATGCTGGAGACGAGAAAAAGAAGGGTGATGAAGGCGCCCCGCAGGAAAGGTTGCTCGAGGCCGAGGCGGCTCGCGAGCAGGAGAAGGAAGGCGAGTCCGTAAAAAATCATGACCGGCAGGAAGAGAATGTGAAGTTGATTGACCGAGACGGAGCGATCGACTCCGAAGACGCTCATCCCGGCGGCGGCTCCTAACCACATGAAGAGCACAGCCCAGCGAAATTGTGCGGCCTGCCAGCGTTGGAAGACGTGGAGGAAGACAGCGAAGAAAAAGGCGGCGGCCACCACGCTCCCGCCGAGGTAGGTGAGCAGGTTGCCGGCCTGTGCCAGCGTCTGGGTTGCCGTATTGGTCAGAAAATCACCGGCTTGGAAACGCAGGATCGGCTCGAAGTCGGCGAGCAGCGCCAGAGGGTCGGTCTGCGGCTGGCGGTACAGTTCGTAGAACGAGAGGCCGAACGGATTGCGCAGGGCCTGCCAGTTGTGCCAGGCCCAGGGCACCAGGGGCAGGACGTAGACCACCGGGGCGACAAGGGCGACGAGCCAGCGCGGACGGATCACGGCCACGGCGTAAAGCCAGAATCCGGCGAAGATCCACAGGCCCAAACCGTGGCCCAAGGTCATGAGGCCAAGGAGCAGCGCGGCGGTCAGGATCATGACGACCGATTTCGACCGGCGCCGTGCCTCGTTGGCCTCGAGGGCCCGCGCCAGCGCAAGGAGGGCGCCGGTGAAGAGGAAAAGCATGGCCATTTGCGGCAGGCCCGAAAAGGTGAACCTCCAAATCAAGTCGCTCGCGATGATGAGCCCGAGACCGATCAGGGCCAGGGGCCCGTCGAACAACCATCGGCCGAGCAGGTAGGAGAGGGCGAGCGAACCGGCGAAGAAAAGGAAGGCGACCGCGGTGATGGCGCGCTCGGCCGGGACAATAGGCTGGTCCGAACCGGGAGCGAAAGACTGGCCGCCCGCCCGCAAGACGACGGCATTGATCAGCGGGCCAAGGGGAGCTTGGCTGGTCTCCGGAAGGGGGGATGCAATGGTTCCGGTCCGCGCGAGCATAAGATGCAGGGCGAGGGGCCGCGCATAAAGGGTGGTGAATCCTTGGCCGGTGGCCAACTGGCGCCCGATCTGCGCCTGATCCATGGACTCGGGCACGGAAAAGCCGTTGAACTTGTAGGTGAACCACATGGTGGCGAGCAGTCCGATGATTATGGCGACGACGAGGCGGCGCAACCAGACCATGGCCCGGCCTTGTTCGAAGGCGTGGAGCAGTCCCTGCAAACTGACTTCGAGGCCCATAAGATCAGTCGGCGGCGAGCTGCGGGTGCTCGCGCAGTTTCCGGTGGAGGGTGCGTCGGCTGATGCCGAGTTTTTGGGCGGCGAGTGTGCGGTTGCCTTTGCTCTCGGCGAGGGCGCGGCGGACGAGGGAGAGCTTGGTTTCGCCGAGGTGGAGCGGGAGGGGCGCGCGGGGGGCCTCGCCGGCCGCGGCGGCGCGCACGCCCGGGGGCAAGTCGCGCAGGGTGATCTTCGGTCCGCCAGCCATGACCACGCCATGCTCGATGGCGGCCCGCAGTTCGCGGACATTACCCGGCCAGTCGTAGGCGGTGAGGCATTTGAGGGCATCCGAGGTCACCTCGCGGAAAGGTTTGTCATTTTCCCTGGCCGACTCGCGCAGGAAGTGGACGACGAGCGGCGGGATGTCCTCCCGGCGGTCGCGCAGGGGAGGAAGGTGGACCTGGACGACATTGAGGCGGAAGAAGAGGTCCTCGCGGAATTTGCCCTCGGCCACCATTTGGGCGAGGTCGCGGTTGGTCGCGGCGAGGAGGCGTACCTCGGCGGCGATGGTTTTGTTGCCGCCGACGCGCTCGAAGACGCGTTCGCCGAGGACACGGAGGATTTTCACCTGGGTCGCGGCGTCGATCTCCCCGATTTCGTCGAGGAAGAGGGTGCCCCCGGCGGCCTGTTCGAATCGTCCGATGCGCCGCTCGCCCGCTCCGGTGAACGCACCTTTCTCATGCCCGAAAAGTTCGCTCTCGAGCAATTGCGGAGAAAGTGCGGCGCAATGCACCGCGACAAACGGTGCGCTATGGCGCGGGCTGAGCCGGTGGATGGCCTGTGCGGCCAGTTCTTTCCCGGTGCCGCTCTCGCCGGAAATTAGGACGGTGGCCCGGGATGGCGCGACCTGTTTGATCGTGTCGAGCACGTGGGACATGGCGCTGGAGTCGCCGACGAAGTTGTCCAGGCCGTAGCGTTTGTCGACTTGCTCGCGCAGGCGGACGTTCTCCCGCTCGACTTCGGAACCATGGAGGGCCCGTTTGATCAGGAGGTCGAGGCGGTCGATGTTGACCGGCTTGGTCACGAAGTCATAGGCCCCGCGTTTCATGGCCTCGACGGCGGCATCGACCGTGCCGTAAGCGGTCATGATTATACACACAGGAGGGTGGCTTTGCCGGAGGGTCCAGGCGAGGAGGTCCATGCCGTCGTCCGCCCCGAGGCGCAGGTCGGTGAGGAGAAGGTCGACACGGTCGGTCTCCATGACGGCGCGCGCGCCGGCGGCATCCGGAGCCACATAGACCTCGTAGTTTTCCTCGAGCGAGGTGCGCAGCCCTTCACGGGTATTTTTCTCGTCGTCGACGACCAGGATGGTTTTCTTCACGGGCGGCGTCAGGTGTGACATTTTTTCTCTATGGCCGGACTGCTCATGGCAATAAGCAACTTCGTCCGGCGGCGCTTTATGCTTGCCTGCGCGGTCCAGTTGCCTATGAGTGCTGGACATGAAAAACGTCTTCCTTGGCACCTTGATGCCGGTGTTGGCCCTCGTGGTTCTCACCGGATGCGAAACCACCCGCCCGGGGGGCAACAATTCTTTCACCTTCGACCCGCCGGTCCGCCAACCCCGCAACCCCGCGAACGTGCAGGTCAAACTGAGCACCGGTGCTCAGCGGTTGTATGTGGTTGAAGGCAACGAGGTGTTGCTGGCCACACCGGTCTCGGTAGGCACACCGTCCACGCCCACCCCGCACGGCAACTACAAGATTTATTCCAAGACGGCCAACCGCCGGCGGGTCAGCAATCCCGGCGCGGGCTATCCGATGACCTATTGGATGGAATTCAAATCGGCCTACGGCATGCACTGGGGTTTTGTCAAACCTCACCCCAGCACGATGGGTTGCGTGCGCATGCCGCTGAAAGCTGCGCAGAAAACCTTCAACCTTGTGCGGAGTGGAACGCCGATCAACATCTCGACGAGCCAGCCTTGGGACGCGACGGTCGGAAAATCGTTGCCTCGCCTCGACGACTCGGCGCTGCCCAACCCGCCGATGTCTTACATGCTCAGCCCCCAAGTTTTCGCCGACGCGAAGCAGGGCAAGCTGTGGCGGTTCTGACCGCGCCGCGCCTGCGGCGCGGAGTGTTCAGTGATTGGCTAAGGCCCGTTTGGTCGCTGAGCCGACCTATCTACGTCCGCCGAAGCGGACTGCGGTTCGAAGACTCGGCTCGGTGTTCAGTTTTCCGTCGGAGGGACTGAAGTCTTCCCAGTATCGCGATTTTCCGGCTCTGCAAATACTGAACACTGGACACGAAAAACTCTCATCTCACTCCTCCAGCAAGCAGGGGGTGAGGAGGTAAAGGACGCCGCTCGGGGTGGTCGCCAATGGTGGCGCGCACGGGACCCACGGTAGGGAGGAGTCGGGCCAGCGTTCTTTTTCTTTCCGGCCCCAGAAAAGGTAGTGGGTCTGCAGGCCGCGGGCCGCATCGCGCCAACCCTCGCGGCCTGACATCAAGACGTCCAACTTTTCGGACACCGGGCCGTAGTCAAGACCCTGACTGAAAAGGTGGCCGTCATGGCCCATGACCACGGGTTGTCCAAGGAGCAAGGCCGGATGGTCGTAAGCCGGGGCGCAGGCCAGGCGGGCGTTGACCGGAAGATGGCGGAGCAGGAATTGCACGTCGTCCAATTCGGCGCGCCCGGCGATTTTGTAGCCGTGTCGTCCGTCAAGGCCCCCGGCCAGCGCGAGCGCACCGGAGGTGAAGAGGGCCAAGCATGCCGCGATGCGCAGTCCGAGCGGCCAGTGCTTGATCAGACCGTCCCAAAGCAATGGCGCGAGGACGAGGTAACCCCAGACGATGAGCTTGGTATTGTCCCAAGGCCAGGCGGCGAAAAGAAAAAGGAAAGAGAAGGCGAGGGTGGCCGCCGCGACGCCATAAAAGACGCGGGTTGCGGTATCGGCCGCCCCACGCCGCAAGAGCACGATGCCGAGCACGGCAGTCAAGGGAAGAAAGAGTCCGAAGTTTTCCAGCCAGAACCACCATCCATTTTCGCCCTGCATCCAGCCCGGCGCCCAGCGCAGCGCGTTCGGTGCGGTGAAGTTGCCGGTCACCATGCGGACCAGCCAGGTGGCAGGAATCACGGCGAGCAGGGTGACACTGAGAAAGTCGCGGGAGCGTCCCGTTCGCCAACCGGCAAAGAAGCAGACGGCGAGAAGAACGCTGAGAAAGACGAAAGCCGGCGCGTTGAAGAAGGGCATCGAGGCATAGAGCGCCGCCTGGGCGGGCACGGAAAGGCGTGGTCCGTCTGATCCGGAAAGCCGAGTGCGCCAGACGGTCAGGAGGACAAATCCCGCCGGCAGCGAGAAGAGCATCCCTCGCTGTGTCACCAGCATGGTGAGGAAAAGGTTTTTCCAAGCCGCAGCGTCTTGTTGCCCGTCAAGAACGCCTTCCCGGAGCAGGACCAAGGCGCCGAGTCCTCCGGCGAAAAGGAAGGAGGCGAGGGCAAAGCCGCGACCATAACGCCAGAGCGCCGCGGCCGTCGCGGCCGCCCCGAGCAGCCCCACCCAGCGCAGGCCGGCGATAACCGGCAGGCCGAGCACGCCGAGGATGGCGTTCCAGAAGTCCATGCCCGGGTGATAAGGAAACACGGCGCCGGCGAGGAAAGGATTCTCCGGCCAGAAAGTGCCGCCATTGGCCCAGCGCAGGATGAGATTAAGGTGCAGCGCGATATCACCGAGGTTGTGTGGCGAAAGAATTTTCAGGTCGGGGCCCTCGGGATAAACGACCCAGAGGAAGGCGCGCAGGGCGGCGAGGCCGAAGACCACGAAAAGGACCGCGTCGGCGGTGGTGATTTTCTGTCGCGGGGCGCTCGCGCCACGGGCCGCGGCGATGCCGGCCGACAAACCGAGCGCCATGGCGATCCACGCCCCGCGCGGCTCCAATCGTCCGGCCAAAGTGGAGAGCCCGGCCGCGGCAATGGTGGTGACGGCAACAAAAACAAGGCCGCCGCAGAGGATGCGCCAGCCGATCACAGCTCACTCCTCCTCGGCCGCCGGAGTTGCGCCGCATTTTCCATCGCGGCGTGAAGTTCGTCTTTGATCAAAGCAACGCACTGATCGACCCCGCTGCGGAGGGCAAAGCGCACTTCGTGGTAGCCGGGGCCCAACTGCGCTCGGATGGCGTCCGCTTTGTCCAACTCGACCACATGGAAGGCGGTGTCGGCGGGCACCGGGTCCGGAATTTTTCCGCCGTAGTAACCGATGTTGGGGAAATCCCCCAAGATCCAGGGAAGCGGATAGTAGCTCTCGAGATAGACCGCACCACGGGTGTGCACGCGTCGCGGATCGGCCGCGGCCAATTCGAGGAGAGGGCGGGTCAATTGGTCCATCTCGCGCCGGGTCTGCACATAGACATAAGGTTCGCTGTCGTCCTCGTAGCGGAAGAAGTTGAGCCTCACGGTCATGGCCAGCGACACGGCCAGCAGGGCGGCTGCGGCGAGGCGCACCGGGGTCCGTCCGGTCGCGGCAACGGCGGCTCCGAAGAAGAGGAAAAAAGGCCAGATGATGGAGGTGATGCACCAAGGGGTTTTGTAGGGCACGATGGAGTAGGCGAGGAGGATGCCGCCGGCCAGGATGGCGAGAAGGCGCGGCCCGGGCGGACCCGGCCAGGCGTAACGCACGGCCCAGACCAAGCCAGCCAGGGCCGGCCACTCGTAGCGGGCGAAAAGGGCGAGCCAGTAATAGTTGACCCAGGGCAGCAGTTGGTAGGCTTCCTTCCCGTGGCCCTGGCCTTCGGTTCCGGTTTTGGTCCAGGCCGCCAGCGCCTCGAAAGGGCCGGATAAACCGCCCCAGTGGAGGAAATTTCCGGAATAGAAAAAAACCAAGAGGAACAAGGCGATAGCGCCGGCGGTGCAGACACCGGCTGGCGTCCATTGGCGTTGCGGTGCGCGACGCAGGGGCGGAGCAAGGGGAGCGACGCGGTTCCAGAGCAGCATGAGGCCGGCGGCCAGAACCAAGGATCCGGCGTGGATGGTGTAGGTCTCTTTGTTGAGCACCATTCCGGTCAGTCCGAGTACGGCGGCCCACAGGCCGGCCCGGTCGCGGTCCAACCAAAGGGCGATGGCACCCCAAGTGAAGAGCATGGTGAAGAAGACGAACCACGGTTCGTGGATCGAATACCGTCCGTAAAAAACACAAGCGGGCGAGACAGCGAAGGCCAGCGCTGCCCAGCGCACCGCTTCGCGTCCGAACCAGCGGGCGAAAAGAAAAAAAACCGGAAGACAAAGCAGACTGGCCAAAACAACCGGCAGCCGCAGCGCCCAAAGGTTGCGTCCGAGCAGTTCCTGCGAGAGAAAGACGGTGTAAAAATGCCATGGGCCGTGGAAATTATCCGGAGTGTAAGCAAAGGTCCCTGTCTCTCGCAGGCGGTCGGCGAACCATCCGTTGACCCCTTCATCGAAATGCGGGGCCTTGAGATCAAGCAGGACAAGGCGCAGCACGGCCGCGAGGGCCGTGATGGCGATGAGGTCCCACGGCCAAGAGCGCATTTTTCCGGGTAACCGCATAAAAAAATAGTTGTATGGCAGAATCTGGACCGGATGACGTGTCAATTGTGGTGCCGGCCTGGCGCGAGGAGCGCCGCATCGGGCGGGCCGTGCGGGAATTGCGTGCTTTGGCCGCCACCTTGCCCGGCCTGCGCGAGATCATTGTGGTGGTTGAACCCGGCGGGGACGGCACGGCGCAGGCCGCTCTCGAGGCGAGGCAAGGCGACCCGTCGGTCTGCGTGGTGGAGAATGCCGAGCATCGCGGCAAAGGATCGGCAGTCCGTACGGGCATGCGGCGGGCTTCGGGCGGTATCATTTTTTTTATGGATGCGGACCTCAGTGTTCCCCTGGCCCACGTGGCCCCGTTCGTCGCCCATCTCACCGCCCACCCCGAGGTTGCCGCAGTGATCGGAAACCGTCGTCATCCGGAAAGTGTCCTGACCAAGCGGCAGCATTTTTTGCGCGAGCGCGCCGGTCGTCTTTTCAACCGGGCGGTGAGGGGCCTTGGTCTGAGTGTGAGCAAGGATACGCAGTGCGGGTTCAAGGCCTTCCGCCGCGCGGCGGCCGGCGAAATTTTTTCGCGGGCGCGGATTGATGGCTTTGCCTTCGATACGGAGGTTCTGCTCCTTGCCCGGAAACTCGGTTTGCGGGTCGACGAGCTTCCGGTGGAGTGGATCAACGACGAAGAAACCAAGTTCCGTCCGCTCAGTGACGGGTGGCGCAGCTTTCGTGATTTGCTTAAGATCCGGGTGTTCTTGGGGAAAGTTTAGCGGCGGCAGGGTGGGCACCCGGTTCGTCGGCCTTCACCCGCAGGGTGAGTAGCGCGGCGAGCAGCATGGCAAATCCGCCGAAAACCACGGCGCTCAAACGGTTGACCTGCGGAAAGTATTCCATCGCGCGGCTGAGCAGGATTGCGACGAGGATCTGCGGGATGACAATGAAGAAGTTGAAGATGCCCATGTAGACTCCCATGCGGTCGGACGGAAGCGCGCTGGAAAGCATGGCGTAGGGCATGGAGAGAATGGAGGCCCACGCGACACCCACACCGATGAAGGCGATCTTGAGCAAGAGGGGATCGTTGATGAAACCCACGCTGGCCAAGCCGAGGCCGCCAAGGGCGAGGGAAACGACATGGATCGATTTCGCGCTCATTTTCCGCCCGAGCCAGAGGAACACCATCGCGGTGATGAAGGCGGTGAAGTTGTAGACTGCGAAGCATTCGTTCGCGAGGTCGATGCCTTGCTGGTAGAGGTCCGATTTTGTGTCCGTCGCGCCAAGAATGTTCCGGGCCACAGCCACCGAAAAAAATATCCACATGGCGAAAAGACCCATCCACGTGAAAAATTGAACCGCCGCAAGTTGCTTCATGCGCGGGGGCATTTCCCTGAAAGCCACCCAGATTTCACCCCAGCCTTCGTTCTTCCTGCGGCGCAACTCCTCCATGTCCTCCGGCGGATATTCTTTCGTGGTGACGATGGTCCAGAGCACCGAAAGCAGAAAAACCACCGCGCCGATGGTGAAGGCCCAGATCACAACCTGCGGGATGGCCTGCTCAGCATTCGGAGCGGTGGACACCCCCCATTTGCCCAGCCATCCGGGTAGCAGTGAGGCAATGACCGCGCCTGCGCCGATGAAAACGCTCTGCATGGCGAATCCTACGGTGCGTTGCTCCTCGGGCAGCAGATCGGCCACAAAAGCGCGGAAAGGTTCCATGCTGACATTGACCGAGGCATCGAGAATCCAGAGCAAGCCGGCCGCCATCCACAGCACGCCGGAATGCGGCATGGCCAGGAGGGCCAGCGAGGCGAGTATGGCGCCGACGAGGAAATACGGCCGTCGCCGACCGAGCTTGTTCCACGTCCGGTCGCTCATGTAGCCGATGATTGGTTGCACGATCAGTCCCGTGACCGGTGCGGCGAGCCAGAGCAGCGGGAGTTGGCTCTCATTCGCTCCGAGCCGTTCGTAGATCGCTGACATGTTGCCCATCTGCAAACCCCAGCCAAACTGGATTCCGAAGAACCCGAATGACATGTTCCAGATCTGCCAGAAAGAGAGATGGGGTTTCTGCATGGGGGAGGCCGGAGGCTTAAACAAAAAGTCGGCGCCCGGCAAGCGTCACGCGCCGCGTCGCCACCAGGCGGCGAGGAGGCTGCCGAGTAGGGAGTGGCACACGCTGGAGAGGGCGGACGGCACGGCGGTGAGCGGTTCGGCGGCAAAACGTGTTTTGGCCAGCACGGCGCCGAGCCCGGAGTTCTGCATGCCGACCTCGATGGAGATGGTGCGGGCCACGCCAAGGTCGAAGCCGAAAAGGCGCCCCACGACATATCCGAGGAAGAATCCTCCGCTGTGGAGCAGGGTGACGGCGAGGAGCAGTTGGCCTCCGTGCGCGAAGATGGCTGATGCGTTTTGGCCGATGATGCTTCCCACGATGAGACTGATGACGAGAACCGACATGATCGGGCCGGCCGGGAGAATAAATCCGGCGAGGCGCGGCGCCTGGTGGTGCAAAAGCAGGCCGGCCAGTACGGGGGCGAGCACCACCTGCGCGGTGGTGAGGAAAATCCCCCAAGCATCGACCGGCACGTAAGCGCCGGCCAGCCAACCGGTGAGCAAAGGCGTCATGACCACGGCAGCCAAAGTCGAGCACATGGTCATGATGACGGAGAGGGCGACGTTGCCCCGGGCCAGGTAGGTCACGACATTGGAGGCCGTGCCACCCGGGCAGCAGGCAACAAGGATCAGCCCGACGGCGAAGGGTGCGGGCAAGGCGAGCATCTTGCCCACGCTCCAGCCGAGCAAGGGCATGATGGTGTATTGGGCGGCAAAGCCGACGGCGACGGCACCCGGCAGGCGCAGCACCGCGGCAAAATCTGCCACGTTGAGGGTCAGACCCATGCCAAGCATGACCAGAGCTAGCCCCCAGACGATCCACGGGCCGCTGAACCAGGTGAAAAGAGAAGGCTGCCAGAGGGCGAGGAGGGCGGCCGCAAGGACCCAGGCGGGGAACCAGTCGGCAGAGGCCAGAAGGAAGCGGCGCATGTGGCCGACCACTACGCAGCTTACGCCGCAGGTTTGACAATGAAAAACGGCCAGATTTACTGCAGGGAGACACGGCTATGAAACTGACCTACTACGGACACTCCTGTTTCGGCGTCGAGGTGGACGGCACGCACCTGCTCTTCGATCCGTTTATCACTCCCAACCCAAAAGCGGCCGCGATCGACGTGACCAAGGTTCCCGCCGACTACATTCTTCTTTCCCACGGTCATTTCGACCACGTGGCCGATGTGGTCGCCATTGCGAAGCGGACCGGCGCCACGCTGATCGCCAACTGGGAAATCGTCGAGTGGTTCGCCAAGCAGGGGGTGGATAAAGCGCACGCCATGAATCTTGGCGGGGCGAAACAGTTTCCCTTCGGCCGGGTCAAGATGACGGCCGCCACCCATTCGAGCAGCATGCCGGACGGCAGTTACGGCGGAAATCCCGCGGGATTCCTTGTCGAGACGGAGCAAGGTCATTTTTACTACTCCGGCGACACGGCCTTGACCCGCAACATGAAGCTGATCGGCGACAGTGCGTGCCTGAAGTTGGCCATTCTTTGCATCGGCGACAATTTCACCATGGGCCCGGCAGACGCTGCCCGTGCCGCCGGGTTTCTCGAGGTCAAGGAAGTTGTCGGGGTGCATTATGACACGTTTCCCGCGATTGAGATTGACCGGAATGAGGCCATCCGCGAATTCGCCGACCGCCAACTGCGGTTGAACCTCCTTGAAATCGGCGGGTCGAAAGAGTTTTAGGCTGGCCGTCCTCTCGGCCACGGGGCCTGGTTTTGGTTGACCTTGCAGTCCGAGCGGGGCTTGGCCCACCCGCCACGCGCGCGAATAGCTTTCCGGATTGCGGGACTTTACACGGGGCCCGTCGCCAAGGGGACGCCTTGTTCGCCGAGTTTGGCTAAGGTGAGGCCGCTGAAAGCGGGGACGGTGGCGGTCATTTCTTTGAAGACACCTTCGAGAGTCTGCGGCGCGTCGGCCCCGAGGGCGCGGAGGAGGTCGCAAAGAATTTCCCAGTCGTCGCGGGCTTGGCCCGGGGGTTGCGTCGCGCGGTTGAGGCGCTGGATGCGGCCTTGGACATTGACCATCGAACCGCGTTTTTCGGCGAAGCCGGCACCAGGCAAAACAGCGGTGGCGAGCTTCGTTGCGGTGTTGGGCAGGATGTCGAGGCAGACGACAAGATCGAGTCGGGCGAGTTCGGCTTCGGTCAGGCCGTAGTGCCGCGGGTCTTCGCCGAAACAGAGGAGTGCTTTCACCGTGCCGTCTCGCACCGCTGTAGCCATTTCCGGCGCTCGCGCTCCGGGGTCGGCATGGGTGATGCCGAGGAGCTGTGCGCCGGCGGTGTTCGGGTTGCCGTCGTTGCTCACCAAAATGCCGTCGGCTGTCTGAGGGCGGGCCACGACGTCGTGCAGGGTGATGCCGAGGTGGCGGGCGACTTTGCCCGCCAACCAAAGTTCCTCGTTGGTCATGCGGGAGGAGGCGATCATGGCGGTTTCGCCGCGCGGGAGGGCGGACAATTTTTCGGCCACTTGCTGGATGACGCGCGGCCAGGTGGATTTCTGCAATCGGCCGTTTTCGCGGAGTTGCGGCTGCACCAGACGGTCTTCGCGGTAGAGGTAGGCGTAGTTAAGGCGGCCGTGGTCGCACATCCAGTAAGAATTGACCGCATCGTTCTGCCGCGGGGTCTGGCGGATGATTTCGTTTTCACGGGCGCCGATGATGGTGTTGCATCCGGTGCCGCAGGAGGTGCAGAGGCTTTTTGTTTCGCGCAGGAACCAGACCCGCATTTTGAAGCGGAAGTCTTTGCTCGTCAGCGCTCCCACCGGGCAGATGTCGACCGTATTGAGAGAATAATTACTGTCGAGGCGCTGTCCCTCGTGGACGGTCAGCGTGGTGTGGCTGCCGCGATCGACGAAGCCGAGGACGTCGTCATGCGCCACCTCCTGCATGAAGCGGACGCAGCGTGAGCAAAGGATGCAGCGTTCGTCGTCCAGGACGATGTGTTTGCCGATATCCTGGCGTTTGGGCTTTTTGACTTTCTCCTCGAGGAAGTTCGATCCGCCATGACCGAATTCCACCGCGAATTCCTGCAGGCGGCATTCGCCGGCTTTGTCGCAGATCGGGCAATCGAGCGGATGGTTGATGAGGAGAAATTCCATCACACCTTTGCGGCAGTCCTCGACCAGCGGGGAGTTGGTGCGGGCCGCCATGCCATCGGTGATTTCAAGAGCGCAGGAAATCTGCGGTTTCGGCGACCAGGCGATCTCGGGCCGTCCGTCGGGGCCGAGGACCGGCTGGCGGTTGGCGTCCATTTTCGGACCGCCGATTTCGAGCAGGCACATCCGGCAGTTGCCGGGCGTGCTCAAGGCCGGATGGTAGCAGTAGTGCGGGACGAAGCTGCCGCTCTGCATGCAGGCCTCGATGAGCTTGGTGCCTTTGGGGAACTGGCGCCAGGCACCGTCGATCTGGACGTTGATCATGGTGGTGCCGTTGCTGCCGTTTGCGCTCATGGGTCGATGGTGAGTACCGTGAAGGTTAACGGCCAGCATGACGGCATCGGGTGCGCGGGGAAAGGAGGAAGTGAGGAGAAGTGACGAGTGATGTGTGGCGGGTGAAGAGAGATGAGTGGCGGGTTTGACTCGCGTGGCAAGGGGTGGTTTGCTCGTCGTATGGACCGAATTTCTTTTTGGCTGCTGCTGGTTGGCGGAATGGTTTTGTTCGGCGGTTGTGCGGCGAAGCCGCCGCTCAAGGCGGTTGATTATGTCGATCTCCCGCGGTTCATGGGCGACTGGTGGGTTCTCGCGCACATTCCTTACTGGTTGGAGCGCGACACTTATGATTCGAAGGATACTTATCGCCTGCGGCCGGACGGGAAAATGGACAACATTTTCAGCTACCGCAAGGGCGGGTTTGACGGTCCGGAAAAGGTGATGAACGGCATCGCTTGGGTGGTGGACAAAAAATCCAATGCTGAATGGCGGGTCCAGTTCCTCTGGCCCATTGCGCTGCCTTACTACGTGCTTTATCTCGATCCGGACTACCGCTTCATGGCGGTCGGCCATCCCTCGCGCGACTACGGTTGGGTCATGGCACGCGACAAGCGGATGAGCGAGGCGGACTACGCGGTGGTGATGAAGGCGCTGGAGGCCCAGGGCTATGACCCGGCGCAGTTCCGCAAAGTGCCTCAGAGTTAGTTGAGGGTTGAGAGATGAAAGTTGAGAGAAAAGGCAGGATAGCAGGGCTAGTTTTTCCGTTCCCTCAACCCTCAACTTTCAACTCTCATCCGCGCCCCGCGCAATGATCGCCTACTGGGTGCATAATTGGGATCCGTTTGCCGTGCAGTTCGGCGGTGGATTCGGGGTGAGGTGGTACGGGTTGGCTTACTTGGCAGCGTTTGCCGCGTCATTTTTCCTCTACCGTTATCTGGCGCAGCGCGGATTTGCGGTCATCCCGGCCGACAAGGTCGGTGATTTCATCACGGGGTGCGCCGTGTTCGGGGTGCTGATCGGCGGGCGCTTGGGCTATGTTTTGTTTTATGATTTCGGCGCGTTCGTGCGGGAACCGCTGATGTTTTTCCGGGTGTGGGAGGGCGGGATGTCGGCGCACGGGGGCATTCTCGGGGTTGCGGTCTACACCCTGTGGTATGCGTGGCGCCACAAAGTGAATTGGCCGGGATTGGGGGATAATCTCGTGGTCGGCGCGGCCCTCGGAATTTTCTTCGGACGGCTGGCCAATTTCGTCAACGGAGAGCTCTACGGCCGTCCGACCGGGGTGGCGTGGGCGGTGAAATTCCCCAAGGAGCTTTACGAGGCCCCGGTGGAAACCCAGCGCGAGGTGCTGGCCGCGGTGCAGGAAAGGTTTGCCGCACCGGTCGGGTTGGAAGAGGTGGTGGCTGCGGTGCCGGGGTCGGCCGAAGTCACGGTACTGCTGGGACAATTTCTCGCCCCGCGGCATCCGTCGCAAATTTACGAGGCACTGCTTGAGGGGTTGTTGCTTTTTGTCCTGTTGTGGATGGTGCGGATCAAGGTGCGGGTGCCCAACGGGGTGGTCACAGGGTTGTTTTTCGTGGGTTATGCCCTGACGCGGGGCCTGGCCGAAAGTTTCCGCTTTCCGGATTCGGGCTATGTTGGATTTTTAACCACAGGTCAATTTCTCTCGATTTTTCTGCTCTTAATCGGCGCGGGGTTTTTGCTCGCGGCATGGCGGCGGCCGGTTTATCCACCGGCTTGGGCGGGCCAAGGGCGCCATTCCGTCAGTGTTCAGTAGCTTTCCTTGGTCAAAAATCGCCATAATCCAACCCCGCGACCGTGTGCGGTGCATGGTTGGCAAGATCAGCAGCGGTTGTTTTTGCTCGACCGAGGTTTTGGCACGTTTTGTGCTCCAATAACAACCGTCGACTTTCTGCTTTGGCCCCGGGGCTAATGCTGAAAGTCTTTTCAGTCCTTCAACCCAAAGAATCCATCATCAAACTATGAGCAACATGACAGCCCGTGCCGCGGCCATTGCCGCGATCGCCGCCCGTAAATCGCAAGACGCTTCGGTTAATTTCGTGGAGGAATCTCCCGAGACCGTCTTTGGAGCGAACACCTTCAATCTCGCCGTGATGAAGGAGACCCTCAAACCGGCCACCTACCAAGCGGTGGTTGAGACAGTGCAAAATGGGGCAAAACTGCCCGAAGGGGTGGCGGACGAGGTGGCCGAGGCCATGAAAAATTGGGCGGTCAGCCGTGGGGCCACGCACTTTGCCCACGTTTTCTATCCGCTGACCGGCACCTCCGCCGAGAAGCATGATTCCTTTTACGATCCGGGTACGGACGGCCGCACCAACATGTCGAAGTTCAAAGGCAAGACCCTCATCCAGGGTGAGCCCGACGCATCGTCCTTCCCCTCCGGCGGCATCCGCGCCACGCACACGGCGCGCGGCTACACCGCGTGGGATGTGACCAGCCCGGCCTTTCTCATGGGGAATACCAATGGCACGACGCTCTGCATTCCTACTTCTTTCGTCTCGTGGACCGGCGAGTCGCTCGACACCAAGACACCGCTGCTCAAGTCGATGCAAGCGCTGGATAAACAGGCCCGCCGCATCCTCAAACTTTTCGGTCATAAAGATGTCGCCCGGGTCGCCGCCACTGCGGGACCCGAGCAGGAATATTTCCTCGTCGACAAGATGTTCTACTACGCGCGCCCGGACCTGCTTTCGGCCGGTCGTTCGCTCTTCGGCGCCCCATCGCCTAAGGGTCAAGAATTTGAGGACCACTACTTCGGCCTCATTCCGGACCGCGTCATGGCCTTCATGTACGAGGTCGACCGCGAACTGTTCAAACTCGGTATCCCGGCCAAGACACGCCATAATGAGGTCGCACCCGGGCAGTTCGAAATCGCGCCGCTCTTCGAGTCGGCCAACCTTGCCGCGGACCACCAGCAGCTTGTCATGACGGTGCTGAAAAAGACCGCCGACAAGCATGGACTGGTCTGTTTGCTCCACGAGAAGCCCTTTGCCGGAATCAACGGCTCGGGTAAACACGTCAACTGGTCCCTGGGCAATGCCACGCAGGGCAACCTGCTCGACCCGGGCGACACGCCGCATGAAAATGCGCAGTTCCTCGTTTTCGCCGGTGCGGTCATCCGCGCGGTCGACAAGTTCGCTCCGCTCCTCCGCGCGAGCATCGCCTCGGCCGGCAACGACCACCGCCTTGGCGCCAACGAAGCGCCCCCGGCGATCATTTCGATCTACCTCGGCGACCAACTTGCCGACGTTTTCGAGCAGATCAAAGCCGGCGGGGCGACGACATCGAAGCAGCGCGGCACGCTGCAGATCGGCGTTGATGTCCTTCCCGAATTGCCGAAGGACGCCGGCGACCGCAACCGCACCTCGCCGTTCGCCTTCACCGGCAACCGCTTCGAATTCCGTGCGGTCGGTTCGAACATGTCCATTTCCGGCCCGCTCATCGCGATGAACACCATCGTCGCCGACTCGCTCGAGTGGATGGCCTCGAAGCTCGAAGGTTCGGCCGACCTGAACAAAGCCATCCAGGCCGCCCTCAAAGAGGTCATGGACCAGCACGGACGGGTTATCTTCAACGGCAATGGTTACTCCGAAGAGTGGCATGCCGAGGCCGCGGAGCGCGGGTTGCCCAATCTCAAAACTTCGGCTGATGCGCTCCCTGCGCTGACCGCGCCGGAGGTGGTCGAGGTCTTCGAAAAATACGGCGTTCTTTCCGAAACCGAATTGAACAGCCGCTATGCCATTCTTTGCGAGCAATACGAGAAGGTGGTCAATGTCGAGGCCAAGCTGGTTGGCGAAATCGCGCAGACCAAAATCTTCCCGGCCGCCGCGTCCTATGCGGCAAGCCTCGCCGAGGGGGTGGCCAAGATGAAGGCGGCGGGAGTCACCACCAGCACCGCGACGCTGGAGAAGGTGGCGGCGCTCGTTTCGCAGTTGGAGAGCGATCTGGCCATGTTGCACGCCGTGCACGACAAGGCGCACGAGGTCGGCGACTGGACCTTCAAGGTTCTGCCGGCCATGACCAAAGTCCGTGCGACGGTTGACGAGTTGGAAGGCTACTTGCCGGACGATGTTTGGCCGCTGCCGACCTACCAGGAGATGCTCTTCATCAAGTAAGAAAGTTTAGCCAAACTCAAAACAAGCACGCCGCCGGGTTGATGATACCCGGCGGCGTTGTTTTTTTTGGTGGCGGGGTTGTCTCCCGAAAGCAGGGAGGGTGCGATGTCTGCGCCGCGCGCCCCCGTCCTTACGGCTCGATCGGTCGCCCCGCGTCTTTCGGTTTGCGGAAGAGGGCGATCATCACGCCTTGGATGACAAGCTCGCGGGCGGGAATGAGGTCCGGATACCCGGGATGCTCCGCGCGGAGGAAGGGGCGGCGGTTTTTGACGAGGTAGCGCTTCAGGGTGGTTTCGCCGTCGATGAGGGCGGCGACGATGTTGCCGTGGTTCGGTTCCCGTAGTTCGAGCACGACGAGGTCGCCGTCGAGGATGTGGGCGCCGGTCATGGAATCGCCGCGCACGCGCACGGCAAAGGTGCGGGCGGTGCGGCGGATGTCGAGCGAGTCGAGGTCGGCATAGACGCAGCCATCGGGCTGTTGCTCGCGCGTGTCGGCAAAACCGGCCGGGATGTCTCCGTAGATCGGGATGGCGGCCACTTCTTTGCAGTGGTCGCCGGTCACCCGCAAGGCGCGGGCCGTCCCGGGATGGCGGTACAGCAATTTTTTGCGCTCGAGGGCGCGGAGGTGCGAGGCGGCGGCGTTCGGGCTGGCGAACCCGAAATGTTTCTGGATTTCGCGCACCGTGGGTGGCAGTCCCTGCTGCGCGCGGTGGCGGCGGACGTAGTCCAAGATCTGCTCCTGGCGCTTGGTAGGAATGCTGGACATTTGTGCAGTATTATAGGGACACGAAAGGAGGTCAAGCGCAGGGGGAAGGCGGCGCCCCGCCGGGAAGGCCAGAGAGGCGCGGGGAGTCAGGCTGGGCGCGGGGTGGTGCCGGAGAGCAGTTGCTTCCGCCGCCGCTTGGCCTCTTTGCGCTCTTTTTTCAATTGTGTGTAGAGGTGGTCGCGCTGCTCGGCGGTGAGATTGGCCAAGACTTCCGGATCGCCGGCTTGCTCGAAGTCGACCGAAGTCACGGCGACCGGCCGAAGCCCGACGATGCGACTGCCGCAGATGATGCCGATATTGTCTCCCGCCACAGCCTCCTTGAGGTAGGCACCGAGGTGTTTTTTGGCTTCGGTGATGGTGACGGTCTTCATCGCTGTATCGGGGAGGGCCAGGTAACCAGGACGCCGAACAAGGCCCCGAAAAGTGCTCCGCGCCACCATGTGGCGGTGAGCGGGCAGGTGCCGGAAGTGCATTGCCCGAAATAGCCCAGCGCGGAGCCGATCGCCGCGCCGATGAGGATGGGCAGGATAAAGCGGGTCATGATTTGAATTTAACCAGCAACGGCGGATTGCAAAGGGAAAGCGGACCAGTTCTTCTTGGGCCGTGACCAAAGCCTTGGCCCTGCAATCGAAAGGAAGGCATCCACTCCATATCCTGTGGGAGTCGGAGGTTTGGCCCGGCGGGGCGGACGAGACCGTTTTGCCCGGCGGCCTCCGTGAGCGGGTGCTCTCCGGCTTGCCGCGCATGGAGCGTTCCGACCGGGCATGGAGCACGATCGGACTGCGTTCCGACAGCGTTTTGCAGGAAATTTTCCACACCGAAGAAAAGCTCACGCCGGCCGATGTGCCGCGGTTGTGTTGCGGTCTGCCGGGGATCGAGGGCTGTTTGTTGTCGCGTCGCCGCGAGGTTCTTGCCGCATGGAGCATGCCACTCGATCTCAAGCAGGCGGAGCTGCTCGAGGCCGCTTCGGGCGCGATGGACCGGGCGGCCGATGCCGGCGGGGCCGGCTGGGGTGAGCCGCGCGGAATCACCCTGCATCTCGAGGTCGGCAATGCCAGCCTCTTGCGCAGCGATGCGTTGCAGCTCCTCGTTCTGCACGAAAAGCGCGGCTTTGCGCCCGGGGTGCGGGAAAAATTGACCATGGCACTCGGGGCTGTGGCGCGGTCTTTGCGGGCCGGGGCTTAGAAGCGGGCTTTGAGCCCTGGCGAATTTGCCTTTTGTCGTGGGTTCGCGGTTGGCAAGGTCGGATCGATGAAGAAAGTTCTCTTGATCGCGCTTCTTGCCGCAGGAGCCTACTTCGGTTGGGAGTATTTTTTGGCGCCGGAACCCGAAGCCAGTCCGGTTACCCGGTTGTCGCAATTTATCGATGCGCACATGGACGAATTGCTCGGACCTCTTCCTCTCGAGACACAGGGCCAGATCCCGTTCCCTGCGCCAAACCAGCAAATCCGCACCTTGCGGGAAGGTCTCCGTGATAAGCAGCGCGGTGCCGCCAAAGATCAAAAACGCCTTTACGAGTCGGCCGCTCTCTTGTGTGACGATCTGCTGCGTGCCGGTGAGGAAAGAAACCGGCACATCGGCCGGATCAACGATACCCGCGCCAAGTCGGATTCTTCCCCGCTGGCCACGGATCCCGAGAAGCACCGCCTTGAACGATTGGCCTTCTTCGAAAACGGCATTGCTCTGTCCTGGCAGGAGGCAAGCAGGAAACTGCGGGCGGGGATTGACCGGCGCTACGGACAGGTTCGGGAGTTGGAGAGAAAATTGACGAGGGAATAAAAGCCCCCAGTCCGGACCAGGTGCGGCAAGACTTTGCGGAACGTCCCTTACTGAAACCACTCTGGCGGCAAGCGTTCTGCTTTGGCTCCGGGCATGCGAATGAGGGCGAGGGTCTGCCGGCAGTCGGCGAGGATGGTTCCGTCCTCCGGCCGGACAACCTCGAAATGCACGTCGAAGCGGACGCGGGCCAGTTGGCAGACCCCGCCGCGGACAAGCAGGCGTTCGCCGAGTTTGCCCGGCGAGAGGTAATCGATTTCGGTGCGCAGGACGACCGGATAGAGGCCGGTCTCGACCATCTGGCGCAGGGGCATGCCCATTTTTTCAGCCATGATGGTGCGCGCTTCCTCGATAAAGCGCAGGTAAGCGAGGTTGTGCACGACGGCGGCGCAGTCCGTGTCGTAGAACATTACGGTGACCTCGTGCTCGATGCGGGGAAGGTTAGAAAGTGGCATTTTGAAAGTCTGACGGCGGGGCCGGCCCGGCGCCAAAGCAAAATTTCTGAGAATTCCATTTGCACGCGGGGGCAGATGGCCGTATTAGCGCGCTCGCAAATGAAAGAATGGGACATCTCCTCCGCACTGGCGCTTTACAATGTGGAGCGCTGGGGCGCGCCTTATTTCTCGGTCAATGACCGAGGACACGTTTCGGTGCGCCCCTGCGGCGAGCCTCGCTGCGAGGTGGACATGATGGAGCTTGTCGCCGAGGCGCGCTCTCGCGGTCTGTCTTTTCCGGTGACTCTGCGCTTCCAGGATCTGCTGCGCCACCGCGTTGAAACGGTCAACAAAGCCTTCGCCGAAGCCATTGCGGGCTCCGGCTACGCCAACGTTTACCGGGGTGTTTTTCCGATCAAAGTCAACCAGCTGCGCGAGGTGGTCGAAGAGATTGTCGATGCGGGCGAGCCGTTTCACTTCGGCCTCGAGGCCGGCAGCAAGCCGGAGTTGCTCGCCGCGCTTTCCGTGCACACCGACCCGGAAAGCCTCATCATTTGCAACGGTTATAAGGACGCGGACTACATCCGCAATGCCATGCTCGGGCGCACGCTGGGCAAACGCCTCGTCATGGTGGTGGAAAAAATCGAGGAGCTTACACAGGTCCTCGCCATCGCCAAACAGATGGGGGTCGAGCCATGGATCGGCGTCCGCGTCCGGCTCGCGACCAAAGGCTCCGGGAAATGGGCGACGAGCGGCGGTGAGGACGCCAAGTTCGGTCTTTCCACCGCGGAACTTGTCCAGGCCAGTGAACTGCTCCGGCGCGAAGGCATGGCCCATTGCCTCAAGCTGGTGCATTTTCACGTCGGATCGCAGATTACCGATATCGGTACGATCAAGCGCGCGGTGCGCGAGGCCGCCCGTTTCTACGCCAAGTTGCACAAGCTCGGCCACGAGCTCGGCTACCTCGATGTGGGTGGGGGCCTCGGCATCGATTACGACGGGTCGCGCACGACCTTCGACAGCTCGGTCAATTACACCTTGCACGAGTACGCCCGTGACGTGGTCGGTGCGGTGCAGGAAGTCTGCGACGAGGAAAAAGTGGCCCATCCGATCCTGGTTAGCGAGAGCGGCCGCGCCATTGCCGCTCACCATTCCGTCCTCATCGTCGAGGCGTTCGGGACGATCGAAAAAGTTTCCCGCGGACCGGAAGTGAAATCGGCCGGAGGTGATCCCTCCATCGTTCAGGATATCCTGGAGATTTACGCTTCGCTCGGCAGCAAACACCGGCTGGAAAGCCTGCATGACGCGCAGGAGATCCGGGAGAAGGCCGATTCGATGTTCGCTCTTGGGTTGCTCGACCTTCCGGCCAAAGCGAAGATCGAAACTGTCTACTGGCGCATCGCGGCCAAGGTGGTCGAACTTTTCCGCGATGTGCGTTACGTGCCGGAGGAAGTGAAGGACCTCGAGGTTTCCCTCAGCGACCAGGTGCTCTGCAATTTTTCCGTCTTCCAGTCCCTCCTCGACCACTGGGCGCTGGGACAACTTTTTCCGGTCATGCCCCTGCACCGCCTCGACGAGGCGCCGGACCGCCAGGCCACGCTGGTGGACATCACCTGCGATTCAGACGGCAAGGTTTCGCGCTTCATCGATTTGCAGGACGTGAAGCCGACGCTCCCGCTGCATCGCGTGGAGGAGGGCAAGCCCTACTACATCGGGTTTTTCCTCGCCGGTGCCTATCAGGACATCATGGGAGACATGCACAACCTCTTCGGTCGCGTCAACGAGATGCATATCTTTTTGGACGAGGACGAGGAGAGCGGCTACTACGTCGAGGAAATCATCGGCGGCAACACGATCGGCAATGTGTTGGCCCTCACCCAATGGGAAAAAAGCGAATTGGCCCGCCGGATGAAAGTCCAAGTGGATGCCGCCATCAAACAAGACCGTCTCAAGCCGAACGAGGGTATGCGTCTTCTCGACGAGTATGCCAGGGCGCTTGACGGATATACCTATCTGAACTGTTTTTCCGGTTCTTCCCCCGGGGTCAAATCCTAAGATCAGCCGCGGTTTCCGGGCACTACCTTTTCGCGTCGGGGCGGTTTTCCCGGTCAAACCAGGCGAACGGCACCGCGCCGTGGGAAAGGAGTTGGTCGTTGAAGTTGCGCAGGGAGTCGTGCTGCGCGGCGAAGAGTGAGGCCACTTTCTCGCGTCCCAGAAGGTAACTCATGGGAACGGTGGGGGCGGAAGTATACCAATTCACGTCGGCAGCGGCGCGCGCCCTGGTGAAGCCGACATTTGTCACCAGGTGGCGGGTCGCTGCGGCATGGGTCATTCCGCCGGTGTGCAATCCGATATCGACGATAATCCGGTGGGCGCGCCAGAGGGCGTCATGCAATTGGATGAGCCTGGCGTGCGGGGCGCGGTAGATTTTCTGGTCGATGCAGAGCTTTTCGCACCAGAGCGTCCAGCCCTCGTAAAAAATGGCGTGCGAAAACATGCGCCGCAGCCGGCTCGGATGACCGTTCTGCACGACGAATTGGAGGTGGTGCCCGGGATAAGCCTCGTGGGCGCAGGTCAACTCGAGTCCGAAATGCTGTGCTATTTCGGCCCGCCGTTCCGTTTCGCTTTTCGCATGTTTGGAAAGATCATTGACCCAGAAAATGCCCGTCTGGTCGGCATCGAACGGTCCTGGGGCGCTATAAGCCGCGGTGGGGAATTGCTCGCGGAGAAAATCGGGGACGGGAAGGACTTTCAGCTTTTCGCCGCGGGGCAAACCGACCAACCCCGCGGTGGCCGGATGCTTTTTGATCGCTTCGGTGACGGTGCGGTATTCGGCGAGCAGGTCGCCGGCCGACGGCGTCCATTCGTCGCGCAGGCGCCCGAGGATTTCATCGGCGGGCCGGCGTCCGAACTTGGCCGCTTCGCGACGCAGTTCGTCCGAAACCGTGGCGACCAGCCGGCGGCCTTCGGCTAGCAACTCGGCCGCGCTGGCATCGGTTCCCATGCGCTCGCGCAGGAGAAACTCGAAGTTGGCGCGTCCGACGGAAAAGCCGTTGGCCGGTCCGGTCCGGATTTTTTGCAAATGCCGCGCATAGGCACGGAAGGCGCTGGCCGCGGCGGTAAAAAGTCGTTTGGCCCGCGCAGGTGATTCCGCCAACGGTATGATTTGCGCGGCAGCCTGCTCGAGGAAAGTGGCGGCGTGCGTGCTTGAGCGCACGGCCAGCTTGGTCCAGAGCGGCACCGGACGCCGCAGGCAGGCGCGACCCTCGTCGAGAAAACGCGGAATGCCGGCCACCAGCGAAAGGATGTCGGGCGTGACCGCACGCAGGTCCTCCGCGTGGCGCACGAGGAAGTGGAAGACGGCATTGACCGCGGTGCTGCTGTGCGTCTGCGGGTCGATCTGCCAGCGCGGATGGTCGCGTGTGAAAAACAAGCCGGTACGGAGGAAAGCGAGGAAAGCACGGCGGTCGGTCCAATCGTCGCCTTCGCCCGGCGGAAGGTCTTCGATCAAGGGGAGGGTCTGCTCGAAGAGACGGATGCGGTCGCGGTGCGATCCGGGATCGTTCGGACCGAGTTTCCCGCGGTATTGGACAAGTCCGAGTTCGGCGGCTTCCTGCGGGGCAAGCTTCCATGCAGCGCGGAAATATGTTTCCGCCGCGGCATGGAGTTGACGGGCGCGGCTGTGGGGCGGCGGATGGAAGAGAACCGGCATGGGTTGGCGCGCCACAGAGTGTCGCGGCGGCACTCAGTCCTTTTTCACGATCTGGCCGTCTTGGTTGACGCGGGCGGACATAATCGTGTTGATTTCGACGGCGAGATCGCGCATTTGCTCGACTTCCGATCTCGAGGGTGCCCGGTCGGCAGCGCCGCCGGCAATTTTGCGGATGGCTTCGAGCCGCGAGGTGAGGGAGGTGACCAGTTCGGTATCCTTGAGGCGCGGGTTGAGGGTTGAGAGCCGCTCGAGGAAGTAGTCCATCACATCGGGTTTCATCAGCCCGGCGGCACGCTGCGGGCTGTAATCGTCCGCGGTGACAAGGCAGCCGATTTCAAACCCGCGCAGCCAGCCCCCGAGGCTGATCATGTGGGCCATTTCTTCGTCCCGCAGTTCGATCATCGCTTCCTCGACACCGGCCTGGGTCTTGATCAATTCGAGTTTGAGTTCTGCCCAGTCGCCGCGCATGCCTAGCTCGAGCAGGCTGTTGGCGTGGGTCGAGAGGCGTTGCCCTACGGCAAGACTCTTGGCCTGCCGGAGCAGGGCGCGCCCGACTTGCTGGATGAGGCCCTTCTGTTCGGCCACCACGGCAAAGAACCCGTCGCAGATGAGCGCTCCGAAATTCAGGGAAGTCTGGAAGCGGTTGCTGTAGGTGCGTTCGAAATCCGTCTCGGCGAGGAGTTGGACCGGAACGGGCTTGAAGAGTTCCAATTCGTTGAAGAGGCGCTGGATGGAGGGCGCGGTCAGCTCGTTCACGCCGAGTTCCTCGCGGGCGTAGGTGTCGGAGAGTATTTCCGCCGCAGTCTCCTCGTCTTGGGCGCGGGCACCGTCCGTGGCAAGGGCAAGCGCGGCGGCAAGGAATAGGCTCCGCTTGGACATGCCGGCACCCTGCCACAAATGGCCCCGGGTGTCCATCGGTGGCCCGCCCCATTTCGCGCTGGCCCGGCGGGCCGGACGGACGGATGATAGGGCTATGAAAAACGTGCTGGTGGCGGTTGATTTCAGTGACACCCAGGAACGGTTGCTGTCCGCCGCGACGGATGAGGCGAGGGCCCGCGGTGCCGCGCTTGTGCTGCTCCACGTGATCGAGCCCGCGGCCGAGGTGGCGGGGTTCGAGACCGACCCGGAGATGATGCGCCTGCGGATCGGGCAGGACTTTGAGGTCGAGGAACGCATTGAGAAAGAGCGTCTCGCCCAGTTGGCCGCGGAAATCACCGGGCGCGGCGTGGACTGCGAGTCGCACGTGCGTTTCGGTCTTCCGGCTGACGAGATCATTGCTGCCGCCGCGGAGCTCGGTGCCGAGCGTCTGGTCATGGGTTCGCACGGCCACGGTGCGATCTACCACCTTTTCACCGGCAGCGTGGTCACTGGGGTGCTCAAACGCACGGGTTGCCCCGTGCTGGTTGTTCCCCTGCGGGACCAAGCCAAATAATCCCGACCTCGACGTGACGACCGACTGGTCCACCTGGCAACCGCGCGAGCGGGCCAACCTTTGCTTTGTCACCCGCGGTGACGAAGTGCTCCTTATCCACAAGAAGCGCGGTCTGGGAGCGGGAAAAATCAACGGTCCGGGCGGCCGCCTCGAACCGGGCGAAACGGCGCTGGAGGCGGTCATCCGCGAGGTGCAGGAAGAACTCTGCGTCACACCGCGCGATCCGCAGCAGCGCGGGGAGTTGCACTTCCAATTCACCGACGGCTACGCCTTGCACTGCACGGTGTTTGTGGCAGAGGGGTGCGAGGGTGAACCGGCGGAGACGGACGAGGCCATCCCGCTCTGGGTGCGGCGTGATGAGATTCCTTATGAGAAAATGTGGGCCGACGACCGTCATTGGTTGCCCGGCGTGCTCGAGGGGCGAAACTTCCGCGGCTATTTTGAATTCGAAAGCGATCGCATGTTGGCCCACCACCTGGAGTGGATCACGGGGGAATTTTCACCGGGACTATGACAACGACGCAATTCCTCCTCGGAATCGGTATCGGGGCCGTCACCGGCGTACTGGCTGCACTGTGCGGTGTGGGTGGCGGATTGATCATGGTGCCGGCTTTTGTTTTCTTTTTCGCTCTCGATCAGAAATCCGCCGTGGCCACCTCGCTCGCGGTGATCATCGCGGTTTCCCTCGTCGCCACCACCAAGTATGCCTCCGGCTCTTTGGTCAAATGGCACGTGGTTCTTCCGGTCATGATCGGGGCGGTGGCCACCACATGGGTGGCCGCAGATTGGCTGAAGCTTCTTTCCAATGATATTCTCACCCGGGCCTTTGCCATCTTGATGATTGTGGTAGGGATTCGAATGCTTTTTGTCAGATAAAACGTGATGGAGCCGATTGTGACGAAAATGTAACAGTTGGTAAAGTATTGATATGAAACAGTTTATAATTATAAATCTTCTACCCTCAACATTTTCCATTTTTTTCTCTTGCGCATGTCGGGTCGCGTGTTACTTTGATCACATCTTTAGTAAAGATTGTTCTGGGGGGAACAGTAGCCCTTCTCACCATTCGGTGAGGAGGGCTACAACTTTTTAGGGGACTTACTTCGGGCGCAGGTTTGCCCTTCCACCAATGAATCGGGAATCCAGTTCCTTGTTGCCGCCCCGCCGCCGGGCCCTTTTCACGACTTTCTTCGTGGTCCTGATTCTTGCCCTCCTGTGGCTGGTCCATGGGGTCGTTCTCGGGCAGCTGGCCTTCCGCCTTATTCCTTGGCTCGGCGCGACGACAGGCCACACGGTGCGGATTACTGCGGCCGAGGCCGAATGTTTTGCCCCCATTGTCCTACAAGGAGTGCAAGTATCCGGCGCATCTGGGACCGACGTGGAAATTGCGGAGGTCCGTTTCGCCTGGGCCTCGCCCGTCGATTGGGGTCTTTCTCCGCGGACGTGGGTCAGCCGGGTGGCGCTGCGCGGGGTCCGGGGCAAAATTGTTGCCGTTCCGCCGTCTGCACCGGAGGTTGCCGTCGACGGACAAGGTGCCGGTCAAACGTTGCCCTGGCCTTCGTTGGTTGAAGTGACCGATGCCGAGGTGGCGGTTTATGGTGCGGGTTGGAGGCTCGACTTGTGCGGGCTGGAACTTCTCCTCGACGAGGGCCGCACCGGCTTGCTCCGCGTGCGCGAGGCCACGGCGGGGTTGGGCCGTCACTCCCGCGTCTTCACGGACCTCACGGCAGTCACCGCTTGGCGCGATGGTGTTGCTTATCTGGCCGACCTCACACTCGATCGCCATGTCACGGTGGACAATGCGACACTCTCGGTGGTCGGCCAGACCACGCTGACCTTCGAGTTGCGGGCCTTCGGCGGTTACGCTTTTGCCGATGTGGCCTGGGACGGGGCGGGCGTCAAGGCGGCCCTTAACGCCCTCAATCTGTCGCTGGACGGGGCCGCAGCCTTCGCGGGTCTTGAGGGGGAGATGGAGGGCATGGTCGATCTGGCCAAACTCACCTTCAACGGCGACCCGGGCCGCCCTTTGTCCGGACAGATTTCGCTGCGACTTGAGGCCAAAGAGTTTGCTTGGCGAAAGAATGCGGTCGAGGAACTGGCCATTGGACTCAGCGTGGCGGGAGGGCGGGTGCGCCTCAATGAATGCAACCTGCGGCAGAAGGCGAATACCGTTCGTCTGCGCGGTACGATCACCGTCCCCGCGACCCCATCGGGATGGCGCGAGGTGCCTTTTGACTACGACTTTGACGCCGAGATCGGCAATCTTCGTGCCTTGACCGGTTTGCTCGGTCCGCCGTGGGATGGTTTGTCCGGCGGGCTGCGCGCCGAGGGTCAAGGTTCGGGGCCGGCAGCCGGCGGCCGCGGCTGGCTCAAGGTTCGCGCTTGGGATTTGTCGCTGCGCGGTTTGCCGCGCGGGTCATTGCAAGCGGATCTGAAGTTGGAGGGGCGCGATTTTAAACTGACTAATCTTGACGCACAAAGCGGATCCGATTTTCTGCGTGGCGCCGGCCAACTCACGCTGGATGATTCGTTGTCCTACCACGGGCGACTCGAGTTGCGGATCCGTGAGGTGGCGAGGTATCTCGGGCCGATCGGACGCTTCGCTCCGGACTGGGCCCGCGAGGGCGGTGTGCTGCTTTTCTGGGATGGCGATGGCACGGCATCGGCGCATTCCGGGGTCTCCACCCTCGAATTGGTTCGCTTCACTGGCGACCTCAACCCGGTGCCGGTGAACGGCAAGTTCTCCGGCAGCTACTCGCCCGGCAACATCTACATTTCCCGGTTTCTTCTTGATCGCGGACCACTCTCGCTTTCCTCGTCGCTTTATTTCGGGGAAGAGGGACTCTCGGTGCAGGATATTCAACTTTTTAGCGGACGTTCTCGCCTGATGGGCGGCGAACTGTTCTTGCCGCTCTCGTTCGAAGCGGTCCTGGCCGGTGAGCCGTGGGAAAAGGCGGTCCGTCGCGAGCGCGATATTTACGCCTTCCTTCGTTCGGACAATCTCGACCTCGGCGCGCTGGTCGAATTGTTCGGCCAGGAGACGACACTCCGGGGCAAAGCGGATTTGCGCCTCGACGGGAGTGGTCCTTGGGAAAACGTAACGATCGACGGAAATTTTTCCGTTACCGGATTCGGCGCGGCCTTTCCCGGCCTGACCCTGCCGGAAGCGCGAGCCTCTCTCGCTTTGCAAGTCAAAGACCGGCGCACCTCGATTGGTGCGAAGTTCCAGCCGGACGGATCCGCTGCCGCGACCTTGCAGGCGGACTTGCCGATACTAGGAAAGCTAGAGGGCGGTGGTTGGACGCTGATCGACCAGTCACAACCATGGAGCGCGCAGTTGGATATTCCGCCTACCGATTTGGCGCGGTTTTCGCCGAAGGCAGGCGGGATGACTTTCGACCGCGGCCTTCTGCGGGGGAAACTCCGAGCCGGTGCCACGCCGGCTGCGCCGCTGGTGGAAGGAAGCTTGGAATGGAGGGGCGGGAGAATTTCTTTTCCGGGAGATTGGTTGCCGATCGAGGCCGTGCAAGCCAGGGCGGTATTTGCCGGGACGAAAGCTGCTCTCGAGGGAACCAGCGCCAAGATGGGTGAAGGCGTCCTCGGGGCGAGGGGCGGCGTTGACTTTACGGACCGGCATAATCCTGGGTGGGAAATCCTCCTGCAGGGAGAGGGGCTGAGCATCTACGAGAACGACCACCTCCTGCTCCGCGGCAAAGGCGCCCTCGAGGCTCGCGGCAATCGCGAGGACGGTGAGGTCAAGGGCGCGATTGATCTGGATGGCAGCGAGGTCCGGCGCACGGTCGTCCTCACGCCCCGGCTGGGCCTCGAGCCGGCCGCGGCCGCGGGCGTTGCCCCCTGGCGGGTCGCGCTGGAGCCTTTTTCCGGGTGGAAACTCGACCTGAAAACCGGATCGTCCGCGCCTCTGCGGGCCGGGCCGGCTGAGGGTGGTGGATTGCTCGAACCGGATCTTTACCTGCAGGGAACGTTGGGCGAACCCCTCCTGCTCGGAACCCTCCGTGCGGCGAACCTTCCGGTGACTTTTCCCTCGCGCGGCAGGTTGGCCGCGGCGGGCGCTTTCCATTTCACCCGCGAGCAGCCCTGGGTCGCGGTGCTCGATCTGGTCGGGGCGGGTGAAGCCGGGCCTTATGACATTCGAGCGGGGGCCTTCGGTCCGATTTCCGCACCCAAACTTTTTCTTTCCGCTCTCCCGCCGCTGACCACGGAGCAGATCGTCATGCTTCTGACCACAGACGTGACACCCGTGCCGGTCGGCGGGAAGGATCTCGCGCCGCTGACGCCGGAAGCCAAAATGGAGGCGGAGCCTGCATGGTTGGACTTGGATAAAATCCGCGGCTTGTTCGGCTGGGGAACGGATGCCGCGCTGGAGGAGAAAACGGCTTCGGAATGGAGTTTGGGGGAGGAGCCGGCCGGGTTCGGGTGGGCTTGGCAGTAAGGCCGGATCCTGTGGGGCGAGGGGTAAGCCCGGCCCTGCCCCTTTTTTCCTCCTGAAATTGCCCGGGCTGGTGGGCCCTTGCGGTTCGACGCCGGAGTTATTCGGGCTTTTCCGCCGCAGCCAAGGCGGGAGGCTCGGTCTTGCCTTTGATTTTGAAGGCCAGCTTTTCACCGTCCCGGACCACGAGGAGATGCTGTCCGGGCTCGTAGCTGCCGCGGAGAATTTCTTCGGCCACCGGATCTTCGAGATACCGCTCGACGGCGCGTCGCATGGGGCGGGCGCCGTATTGCGGATCGTAGCCCTTGATGATGAGGAATTCTTTGGCGTCGGACTCGAGGACCATGGTGATGTCTTTGGCTTTGAGGCGGTCGACCACTTTCTTCACCTCGAGGTCGACAATTTGCTCGAGGTCGCTCTTTTGCAAGCTGTGGAAGACGATGATATCGTCCAGGCGGTTGAGGAACTCGGGCTTGAAGACGCGCTTGGTCTCTTCCATCACCTTGTCGCGCATGCCTTCGTGGCTCTCGTCGAGTTTGGCCGCACCGAAACCGAGGCTGGTCTGCTTTTTCAGCAGTTCGGCGCCGACGTTGGACGTCATGATGATGATGGTGTTGCGGAAATCGATCTTGCGGCCGAGGGAGTCGGTCAGTTTGCCTTCCTCGAGGATTTGCAGGAGCAAATGCATGACATCCGGGTGGGCTTTTTCCACTTCATCGAAAAGGACCACCGAATACGGGCGGCGGCGGACGGCCTCGCTGAGTTGACCGCCTTCCTCGTGCCCGACATAGCCGGGAGGCGAGCCGATGAGGCGGGAGGCGGTGAACTTTTCCATGTATTCCGACATGTCGATCTGGATGAGCGAGTCGGCATCGCCAAACATGAATTCGGCGAGGGTGCGGGCGAGGAAGGTCTTACCAACGCCGGTCGGGCCGAGAAAAATGAACGATCCGATCGGGCGGCGCGGGTCTTTGAGGTCGGCCCGGGAGCGGCGGAGGGCCTTGCTGATGGC
This sequence comes from uncultured Verrucomicrobiota bacterium, assembly GCA_903934135.1. Lineage (GTDB taxonomy): Bacteria > Verrucomicrobiota > Verrucomicrobiia > Chthoniobacterales > JACTMZ01 > JACTMZ01. The sequence goes on from CAIZMQ010000025.1 coordinate 32,946, forward strand.
AATAACCGCTTCGTCCTGGCCGATGACCGACTTCTTCAGTTCGCCTTCCATGGCGAGGAGTTTGCGCGTCTCGTTCTGGTCCATGCGGGCCAGGGGAATGCCGGTCCATTTGGAAATGACGTGGAGGATTTCGTCTTCGCCGACGATGACCTCTTTTTCGTCACGCTGGGTGCGCCAGTCGGCCATGATTTTTTCCAGCTTCTCGCGGGCCTGCTTCTCGCTGTCGCGAAGGGAGGCGGCTTTTTCGAAATCCTGCGCCTTGATGGCCGCTTCTTTTTCTCCACGGATTTCCTCGATTTCCACTTCGAGGGCTTTGACATCGGGCGGGCGCGTCATGTTCTGGATGCGGGCCCGGGAACCGGCTTCGTCCATCACGTCGATGGCTTTGTCCGGGAGGAAGCGGCCGGTGAGATAGCGGTCGGATAGCTTGGCCGCAGCCTCGAGAGCAACATCGGTCAACTTGGCTTTGTGGTGCGCCTCGTATTTCGAGCGGATGCCTTTGAGGATGAGGATGGTGTCTTCCACGCTGGGCGCCTCGACTTTGACCGTCTGGAAGCGGCGTTCGAGGGCGGCGTCCTTCTCGATGTATTTGCGGTATTCGTTGAGCGTGGTCGCGCCGACGCACTGCAGTTCGCCGCGGGAAAGCGCGGGCTTGATGATGTTTGAGGCGTCCATTGCCCCTTCGGCCGAGCCGGCGCCGACGATGGTGTGCAGCTCGTCGATGAAGAGGATGACGTTCTTGCTCTTGCGGATTTCATCCATCACCGCCTTGATGCGCTCCTCGAATTGCCCGCGGTATTTGGTCCCGGCCACCATAAGAGCGAGGTCGAGGGTGATGACGCGTTTGTCGCGGAGGAGTTCGGGCACGTTGCCGGCCACGATTTCTTGGGCCAAGCCTTCGGCGATGGCAGTTTTGCCCACGCCGGCTTCACCGATGAGGACGGGGTTGTTTTTCGTGCGGCGGCAGAGGATCTGGATGACGCGCTCGATTTCGCTGCTGCGTCCAATGATGGGATCCATGTTGCCCTTTTTCGCCACGTCGTTGAGGTCGCGGCCGAAGGCGCGGAGGGCGGGTGTTTTGACCTGCTTGCCGCTGCCGCCGGCCCCGCCGCCGCCCACGTCGGCGGTTTCCATGTCATCGTCTTCAGGCGTGAAATTCGGATTGAGCTCGCGGAGGATTTCGTTGCGCGTGCGCTCGATGTCGACGTCGAGGTTTTTGAGGACTTTGGCGGCCACGCCGTCGCCTTCGCGCAGCAGGCCGAGCAGGATGTGCTCGGTACCGACGTAGGAGTGGCCGAGCGCCTTGGCCTCCTTGCCGGCGAGGGCGAGAACCTTCTTCACGCGGGGCGTGTAAGGAATGTTGCCGACCATCTTGGTCTCGGGACCGGAGCCGACTTGTTTTTCGACCTCCATCCGGACTGTCTCGAGGTCGAGGCCCATTTTGGCCAGAACGTTGATGGCCACGCCTTGGCCCAGCTTGATCAGGCCGAGCAGGAGGTGCTCGGTGCCCACGTAGTTGTGGTTGAACCGGTCGGCCTCCTTGCGGGCGAGGGCGAGGACTTGCTGGGCTCGTGGCGTGAAGTTGTTCATTTGTCCTTTTTCTTGCCGTTACCGTTTGCGGCCGGTTTGACCTTGGCGATATCGGGTTCCGGAATTTTCTTAACTTTCGCACGGACCAGATCGGCGCGCAAGGTGTCGCGCTCTTCGGGGCTGAGCTTTTCTTTTTTCTCCCCCAACTGGAGGTGGGCCGGCTGGGTGGTCATGAAAAGTTCGTCCACCGCCAGCTGGGTGGATTCAGGGAAAAGTCCGAGATCCGCCCCGAGTTTCATCACGGAGAGGAGGTTGAGCGCTTCTTTCGAGGCGATGGCCCGCGCGTGGCCGAGGACCCCGTAGGCGCGGCCGATCTGGTCGAGAAGCATATTGGCGCGCCGCTCCAGGAGCGTCTGGCGGGCGTTCTGCTCGTGCTCGATGACCTGCTCGATGACTTTGACCAGACGGTCGATGATTTCCTCCTCGGTCTCGCCGAGGGTGGTTTGATTGGAAACTTGGAAGAGGTTGCCGAGGGCTTCGGTGCCCTCGCCGTAAAGTCCGCGCACAGCCAGACCGATTTTGCCGACGGAATTGACGATCTGGTTGATTTGTTCGGCGAGCACGAGGGCGGGAAGGTGGACCATGGCCGAGGCGCGCAGGCCGGTGCCGACATTGGTCGGGCAGGCGGTGAGGTAGCCGAGATCCGGGTGAAAGGCGTAGGGCACCCGGTCTTCGAGAAATAGGTCGGCTTCGTTGTTGATCTTGTAGGCCTCGCGGAGCTGGAGTCCGGGCAGGAGGGACTGCATGCGCAGGTGGTCCTCCTCGTTGATCATCATGCTGAGTTGCTGGTCGTGGCTAATGACCACGGCGCTGCCGGCACTTTTCGAGGCGTGCTCGCGGCTGACGAGGTGGCGTTCGACCAGGATCTGCTTTTGCAATGCGGTCAGGTCCTGCAAGGGCGCGGTGTAGCCGTCATCCATGGCCGGAATGGCCGCCACATGATCCTGGATCTCGCCAAGGATTTTCAGCCGCTCGGCTTTTTTGGCCCAGCCGGGGAAGGGTCGGTCTTTGAGGTTGCGGGCAAAGCGGATGCGGCTGCTCACCACGATTTTGTCGTGGGGGCCGTCGCCGCGGAGCCATTGGCCGGGATGGGCCACGATGTCGTCGAAAGTCATGCCTGCAGCTCGTGCTCGATTTTCTGGATTTCATCGCGCAAGCGCGCGGCATCCTCGTAGTTCTCGTTTTTGACCGCTTTTTGCAGATCGGTTTCGAGGGATTTGACCCGGTCGGCCATGGCGTAGCGGCGGGAAAGATGGGCGGGCATCTTGCCGGTGTGCTTGAGGCCCTTGTGCATGCCCTTGAGCAGATTGGCTAGGCCGTCGGCAAAGGTGTCGTAGCAGGCACTGCAGCCTAGGCGCCCGGTTTTCTTGAAATCGATCTGAGTGAAACCGCACACCGGGCACTTCTGGGCAGGCTGTCCGCCGTGCTCGATCTGTTGGGTGGCGCCGAGACCGAGGAGGAGGTCGGCCATGGCAAAACCGGTCGGGTCGCTCACGCCTTTCTCTTTGGCGCAATGCTCGCAGAGATTCACCTTTTGCATCTTTCCCTCGACGATTTGTGTGAGGTAAACCGTGGCATCGTTTTTCTGGCAGACGTCGCAGCGCATGTTCTTGTTCAACAGATCGGCGTGCCCGTGGTGCGTGTCAATTCGCGGAAAAGTCCGGTCAACCTCAGAGTGACGGGGCCGGGTTTGCCGTCGTGGATGAGGCGCGAGTCGAGTTCGACGGCGGGGATGATTTCCGCGGCCGTACCGGTAAGGAAGCATTCGTCAGCCGTGTAAATGTCATAGCGGGTGATGTTTTCCTCGCGGATGTCGATACCCAGGCTGCGGGCCAGCTCGAAGACCACGGCGCGGGTCACGCCGGCGAGGGCTCCGGCCGCGATGGGCGGGGTGACGATCCGGCCGTCGCGGATGACGAACACATTATCGCCGGTGCATTCGGCCACGTAGCCCTGCTCGTTGAGCATGAGTCCTTCCCCGGCGCCGGCCTGTTCGGCCTCAATTTTGGCCATGATGTTATTGAGGTAGTTGAGCGATTTGACCATGGGGCTGAGCGCGCCGTGGGCGATGCGGCGGGTGGCGCAGGTCACGAGCTTGAGCCCTTTCTGATACATCTCGTCGGGGTAGAGGGTGATGGTCGACGCGATGATAAAGACGGTTGGGTTCGGGCAACTCTTGGGTGAAAGCCCCAAGGAGCCTTCGCCGCGGGTCACCACCAGGCGCACGTAACCGTCTTGCAGACCGTTGGCCCGGATGGTTTCGAGGACGGCGAGAGACATTTCGTCCGGCGTTATCGGGATGGTCAGGGCAATGGCCCGGGCCGAGCGGTAGAGGCGGTCCACATGGTCATCCAGGCGGAAGACACGGCCGGCGTAGAATCGGATCCCCTCAAAGACGCCGTCACCGTAAAGGAGACCGTGGTCGAAGACCGAAACGGCGGCCTGTTCTTTGGGGACGAGTTTTCCGTTGAGATAGATTTTCATGGGAAAAGAAGTGTGAGGTATACGTTTCGGGGCAAACAATCAGATTGCCCGCAGCGGGAAGGGAAGACAAGAAGGTCCGGCGGTGGGATCCGCCAATCAGCGCTGGAGCAAGTCGGCGATGCAGGCGGTCCAGCCGGTTTGGTGGGAGGCGCCGAGGCCGCGGCCGGTTTCGGCGTGGAAGTATTCGTGAAAGAGGAGCGGGTCGCCGTCGCGCCCGCCGTCGCAGGGGCGGGTGCCGTCGGGGCCGGGGAGGAAGAGGGAAGTGAGGCGTTTGGTCAGTTCGTCGGCGATTTGCGCGAGGTTGAGTCGGCGGCCGGAGCCGGTGGGGAATTCGGCGGTGAGATCGTCGCCGTAATAGGTGTGGTATTTGCGGAGAGATTCGATGAGGAGGAAGTTGACGGGCATCCAGACCGGGCCGCGCCAGTTGGAGTTGCCGCCGAAGAGGCCGGAGTCTGACTCGCCCGGAGCATAGTCGACGCGGTAGGTGTGGCCGTTGATTTCGAGCTGGAAGGGTTGGTCGAGGTGGCGGAGGGAGAGGGAGCGGAGGCCGAAGGGGCCGAGGAATTCGTTTTCGTCGAGGACGGTGGCGAGAAGGCGTTCGAGGCGGGGGCGTTCGAGCAGGGAGAAGAGGTGAATACTTTGGGCGTTGGCGGTGCGCCAGCGTGAGGAGATCTCGCGGAGGTCGGGGCGGCGGTCGATGAACCAGGTCCAGCGGTTGGTGAGGGGGCGGCCGACATCGGCCAGTTCGGATGGGATGGTCTCGACGGCGAAGAGGGGGATGAGGCCGGCGACGGAGCGGAGTTTAATCGGAATGCGGCGGCCGTCGGGGAGGTGGAGCTGATCGTAGTAGAAGCCTTCGTCTTCGTCCCAGAGGTCGGCGCCTTTTTGTCCGGCCATGTCCAGCGAGGAGGAGATGTAGAGGAAGTGCATGAGGAACTTCCCGCAGAGGGGTTGGTAGGCGATGTGCTCACGGGTCAGTTCAAGGGCGATGAGGAGCATGTTGAGGGCAAACATGGCCATCCAGCTGGTGCCGTCGCTTTGCACGAGGTAACCGCCATCGGGAGGCGGTTCGCTGCGGTTGAAGGGGCTGGCATTGTCGAGGCCGAGGAAACCGCCGCCGAAGACTTCGAGTTGGTCGTCGGTGGAGGCGTCGTTGGACCACCAAGTGAAGTTGATGAGTAGTGCGTGAAAGACGTGCTCGAGGAAGATCCGGTCGGGGCGTCCGGTGCGGCGGGCATCGGCGAAGTAGGTGCGGAGTGCCGCCCAGGCATAAACGGGAGGGTTGGGGTCGCCAAAGTTCCACTCGTAAGCGGGGAGGCGTCCGTTGGGATGCATATACCATTCCTTGAGCAGGAGCTTGAGTTGGTGCTTGGCCAGGGCGGGATCGGAGAGGGAGAACGGGATGGTGTGAAAGGCGAGGTCCCAGCAGGCGAACCACGGGTATTCCCAGTCGTCGGGCATGGAGATGACGTCGTGGGCGATGAAGTTGCGCCATTGGAGGTTGCGCGGGTTGGTGCGGTCGGGCGGCGGGAAAGCGGGGTCGCCGTCGAGCCATTTGCCGACGTCGTAGTGGTAGAACATTTTGTTCCAGTTCAGACCGGCGAGGGCTTGCTGCTGGATCCGCCGCTTGGCGGGATCGAGGGAGGGCGCGGCGATGGTGTCATAATATTCGGCGCACTCGCGGCTCCGGGTGGTCATCACCTGGCGGAAAGCCACCCGGCTCGTGGCCCGCGCCGAGCGGAGTCGCATTTCCAAAGTGGCCGAGGTGCCCGGGGCGAGGTTGAAATGGTAAACGGCGGCGGCTTTGGTTCCGACTTTCGCCGGATTGACTGCCCCCTTCTCGCCGCCGACGAGGTGGCGATGAAAGGCATCCTTGGTGAACGGCGTGGCGTCCGGCGTGCCGAAGAGGAGCGTGTTGTTGGTTTCGTTTTCGGTGAAAAGGATTTCCCCGGGAGTGGGGCCTTCCAGCAGCCATGCGCCGAGCGATTCGTCCTGAGCCGTGAGGAGTGCGGTGGATGAAGTGCCGAGGCTGGTGGTCTTCGGTCGCGCGGGATCCCATGTCCAGCGATTGCGGAACCACAGCGTCGCCAGAATCCAGAGCGGGGCCTGGTCGGGTCCGCAATTTTTCGCGGTGATGCGGATGAGGATGTCGTCCGGCGCAACTTTCGCGTAGGCGACCTCGATCTCGAAGAAGCGATCCTCCGCGAAGATGCCGGTGTCGCGCAGTTCGTATTCCGGATCGAGGGGGCCGCGTTTGGCGTTTTCGGCGACGAGTTGTTCGTAGGGAAAGGCGCGTTGCGGATAGCGGTAAAGCGCACGGAGCCACGAGGCGGTAGGCGCGGCCTCGAGATACCAGTATTCCTCCTTCACGTCCTCGCCGTGGTTGCCTTGCGGACCGGTGAGACCGAAGAAGCGTTCTTTGAGGATAGGGTCGGCGCCGTTCCAAAAGGTCGGAGCGAAGCACAGACGTTGTTCCCGGTCGCAAAGCCCGAAGATACCGTCCTCTCCCCACCTGTAGGCCCGGCTGCGGGCGTGTTCGTGCGGGAAGTAGGTCCAGGCTTCACCGTCCGGGCTGTAGTCCTCGCGGACCGTACCCCATTGGCGCGAAGAAACATAAGGGCCCCATGCGCGCCACGCGTCATGCGGAGAGGGGCTTTTGGCGAGACGGTTGGCTTCGGGGTTCATGAGAGCAGGAGGGATGAAACTTGAGTGGGAAACTTGGGTGAAGGGGTGGCATCGGCATCCTGCCGATGATGACCGGACGTCACGGGCAAGATGCCCGCGCTACTTTTTTTCACGTGCGGGCCTCCGTGATCCAGCGGGTGATGCGGGCAAGGACGTCGTCGGTGTCGACATCGTGCCAGAGCAGATGATGGCTTCCGGGGTAAAAGACATATTCCTTCTCCGGTGCGGCGATACGATCGAAAAAAGCGCGGCTTTGGTCCGGACGGATAAAAACGTCGCGGCCGGCGGAGAGCATCAGCGTGGGAACTTCGAGGCGGCCGGCGGATTGTTGCGCTTCTTGCATGAGATGGTGGAAGCGGGTGAGAAAATCGAGGGTGAAGCCGCGCACGCGGTGCGGGATGTTGTCGAGGTAGGCCATGTATTCGTCGTCGGCGGTCAGGCGCGGAATGGAGGTTTTCCCGTGGACAAAGCGCATGGGACCGAGCTTGACCCGCGGGGCCAGGCAGCACGCTTGCCGCAGGAGAGAGACGACCCAGCGGGGAACGGGCGCGCGGGTTTCGGTCACGGGGACAGAGAGCACGAGCCGGCGCGGGTGCAGGGCGCCGTTGGCCACCGCATCGACCGCCACGAGCGCGCCCATGCTCTCGCCGACGAGATGAAAGGGTGCACCGGCCAGAAATTCCCGAGCGAAGGCGGCGAGGTCGGCGCGCCATTCCTGTGGATCAAGAAAATGTCCGCGGCGCCGATGATCGGGATCGTTGCCTTGTCCGCGCAGATTGATCGCCCAGACGGTGAAACCTCCGGCCGAGAGGTGTCGGGCGAGCGGACCGAAATCCGCCGCGGCGCCGCTTAGGCCGTGGAGGCAAAGGACGTGCTCCTGGGTTTTGGTGTCGGCTGCCTCCCAGACCAGCCCGGGGAAGGCCGCGCCGTCGTGGCCGTCCCAGACAAAATGCCGCGCTCCGCGGGTGAGGTGTTCGAAAGTTACTTGGCGTTTTTCAGGCATCGTCACGGGGTTTAGGGCGGCGTGGATTGTTGCGCAATTTCTGCAGAGTCATGCTGGCGAAGAAGCTGGTGCCTTGGGCGGCGAGGAGTTGGCGCATGGTGCGGAAGGCGCCGGGCAGGGAGGTGCGGACGGAGCGTTGAGGCTCGCGCAATCCGTGCAGAAGGAGCAGGCCGGCGAGCACCGCGGTGGATTTGACCGCAAAACCAACCCGATAGGCAAGGAGACCGGTGCCGGCTCCAATGAAATGAGCCAGGAGGAGTCCGGCCAACATTGGTGCGGCGGCGGCGGCGATCGAAGTCACGGCAAGGTGCAGGCTGATCCCAGCGAGTTTCGTGCCCGGAGGAACCAGTTTGAGCAAAAGGTTGAAGCTCGCCGCAATGTAGGCGGTGGAAAAGAAACCGCCGACCACCCAAAGCGGATAAAGCATCCAGACCGTTTCGCGACTGACAAAGACCCAGACGTAAGATGAAATTTCCCAAAAGAACAACCCGGCAATAAGGACGGGAACGCAGCCGTGCCGATCGACCTGTGTGCCCCAAAACCACCAGCCGAAAATGCCGGAGACCGTGGCCAAGATGACCAAAACGCTGAACGAACCGGGTTCAAAACCGAGTTCCTCGAAGCTGAAGACAGGTATGAACGGCCCGACGAAGCCGAGCCAGAAACTCGTCCAGGCCGAGAAGACAATGAAGATCACGAGATTCCGCGAGGCGAGATTCTCGCGCAGGTGGGAGACCCAGCTGCGGTCGAGCACGTCGAGGTGATCGGCCGGGGTGTGGATCGCATGCTGCCAGACGAGTCCGCCACAGCGCATGGCCACGCCCATGCCGAGGAGAACCTGGTACGGCCAGAGTGCGTGTTCGTTGAGCTCAAAAAGCGCCAGTGCCAGCAGCAAGAACAGGACGGTCGAGACGCTGAGCCAGCGGTTGCGTTGGCCGAAGTATTGACCACGCAAGCGGGTCGGCACCCAGTCTTTGACCCATGAGGTCCAACCAACACCCAGAAAGGACTGGCTGACGCTGGCCAAGAGGAAAAAAATCAAAAACAAATTGGCCACGCCGGATGCCTCGCCGGTGGGAAGATACGGGAGGGCGGCGGCCAGTACGGTCCACAGCCCGATGTTGAACCAGCTCATGCCGAGGGTGAGGTCTTTCGGCGTGAGGAAGCGGGCCAGCCACGGAATGACAATAATCTGCACGGCATTGGTCCACGCCGGCAACGAGACGATCAGACCGTAGGATATTTTATCCAGTCCGTAGAACTGGGTGAGGAGAGCGGCGAGGATGAAGTTGCCGGGAACGGAAATAAAAGCCCAAGGCATGGCGAGAATTCCTTCGCCCGTGCCGATGTACAAATTTCTCCGGCTGGACGGGTTTCTGGCCATGACGACAAATGCGGCTTAGCGGGGATAAAGTCCCGCGTAAAGACAGCACCGCGCCTCGTTCTTGCCGCGGGGCGGTCGCAGGTGCAGTTTGACGGGAATGACCCTGGTCAATTTGGCGGAATATGAGGAGGCGGCGCGGGCCAAGCTGCGGCGGGAGGCTTACGATTATTATGCCGGCGGGGCCAATGATGAGGTCACCTTGCGGGCCAACCGCGAGGCTTACGGGAGGTTGGCGCTGTATCATCGTGTGCTGCGCGATGTGGCGGTGCGGGATACTTCGGTCGAGTTGCTCGGGGAGCGGATTTCTCTTCCGGTGATGGTGGCGCCGACGGCGTTTCAACGGATGGCATGTGACGAGGGTGAGTGCGCCACGGCGCGGGCGGCGGGGCGGGCGGGGACGATCATGGTGATGAGCACGCTGGCCACGACCGTGATTGAAGAGGTGACCGCTGCGGCGACCGGTCCGACGTGGTTCCAGCTCTACATTTACAAGGATCGCGGGGCGACGCTGGATCTGGTGCGGCGGGCCGAGGCGGCGGGCTGCCGAGCGCTGGTGCTCACCGTCGACACGGCGGTGTGGGGACGGCGCGAGGCGGATGTGCGCAATAATTTCACGCTGCTGGACGGGTTGACCGTGGCGAATCTCGCGGCGCACGCGAAGCAGAACTTTCCTCACGGTTTGGCCGGTTCCGGTTTGGCGGCGTATGCGGCGGCGATGCTTGATGCGTCGTTGACGTGGAAGGATCTCGAATGGTTGCGCGGACAGACAAAGCTGCCGGTTGTGCTCAAAGGTGTCGTGCATCCCGACGATGCGCGGGCCGCGGTGGAACACGGGGCGGCGGGGGTGATCGTTTCCAACCACGGTGGACGCCAGTTGGACTCGTCACCGGCGACGATCGATGCGTTGCCGGGAGTGGTGGAGGCCGTTGCGGGTCAGGTGCCGGTGCTGCTCGATGGTGGCGTTCGGCGGGGGACGGATGTGGTTAAAGCGCTGGCGCTGGGTGCGCGTGCGGTGCTGGTGGGGCGGCCGATTTTGTGGGGGTTGGCGGTGGATGGGGAAGACGGGGCGTATCGCGTGTTGGAGTTGCTCAAGGCGGAGTTCGATCTGGCCATGGCGTTGTGCGGGGTGCGGACGGTGGGGGAGATTGAGCGCGGGTTGGTGGGGTAGTTTTGGGAGTTTTCGGTGTTCAGTGTTTGGTGAGTTCTTGTGGGTCGTGACAGGCGAGCAGGCTGCCCGTGCCCCTTGGCTGATGCAGCGGCAGCGTTGCAATTTTTTAGGCGTGCGGTGGTGCAGCGGGTGTCAAAGGCCTCGGTGACGGGAGAGGGTTGTGTCACCGGATTGATCGAAGGTGGGTTGCTCGTGTTGGTCGGGATGGCGGCTGTGTTTTTGTCGCGAGCCATTTCACCCTACCGCCCAGCACACGCAAGGGAACGAAACCCTCTTGGCATCGCGCGGCGGGGCCAGAGGTAGCCGGACCGCTTTACGAGGCATTTGTACGGAAGACGGAGGAACTGCTAGGCCGCGCGGTGGCCACGGGGGAATTCGGGGCGATGATGGAGGTGGCGTTGGCTGATGACGGTCCGGTTACGTTGGTGCTGGACTCGCGGCTGCGCGAGTGAGGTTGAGTAGGCGATTATCCGGTAGGGTCCGGGCCTTTGCTGCCCGACTAACTCGCGCGTTGGTGGGTGTGCGCTGGGAAGTAGCTGGCGGGTGAAAAAGGACTGCAAGGTAGGGCGCAACGTCCCCAGCGCTCCGGTACGGGTGCGCGGCGGGTCCAACCGGAACGCAGTGGAGATGGCTCATAGGCAAAGGCCCCACCCTACCATGGAATGTCATTAATCGAAGTAGACGTCCGCATGGTCGTAGAAGGGGGAGCAGGAGCAAAGGAAGCGGAGTTTTGACCGTGCGGTGATCTGGTGGCGGGCGCCGGCGGGAATGAGGATGGCGTCGCCGGGGCCGACGTCACGGGTTTCGCCATCGACGTCCATGAGGGCCGTGCCCTCGAGGAGGAAATAAAATTCCTCGCAGAGTTTGTGGTAGTGGCGTTCGGTGGCTTGGCCCGGGGCCATGGTGGCCTCGGCCAGACTGTGTTTTTCGACGGGCGCATTGGTGCGGTCGAGGATGCTGCGAATGGTGGAGCCGTCTTTGGTCGTGAAGGGGCTTTGATTTTCGAGCTGCTGGACTATCATCTCCGCACAATATGCGATTTTTCGAAGGTTGCACGGCTTTGATTACCGGGGCGTCGTCGGGACTGGGTGCGGAGTTCGCCCGGCAACTGGCGCCAGTGGCCGGCACTTTGGTCTTGGTCGCCCGGCGGGCGGAGTATTTGGACGAAATGAAGGCCGGATTGGCGGCGCGGTATCCGGGGTTGCGGGTGTTTGTTTATGTGATGGATATCACGCGGGAAAACCAGAACCGCGATTTCGCGGAGTGGCTGGTGAAGGAAAAGATCCGGGTTAATTTTTTGGTCAACAATGCGGGGATGGGCGACCGCGGGCCCTTCGCTACCGGAGACTGGGCCAAAATTCACGCCATGCTGGAACTGAACATCGTGGCCTTGACTCGGTTGACCCATCATTTGCTCCCCATGTTGCTGGAGGGCGGGCGCGGGGCCATCCTCAACGTGAGTTCCATTGCGGGATTGATTCCGTTGCCGCACATGTCGGTTTATGCGGCGACCAAGGCCTATGTGAACAGCTTCAGTGATGGTTTGCGCATGGAGTTGCGCGATACGGGGATCACCGTGACGGCGGTGTTGCCTGGTCCGGTGGAGACCGAGTTCGGCCGGGTGGCTTCGCGGGGCACGGGTGAGCCGGAATGGAGTTCGCCGGACGAATTGCTCGTTTCGGTGGAAGAGGTGGTGCGCCAGGCGCTGGTTGCCGTGGCGGCGGACAAGGCGCGGGTCATTCCCGGCTGGAAAGTCGCCTTGTTCATGGGCTTGGCCGTGGCGCTGCCGCTGGGTGTTCTGCGGGCGATTTTGCAGCGCCAGGCGCGCTGAGTGGAGGATCTGATTTTTTTTTCCGGACGTAACCATTGGCAATGAATCCAAGCAAGATCCACAGCGTGCCGCTTGATCCGGTGGCTCTCACGCGCTTTAAAAAAACCTTCGAGCTGATCAATACGCACCTCTACAGCGTGGAAGAGCGGATCCGGGCTCAGGCGCGGGCCTTTGACCCTGCGATGGAAGGCTATGTGGGCTATGTTTGTAATTCGTCCGGCAAGCGGTTGCGTCCGGCTCTCGCCCTGCTGGCCGGCGGGTCCACGGGCAAGATCACTTCGAGCCATGTCGATCTGGCCGTGATCATTGAACTGATCCACATCGCCACCTTGGTCCATGACGACATCATGGACGGCGCGGATTTGCGCCGGGAACAACCGACGGTCAATGCCAAGTGGGGCAATGCGATCAGCGTGCTGCTGGGCGACGCGCTGCTCGCGCACGCCATGCGGTTGGCCACCAACTTTTCCGAGACGGAAGTGGTGCGGCGCATCGCCGATGCGGCGGCGGAAGTTTGCACCGGGGAAATCATCCAGACGCAGCGGAGGTTTGATCTCAATTTGTCGGTGCCGGACTACTACAAGATTGTCGAAATGAAGACAGGGGCGCTTTTCGCCGCGTCGGCCGAGTTGGGGGCATTTTTGAGCGAGACAACCCCGGAACGGATCGGGGCGCTGAAGCAATTCGGGCTCAAACTCGGGACGGCCTACCAAGTCTATGACGACTGCCTCGATCTGGTCGGGACCGAGGAGGAAATCGGCAAAACCCTGGGGAGCGATTTGCGCAAGGGGAAGCTGACCTTGCCCTTGATTTTTCTTTTGCAGTCGGCCCGACGGAGCGGGGATCACGATAAGGTAAGTGCCTTGTTGCTCGGAGGTGACGAAGTGGAGGCGGAGAAGATCGTCTCCATGCTCTCGGAACGCGGGGCCCTGGAGCAGACCGTCCTGGCGGCCAGTGCGTTGGTGGAAGAGGCGCTGACCGGTTTGGATGCCCTGGACGAAAACCGGTTCACCAGCGGCTTGCGCGGAGTGGCGGAGTATTTGCAGGCTTTGATCCGGCGGGTGGCGGGGTAATGGTGGTAGGGGCACGCGGCTCGCTTGCCCGTTGCAACCGGGCGGATGAGCGACCGCTCGGCCTTAACTTTCGCCCGACGCAGGCTGGCACGGTTGCCTCGCGGTCGCGTATGCTCCCGCGCGTGGCGACGCCGAAGATCAAAGACTGGCCGGAGGAGGAGCGTCCGCGGGAGAAGTTGATGCACCGTGGGGCGGACGCGTTGAGCGATGCGGAGTTGCTCGCTATTTTTTTGCGCACCGGGACGCCGGGGCGCACCGCGGTGGATGTCGGGGACGAAATGATCAAGGCGGCGGGCGGATCCTTGGCGCGGATGGCCCCGATGACGGTGAAAGAGTTGCGCAAACTGGCCAAGGGAGTGGGCCTGGCCAAGGCATGCGAAATGGCGGCGGCTTTTGAGGTCGGCAAGCGGTTGGCGCGGCAGACCGCGCAGAGCGAGCCGTTGGGGACGCCGGAGAAAATTTACGCTTTCATGGGGCCTTTGCTGCAAAATTTGCCCCGGGAGTCGCTGCGGGTCGTATTGCTTGATACGCGCCACCGGCTGATCCACGCGGAAGAAGTTTCGCTCGGGACGATCAACGAAAGCCTGGCCCATCCGCGGGAAATATTGCGCCCGGCGATCAGCCACGGAGCTTACGCCTTCGTGCTGGTGCACAATCATCCGTCGGGTGATCCGACGCCGAGCGAGGCGGACCGCGCCCTGACCCGCCGCATCCGCGAGGCCGCGGATCTGCTGCAGATTCACTTGCTCGATCATGTCATCATCGGCCGCGAGCGCCCCGGAGCCCCTCCTTACTTCAGCTTCAAGGAGCACGGGCTGCTTTGAGTTGAGGGTTGAGGGTTGAAAGTTGAGGGAGAGTCAGAGGATGATTCCGTTTCTCTGGCGAATTTGATTTTCTCTCAACCCTCATCCCTCAACTCTCAACTTCCATGAACATCCATCCCACCGCGATTGTGGCCGCCGGTGCCAAGCTGGCGAATGACGTCAAGGTTGGGCCCTACTCGATTATCGGGGCGGAGTCGGAGGTTGGCGCGGGTTGCGTGATCGGAGCCCACGTGATTTTGGAACACCGTGTCGTGCTCGGCGAGGGGACGAAAGTCGGGCACGGGACGATCCTGGGAGCGAATCCGCAGGATCTGGGATTTGAGGTGAAGCGCAAGGACACCGGGGTGAGGGTCGGGCGCAACAACACGATCCGCGAACATGTCACAATCAACCGCGCCACACTGGAAAATGCGGACACCGTGGTAGGCGATGACAATTTCCTCATGACCGGGTGTCACTTGGGCCACGACTGCCTTCTCGGTCATCGTGTCATCGTGGCCAATAACGTCCTCCTCGCGGGTCATGTGAAGGTGGCCGACAGCGCTTTTCTCGGCGGGGGCTCGGTCTTTCACCAGTTTGTCACGGTCGGTTGCTTGGCCATGGTGCAGGGGGATTCGGCATGCAGCCAAAATGTCCCTCCCTACACCGTGGCGACGCGGCTGAACACGGTTGTCGGCCTCAACTCGATCGGACTGCGGCGCGCCGGACTCAGCGCCGAGGCGCGTTTGCAGCTCAAGCGGGCCTTCAAGCTGCTTTATCTCTCGCGCATGAACGTGTCGCAGGCCCTGGAGGCCGCGGCCGAGGAGAATTGGGGACCGGAAGCGGCGCAGTTTTTTGAATTCGTTCGTGCC